>CAMDDW010000023.1:0-47442 GCA_945893185.1 Akkermansia muciniphila | reverse complement strand
GGGTCGGTCAAATAAGCATCGAATCGGCGCAATACCGATCGAACCCGCTCGGCAAATCCGGGCTCCTGCAGCCGCACTCGCAATTCGTAGGCGGAGACCTCTCTTAGAATTGCCACGGCGTTGTGGTAGAGGTTCTGCCAGCCTCGCGGTGAGAGATCGTAAAACACCTCCTGAGCTTGTTGATCCCAACTCCACCAGAGGTTTCGGGCGAGTCGGTTGAGTCCAGCGGCCAGTTCGGTCAGTTCAGCAGAATGGATCGGATTCATGGATAGTCAGGGGGTTGAACGACAGTTCACCGGCCAGTTGCCGGGTTAGCATTTCGATGTTGAGAAGGTTTTCAAAAAATGGAAACCCCGAAGATGGAAAAGGGCGTTCGCTAATCCTAGAGAACGCCCCAATTGCTCAATCCCCACTCCGACCTATCCGACTCTGAATTAGACCAGATAGCCCGCCGCTTGTGCCGCCGTGGTGCCGTCGTGAACCAGAGACATGAGGGCCCGGGTCATGCCAGCCGGGTTGGCGTGCTGGATAATGTTGCGGCCATACACGATACCTGAGGCTCCCTGTGCGATGAGTTGTTCGGTGCGCTGGAGGATTTCTGTATCGGAGGCCTTGCCGCCACCGCGGACGAGTACTGGAATCCCTCCGGCAATTTGAACCACGCGGTGATACACCGACACGTCATCGGTGGGGTCGGCCTTGATGATGTCGGCTCCCAGCTCCACGGCCTGCCGCACCAACGGCAGTATCTTCTGAAGGTCGCCATCGACCATGTACCCGCCGGCCTTGGCGTTGGGCTGGAACACCAGGGGCTCGATCATCAGCGGCATGGCGTACCGGTCGCACTCGGGCTTGATGCGCAGGATGTTCTGGATGCACTGGTCGGTCACCTCGGGTTGCCCCGGGATGCGGAAGAGATTCACCACCACGCACGTGGCATCCAGGCGCAGAGCCTGCTCGACCGGAGCCTCGATCATGCGGCTGAAGAGACTGCGCGGCAGATCTTGGCCGTAAACATTGGCCACATCGGTGCGAAGGACCAACGCGGGCTTCTCCTTGCCGGGCAGCGCCTGAAGGTGACGGGCCTGACCCACGGTCAGTTGAACCGCGTCCGGCGCTGCGGTGACCACGGTTTGCACGGCCTTGCCAAGATTCTCAATGCCAGAGAGGAACCCGTATTCGTTGAAGAAGCCATGATCCATCGCCACATCAAAGCAGCGGTTGGACTTGGCGTTGAACAGCCGATTGAGGCGGTAGGATTTCATGAACCCCGGAAGAATCACCCACGGACCCTTGGTCGCCAATCCTGAAAGAAAACCGAAAGATTCGACCACGAACGGGACACAACTATCTAATGGAAAGGTTTTCGCGCAAAGTCGGTCGCGTGTTCGAACTCCTCTCCAAGGATCCCTCTTCACGGGCGCGGTTGGGCCGCCTGCACACGGCGCATGGCGTCGTGGAGACTCCTGTCTTCATGCCTGTCGGCACTCAGGCCAGCGTCAAGGCGCTGGACAACCGCGAGTTGCTGGAGATGGGCACCCAGATCCTCCTCGGCAACACTTACCATCTGTCGATCCGACCCGGCATGGACATTATCCGTCAGGCCGGCGGGCTGCACCGGTTCATGAACTGGTCGGGGCCGATCCTGACCGATTCGGGCGGTTTCCAAGTCTTCTCGCTCGGCAAGATTCGCAAGATTCGGGATCACGGAGTCGAGTTTCGAAGCCACTTGGATGGGTCCCCAATTTTCCTCGGGCCGAAGGAGAGCATGGAGATCCAGCGCACGCTGGGTTCGGACATCGCGATGGTGTTTGACGAATGTCCGCCTCACACGGCCGACCGCGACGAGGTGAACCGTGCTGTCAAGCGAACGCTCCGCTGGGCCGCCGAGTGCAAGGCTCAGCCGAGGGCCGAGGGCCAGTTGGTCTTCGGAATCGTCCAGGGAACCCACCACGCCGACCTGCGCAAAAAATGCGCCGAGGCACTCGTGGAGATGGACTTCGACGGCTACGCCATCGGTGGTGTGAGCGTGGGCGAACCGGAGCCTGAAATGATGAAGGCGGTGGAAATCTCCGAGCCCTATCTTCCTGAACACAAGGCCCGCTATGCCATGGGGCTCGGGACGCCGGCTCAGCTCATCGAGTTGGTCGCCCGCGGGGTCGACATGTTCGACTGCGTCTTACCGACCCGCGTGGCTCGCAATGGAACAGCGTTCACTCCGAAGGGTACTTTCGCCATCAAAGGCGGAGCCGTGAAGGCCGATTTCAACCCCATCGATCCGACGTGTGAATGCTTCGCGTGCCGCAATCACACCCGCGCCTACATCCGTCACTTGCTCAATGTGAATGAGATTCTAGGACTGCGGTTGGTGAGTATTCACAACAGCCATTTCTTCCTGAAGGTCATGGACGACGTCCGTCTGCATTTGCGCAACGGGACTTTTGGTGAGTACCGCCGACAATTCATCGCCAATTATGTGCCCACAGAAAAGGTGCGCGCGGCTCGAGTGGCCCATGAAGCGCGCATGCAGACCCCGCCCGAGACAGCCCTCGAATAATTAGATTCTAGGCGAGTAAAGAGCAGAGGCTGGCCCCGTGGGTTTTACCGTTTCACAGTTTTCAGTGACGGGGGCCGCTTGCGTCGATTGGAAGTCTGCGTCTTGATCACTTATATCCCAATGATACGCCTGCTGACTTGGTTCCAACGAGACCGCCCCCGGCGGGTTTTCTGCCTCTGGGCGGGCATTGTCGGAATAGTTGCGGTTCTGATCGTTGGGGCTCCGGTGGCGGCTGCCGAAAATCAGCCCTTGGCGGCAGCGATGCCCGCGTCGAATCACTGGTCTTTCCGACCTCTCACCCGGCCTGCGGTTCCCGTGGGTGATCACCCGGTGGACGCCTTCATCCGGTCCGCTTTGAAGACCCAAGGGCTGGCACCGAATCCTCCGGCCTCCCCGCGCGATCTCATCCGTCGCCTGCATTGGGACCTCGTGGGGTTACCTCCGGAACCCCAGCTTGTGGCGGAGTTTGAGAGGGATCCGTCACGCCCGCGGTATGAGGCTCTGGTCGAGCGCCTTCTGGCTTCGCCACGTTACGGAGAACGCTGGGCCCGGCATTGGTTGGACGTCGTCCGCTACACCGAAAGCCAGGGCTTCGAATACGACCGTCCGAGGGATCACGCGTGGCCGTTTCGCGACTACGTCATCCGTAGTTTTAACGCAGACCTTCCCTACGACCGCTTCATGCGGGAGCAGGTGGCGGGCGATGTCTTGGAACCGGTGACCTCGGAAGGAGTCATCGCTTCGAGCATGCTGGTTTCGGGGCCTTGGGATCAGGCGGGCAATTCGCAAGCCAATGCCACGCAACGGGCCATTACCCGGGAAGAGGAAATGGATGATCTGGTCAGCGTCGTTGGGCAAACATTCCTGGGACTTACAGTCAATTGTGCCCGATGCCACGATCACAAGTTCGACCCCATACCCATCGGTGACTACTACCGCATCAAGTCGGTCTTCGATGGGGTTCGTCATGGAGATCGTTCCATCGAGGGCACCGAAGATCTCCGTCTGCGCGAACAGCGCAAAGAACAGGGCCGTCGCGAAATAGAATCCGAGGTGCGCCGAATCGCTTCCATCGAGGCCCAGGCGATTGCGCGAGTTCCACGGGCGGCTACCCAAACCGAGATCGCTCCCCTACCGCGATTTCAGTGGAATTTCAGCCGATTAGAAACCGCTGAGGTGACCGGTAAACTCCATGGCAGTGCTCAGATCACCGCGGGCGTCTTGGAACTTCCGAAGCCCGAGGCCTATTTTCAGTCGATGCCCCTGACTCGGGATATTCGCGAAAAGACCCTGAGCGTCTGGGTTCGTCTCTCCGACCTCCAGCAAGGGGGCGGTGCAGCTCTTTCACTCGAGCAGGCCGACGGTCGAGTTTTCGATGCGCTCGTTTTCGGCGAACGGCAACCCCGCAAATGGACCGCTGGCAGCGAGGGATTCCAGCGGACCCGCGATCTCCAAGCCCCAGAAGAATCCGAGGCCCTGGGGGGCTGGGTCCACATGGCGGCGGTGTATTCTGCAGACCGAAAAGTAGCCCTCTACCGCAATGGTCAACCGTATGGAGAACCGTATGAGGTTCCCGCTTTGGTGACCTTCCTCGCTGGAAATGCCCGGATTGCCATTGGTCGGCGTCATGAGAACGGCGGGAAACCGTGGCTGACGGGTGGCGTCCGGCAGGCGGCCCTCCACGATCGAGCCCTGAGTCCACTCGAGATACAGTCCGTCTTCCGGGAGGGCGGCGGTGGGCCCTCGCTGACCGAAGCGCTGGCGTACCTGACACCCCAGGAGGTTCGGGAGCGGGATGCAGCACGGCAACGCCTCCAGGAAGCCCAGCGTCGAGTGCAGGCTGAGGAGAAACCGGGCGGCTTCGTCTACGCGGGCCGTCGCGAGCAACCGGCCCCGACACGGATTCTGCGGCGCGGTGATGTGAAATCGCCCGGAGACATCGTGAGTCCGTCTGGTTTGTCCGCTTTCGATTCCTTGCCCAAGGATCTGGGCTTGGCCCCGGATGCCCCGGAGGCCGATCGCCGTCGGCGCTTTGCCCATTGGTTGGCCGATCCGCGCAATCCCCTGCCCGCCCGAGTTTTGGTGAACCGAATCTGGGGATATCACTTCGGCCAGGGATTGGTGGGCACCCCGAGTGATCTGGGGCGAAGCGGAACCAAGCCCAGTCATCCGGAATTGCTCGATTGGTTGGCGGGCGAATTCATCGCACGAGGTTGGAGCCAGAAGGCGCTGCACCGCCTCATCGTTTCCTCGGAAACCTACCAACAGTCTTCCGAGGCCCGCAGCGATGGCTTGGCCACCGATGCCGATGCCGTGTTTCTCTGGCGCTTTCCGCCCCGACGCCTCGAAGGTGAGACGATCCGGGATGCCATGCTGGCGGTGAGCGGTGAGCTTAATTTTCAAACTGGAGGGCCGAGTTTCCGTCCGTTCACAACCAGTGAGTATGGTGCTACATTCTACCATCTGGTCGATCGAGGGACTCCGGAGTTCAACCGTCGCACGGTGTATCGAATGAACATCAACTCGGGCAAAGAACCGCTCCTGGATGCCTTGGATTGTCCAGACCCATCGGTGAGGACTCCGCGCCGTGGCGTAACTACCACGCCGTTGCAGGCCTTGGGACTGATGAACAGTGGCTTCGTCCAGCGTCAGGCCGATCACCTGGCTCGTCGGGCGCTGACTCTGGCGGCCAATCAACCCGATGAAGCAGTCACCCAACTCTGGAAGCTGACCCTAGGTCGAAGCCCGGACGTGGAAGAATCTCAAATGGCTCGCCGAACACTCCGCGAACGGGGGTTGCCCCATGTTGCTTGGGTGCTACTGAACACCACCGAGTTTATTTATGTCCGCTGACACCGTTGTGCTGAACCGTCGCCACTTCCTCTCCAGCAGCGTGGGCGGCCTTGGCAATATCGCGCTGGCTTGGCTTTTGGCTCGTGACCGTGCGCTGGGTGCCCCTTCCGTGGTGCCCACTGTGCACCACCGCCCCCGTGCCAAGAGAATCGTGCAAGTGTTCTGCTGCGGCGGTGTGAGCCACCTCGACACCTTCGACTACAAACCCGAGCTGGAACGCCTTCACGGCACTGAACTCACCGGTCGAGGTGAGAATTTGGGATTCTTTGGTCAGCCTGGGAAGCTGATGAAGAGCGTCTACCCGTTCCGTCAGCGCGGTCAGAGTGGCGCCTGGGTGAGTGACCTTCTGCCCCACCTCGCAGGGTGTGCCGATGACTTGTGCTTCATCCACTCGATGTTCGCCAAGAGCAACAACCACACGCCGGCGACCTTCCAGATGAACAGCGGCTTCACGCTAAATGGCTTCCCCAGCATGGGGGCCTGGCTGAGCTATGGACTAGGTTCTGAGAATGAAAACTTACCCGCCTTCGTGGTGCTGCCTGACCCGCGCGGATTGCCAGCCGGTGGATCCATCAATTGGACGTCGGGTTTCTTGCCGGCCAACCATCAGGGAGTTCCGTTCCGCACTCAGTCCCAAGAACCGATCGTAGACTTGGAGACTCCGGCCTCCGTTTCGCCCGAGGCTCGGTTGGCTGATTTGCAAATGCTCAATCGCATCAACGGTGAGTTTGCCTCGGCCCATCCCGGTGACCGCGCCTTCGCTGCCCGTCTGCGATCGTATGAGTTGGCGGCACGAATGCAGGTGAGCATCCCTGAGGCGACTCGAGTGACGGGCGAAAGTGAGGCGGTCCGCCGGTTGTATGGTCTGGACGATCCCGCCAACAAAGGATTCGCCCGCAACTGCCTGATGGCTCGTCGACTCCTCGAACGGGGTGTGCGCTTCGTGCAAATTATCAATGGCGGCGCATTTGGAAGTCCCCGAATCAATTGGGATGGCCATGAAAACCTCCGTGAGAATCACGACACCCAGGCGGCCACGATGGATCGCCCGGTGGCGGCGCTCATCCAAGATCTCAAGCAGCGAGGCATGTTGGAGGACACCCTTTTTGTCTGGTCCACGGAGTTCGGCCGCAGTCCCGTCACCCAGGGCGTCGGTGCCTCGGGTCGCGACCATCATCCCGTTGCGTTCACCAGTTTTTTAGCGGGAGCCGGAATCCGGCCGGGGCACCGGTATGGGTCCTCCGATGAGATCGGCTATTCGGTGGGCGAGAATCGAGTGACCGTTCCGGATTTTCACGCGACTCTCCTCCATCTTTTGGGCATCGATCACGAAAAGCTCACCTTCTACCACAACGGTATCCAACGACGTCTGACCGATGTCCACGGCGAGGTGATCCGCGGGATTCTCGCCTGAAAAACTGGGTCGAGTCTGGCGCATTGGGAATCTCCCAAGGTTGACTTCGGCCCGTGCGCCGCTATTGCTCCGCCCGTCCTTTTTTCGAACGCCATGGCCACGATCACTATTCTTCCCACCCAGAAGTCTGCCGAAATCCCCGATGGAAAGTTGCTCGTCGAGGCCGGCGAGTTGGCCGGAGTCGAAATGGAGGCCGGCTGTTTCAGTTGTTCCTGTGGCACTTGTGCCGCCGAGGTGGTCTCCGGCATGGAGAACCTCTCGCCGCCGACCGACGAAGAGTTGGACGTGCTCGACCAGTGGAATAAAGACCCCGAGCGTTTCCGGCTCACTTGCTGTGTCCGCCTGCTCAAAGGGCAATGCACCTTGCGAGCCGGTCATTAATCGACCACTGCACTCATCGTCGGCAGGGAGTAAACCGGGCAATCGACGGTTGCCGATGGCCGTGGAGAAGATCCAGACTGCCGGCACAACATGAAGTCTGGTTCTCCCCTGTTGGTTATATTCCTAACGGTCTTCATCGATCTGATCGGATTCGGCATCTGCCTGCCACTGCTCCCCAAATACGCGGAGCGATATGGCGCACAAGGGTGGCAAATCGGCGCGGCCATGGGGGTGTATTCGCTCATGCAGCTAGTCTTCGCTCCGTGGTGGGGACAGTTGAGTGACCGGATCGGGCGGCGGCCGGTGCTGCTGGTGAGCAACTTCGGCTCCATCATCGCCTACGGGCTCTTCGGACTCTCAGCCAGTTATATTGGCGACACGGGTTTCTGGATTCTGATCGGTTCCCGTATCTTTGCTGGCATTTGCGGGGCCAATTTGTCCGTGGCTTCGGCCTACATTGCGGATGTCACCACTCCAGAAAAACGCTCCAAAGGCATGGGCCTCATTGGGATGGCATTTGGCCTAGGATTCATCTTGGGACCGGTTATCGGGTCACAGTCGTTTAAACATTTTGGGCTGGCGGGTCCTGGTGCCGTGGCTGCGGGGATTTGTGCGATCAATTTTCTGCTGGGGTGCTTCATTTTGCCGGAGACCCGAAAGAAGGATGCGGCTCCGGCCATCCGGCGTCCGCGTTTTGCCCAGATCCGCCATGTGTTGGGCATGAAGGAAGTCGGGTTCTTAATCGGCATCTACTTCCTGGGAACCTTCGCCTTCACGGCCTTCGAATCCACCCTGCCCTTGTTGCTCGACACCAAGTTGCACTATGACGAGGAGCATGTCGGCTACGTCTTCGCCTTCTGTGGGATCATGGCCGCGATGGTTCAGGGCGGAGGTATCGGACGCCTGGTCAAATCCTTCGGCGAACGTCGCCTGATTGGGGCGAGCCTCCTCGTGGTCGCGGTCAGCCTAGTGCTCATGCCCTTGGCTAACTCTTTAACCACGATGCTCGCCGCCCTAGCGGTCTTCGCAATCGGTTCGGGCATCAATCGCGCTCCCACCATGGGACTGATTTCGCAACTCAGCCCGGCAGACGAACAAGGAACCACTCTCGGAATCGCCCAAAGCGCCGGCACCCTCGCCCGCGTCCTCGGGCCGACCGTGGCCACGACCCTTTACGATTTGTGGTTGCCAGCCCCTTATCTGGCCTGTGCCACCATTGCCCTGCTGGCCGGACTGCTTGCCGTGCTGCGGCTAATGGGGTCCACTCCGAGATCCCCCTCGGCATGAAACACATTCTCCTCAGTCTGATGACCGCGGCCTCAATGCTGGCGGCCGACAAACACTGGCCTGAATTCCGCGGGCCGCACGGTGACGGCCTCAGCTCCGCGACAAAACTCCCACTGAAGTGGTCTGAGCAGCAGAACGTGGCGTGGAAGACCGCGATCCATGACAAAGGGTGGTCTTCGCCGGTGATCTGGGGCGATCAGGTTTGGGTCACCACGGCGACCGACGATGGCCGCCGTCTGTATGCTCTTTGCCTCGACCGCGATTCCGGGAAGGTGGTCCATGACATTCTGGTCTTCGAGGCGGAACAACCCGATCTCTGGAAGCGCTACAACAGCTATGCCTCGCCCACGCCGGTCATTGAAAAAGGCCGAATTTACGTGTCGTTCGGCGAAGCCGGCACCGCTTGTCTGGATACGCGCTCCGGCAAGAAGCTCTGGGAGCGCAGGGATCTCAAGTGCAACCACTTCCGAGGGGCCGGGTCCTCGCCGATCTTGCATCGGGGGGCCCTCTTTCTGAATTTCGACGGCAGCGACCGGCAGTTCTTGGTCGCGTTGGACGCCAAGACTGGAGCCACCCGCTGGCTGAAGGATCGATCCGTCGACTACAAAGACCTCGGCCCCAACGGCAAGCCCGAGGCTGATGGAGACATGCGCAAGGCCTTCGCCACCTGCACGGTGACCACGGTCGAGGGCATTCCTCATCTGGTCAGTCAGGGAGCCAAGGCCGTGTACGGACTGGATGCCCGGGATGGACGCGAGTTGTGGCGGGTCGAGGAGCGCACCAGCCATTCGGCAGGAACGCGTCCAGTGATCGGGCATGGGTTAATTTTTGTTCCCAGTGGATGGTCGCAAGGGCAAACCCTGGCCATTCGCCCCAATGCCGCCGGCACAGTGCTGGACGCCAATGGGGAATCCGCCCCGGCGGCCGGTGTCCAACTCGCCTGGAAGTCCAAGCGGGGCACGCCGAAGAAACCGTCGTTGACGTTGGTCGGCGACCTCCTCTTCGGGGTCGAGGATGGCGGCGTGGCCAATTGTTGGGAGGCCACCACTGGCAAGCTCGTCTGGAGTGAGCGGTTGGGAGGCAATTACTCGGCCTCGCCCTTGGCTACCCGGGATCGCCTGTATTGTTTTAGTGAAGGAGGGGCCACGGTTGTGATTGCCGCCGACCGGACGTTCCGTCGGCTGGCCGACAGCCAGCTCGACGGAGGGTGCATGGCCTCCCCCGCGGCCGCTGGAGAGGCTCTCTGGGTCCGGACTCAAACCCACCTCTACCGATTGGAAGAGCGGCACTAATTCTTTAGAGCCGCGGGTACTAGACAAAGGGTGTGCGAGTGGTCTTTGACTTCGGCTCCAACCTCCCGTTTCTTGTGTGTGCATGTCGTTCGACGGTAAAAAACTTGGGATCCTGATCTCCGCGCCGCCCGAGGCTCCGGCCTTCCTCCACGGGGTCCGTTTTGCTGCTGCGGCGTTGCAGGCCGGTTGCTCGGTTTACCTGTATTGCATTGATTTAGCGGTTGCTGGTGTGGGGCACCCGGAGTTGCAGGCTCTGCGTCCTCAGGGATTGAAGTTTTTCGCCTGCGCCTATGGAGCGCACCACCATGGCATTCCCGTAGATGATCGAGCCACCTTTGCCGGACTCACCGTTGTGAGTGACCTCATCGCCAGCACCGATCGATTCGTCAGTTTCAACGCGCCATGAAACCCCGAGTTCTGATTGTCGTGGATTCTGATCCTCGGACCAGCGGTCGCCCAGCCGAGGCCATTCGGATGGCTGCAGGTATCGGAACCTGGAAGAAGGTTGAGGTGGTCCTCTACCTGCGAGGGGCTGCCATCTTGTCGTTGTCGGAGTATTCCGATGAGTGGATCGACGAAGACAACTTCACTCGGTATTTGCCGATCCTTCAAGAATGGGGCCGGCCGGTTTACGTTCAGGAGGGGGCTTCAGAATTGGCACTGTTGGGCGAACCCTTGACCCCATTCGAGGAGGTTTCCGAAGCCCACTGGGCCTCGTTGGCCGCACAATCCACCTACGTGTTCCGATTTTGAGTCTCTATCTGCCATGAAGCGTATCCTTCACATTCTGACTCATCCTGCGAAGCCCGAGGTCGAGCAACTCATCCTCGACCAGCAGAAATCGCCGGATCAAGAGGTGCTGGTCCTCTCGCTGAACGAAGAGAACCCGGATTATAAACTCCTTCTGGAGAAGGTGTTACAGTCGGATTCTATCCAATGCTGGTGACCCCTTCCCGTGTCCGAGGGAAGCCGACCCATCAAGTGAAGTGTTCCCAGAATATCGGACTCGGGGCCCGGGTGCCGTAGCTCCGACGCAATTGGTGAGACTGTTTGAGCATGACGTTGGATTGCTGGCGTTCGGCTTCCAAAGCCACTACGGCCTGTTGGAACTCCGGTCCCATCGCCATCTCCTGTTCCAGGACAGCCCTCAGTTGCCGTCGCTGATCGGGTGTCAAAACGTGGTTGGGAGGCAAAAGCACTTCGAGGTCCCGTTGACACTCCGATTTTCGCTCCAGAATTGACTCCACTTCGGTCCAATCCCGACGGGAAACCGCTTCCTTCAGGAGCCCGTTCAAATCTTCCCAAGATCGCAAGGCGGTTTGGACCGGGTCTGGAGATTCCGGGACGGTGTCCATCAGACACTCATGTTGAAATTGACCCGCTCGGTAGCCGGTGCACTGGCGGGACGTGTTCCAGCCGAATCGATGGCGGTACCCGTAATTTGAGCAGCCAACATCTCGCGCCATGCCTCTTGGATGACCTTCAGATGTCGTTGAGCCTCCTTTAAGGGCTCCGGATCCTTGCGGAGATTGCCCTGAATCAGGTGATCTCCAATGTAGCCGTACAATCCGAAGAGTTTCCGCGAAAAATCACCACCTGCCTCCAAATCCAACGCCACGCGCAACTGGGAGACGATCGCCGCTGCCTTGGTGATCTGGTTGTGGATAGTCTGCTGACGTAAACCGAATTCCTCGATATCGAACCCGTCGATGGAGCGCTGGATCGCCAGCACTGCGCCATCAAGCAGCATCTGAACAATACGTTGCTTCGAGACGGTGGCCTCCGTGGCTGAACGGTAGGCCGCAAACGCAGTACGGGCCTGTGACATACGCTCAGTGATCCGGAATTATTCGGTGTCTAAGATCAGCCGAACAAGGCTGCTATACGGTCCACCCCATCTAACGGGGGATACGGACTCGTTGGGCTCGATTTACGAACCATTTCCTTAACGATCTTGAAATCGCTTTCGGCCCGTTCTTTGGCTTGTAACAGCTCTTCGCGGGTAATCTTCGGCGGCGGCCGCAATGAAACCGATTCACCCGGCTCGGGCGGTCGGCCTGTCTTAACTTTGACCTCTGTAGGCAAAGTGGGTTCCTGAGTTTTAATGGCTTCTATTTTCACAATACCTCCTCAACCATTAAATTGCGGCAGGATGAGCCTGCACTTAAGGAGAAATGTGAGTCCCGTCAGGATTTTTTAGATTGAGGCCCTGAGGCGCCCTTCTGGACGCCATTGGTTGCGCCCAATGGCGGATTGGAGGCGGGTTGAAAATCCCTCTTGAGCAGGCGCACGGCCCGCGAAACCCCGTATCGGATGAAGCGCTGAGGGCTATCCACCGACAACGCCGGCGGTGGATCGGTCTCGATGCCCAAGGATTCTCTGAGGTATTTCCGGGCGTCATTCAATGTGGCGGCCTCGCCGGCATTGAACCCGTCATCAAATTGCCATAGCACCGCGCCATCATGGACTCGGACGAGGGTCAACTTGATGCCGATGCGCAGCGGTGGGTAAGGTTGGTAGGTCGAGAGACTGGAAAAGAGAATCGCCTCTGCGGAGGTCTGACGCTGGACATCTTGGAGTAACTGGCTCGGGAGAGCCTCGGTCGTCCGCAATTCCAGGGCGCCCTGCAGCCAGCGTCCTTTGGGAGGCTGGTAAAAAACTGCTTCGAACGGGCCATCTTGTCTTAGTTCGGCGATAATGCCTGCTTGAACCTCGGTGGCCGCCTCGGATTGAGGGGTCCCCAACCCGCCTTCAGGCAAAGCGGTGGGCAAAATTGCCACACGCGAGATGGTCTTCAAGACGTCAAAACCCATCGACGAGTGGTTGAACTGGCTCCTAAACGGCCCCGTGTAGGAAGGGTCGGTCAGTCGCTTGGCGACCGAGCTGCAACCCATGGCCAAAACGAGCGCCACTCCCAGATTGAGGATATGTACCGGCCTAATCATGCGGATATTCCGAGTTTCTGGTTGAGGAATTGCATCTGGGAATTGGATTTGGCTTGGGCTGCCTCCATGGCTCGAAATCCAGCCAAAAGTCGCTCACGGTTGGACTGAACACGCCGCTCCATGGCGACCAATTGGTCATCGAGTTTTGAGGACTGCTCGGTCAACCCCTTCTGCCGCTGAGGCAAAGTGCCTGAGTTTTCATCCACCATTGGCTTCACAAAGCTCGTGATCCGCTCGCTCAGACCGGTGGTGGTGGTCGAGAAGAACTTCTGAACTTCGGATAACTGGCTCGAAAGCGCAGTATTTAGCGAGGCTGAGTTGGTCGCGGACAGTTCATTGGTATAACCCGTCGTGCTGTATCCCAGGTCGGCGAGCCCTCGGATGGTCGTGCTCGGGCCTCCCGATAACTGGAGACTCAGCAAGCTACGAAGGCTCGAACCCAACTGAAAGATAGTCTGATCGTAAGCCAAGACACCGGCTGTGATTTTTCCCGCCGCGTCGCGATTACTGACGGTCAAGGAGGAGATCAGCGACTGGACTCGGTTCACCGAGGTGACCAGCGCATCAACGGCCGAACGGGCCGCGCCCGTGTCGTTGGCGCTGTTAATGGTCGTTGTCCCCACCTTGGAAGCGGTGATCGTCAAACCCGTGAGCCCTGAATCAGAGTCACGGATGGAGTTAGACCGGGCCTTGGCTGTGGCTCCACCGTTGATCGAATACACCAAATCGGTGCCACTGCTCAGCGTACCCCCTGTCAGGCCAAACGCTGTCAGGAAATTACTGCTGCCGCTTTGTGCCAACACAACGCCTCGATTTCCTGCCTCCTTGTTTTTGAGCACGATGCGGTTCAGCCCGGAATCAAAAGAGGCCTGAACTCCGGCAGCCGAGTCATTAATGCTGTTGAGCACCGAAGCCAAGGTGCTGCTGGAAGAGTAGCTAATGGAAACCCCGTTGATTGAGAAGGCGCCCGTCGTCGCTGTGGTTCCGTAGGTCAGCGGTGTCACCAAGGGCTGGCTAGACAAACTGGAAAAGAGTTTGAGGGAGCCCAACTTGGAGTCGCTGACTGCGTTGGCACCGGAAGCCGGAGTGAACAGCTTGAGACAACTCAGAAGATTGGAGGTGTCCGAGGCGGATCCGAGGATCAGGTTTGTTCCATTAGGACGGGTGATGGTGACCTGATCGTTAGCGGTGGAATAGGTAGCCCCTCCTGTTGAACCAATGGCGGTATCCAGTTTTACCAGCACCTCCTTGAGGGTGTCGGTGGTGGCCACGGTCACGGTGGCGTTCGTCACCGTGCCTGAGCTGTTCTGGACTCCGATGGTCACAGTGCCGGCCGTGAGCGTGGTCCCCCACCCTGCTGCCGAAAGAACGGGGCCCGCCTGAGCGGCAGAGGCGCTAATATCAGCGGTGTGCAGCGGACTAATAATTCCCGACGTGGCCCCCAACCAACTTGAAGGCGTGGCGAGGGTGGTCACGTTGATGGAGTAACTCCCGGTCACCGCTCCATCCGCTGTGCTCACTGAGGCAATGGTCGTGTCCGAAGAACTCACCGATCGACGGTTGTAGAGGCTAGAATCACCCAGCGCGGTGGCTTTGGTCTGAAGGTCGGTCAGTTGGGTTGCGATCTGCCCGAGGGCGGAGCGGCGACTAGCCAAGGTGGTCTGCTCGGTCCTCACCTTGGTCTGAGGAGTCCGCTCCACAGCCGTGAGTTGATCGACCACCGACTTCCAGTCGAAACCGGAGGCCAAACCCGAAATGGACATGTCCAAACCAGCCATAAGCAAAAAAAATCAGTAAACGCAGTCGAGTGAGATTCGTTCACCGCAGGGGCATTCTACGGTAACCTTTTGGACTAAATCACCCACTCGGGTGACCACGATGCCCGGCGCCTTGGGCTCCTGAGTCTCACCGGGAGGCACCACTTCGGAAGCGTACAAATCTCGCAATGAAATCGGCCGTGTTTTGGTCAGCATTCGAGGTGAACGAATGCCGGAAAGGATGGTTTCTATGATCGCCTCATCGAGCCCCATCCGAAGGGCGTCCGAGAGATCAGCCAGTGCCTTGTCCGCCGGAATCAACACCGAGGATTTGGTGTCGACCGGTGGGGTGACCGGTGAAAACTCCGGGTTAGCCGAAGCCAAAGCCTGAGCAAACTCGTACCGAGGAAATGGAACAAACTCAGCAGCCATGATCACTCGGTCTTGGGAGGCGCTTTCCCGGCCCTCACCACAATGGAGACTCGCCGGTTGCCGGGGTCGTCACGCAAGCGACCCGGAAGCGGTTGTTCACTGCCCATTCCTGAAATCTTGCGAATCTGTGAGGATTTCACTCCGAAAGATTGCAGCAATTGGCGGGCCGAGTTGGCTCGAATGGCTGATAATTCCCAGGGATCCCCCTCTCCGGTGCCCGCCTCTCCGGCGGTATGACCATTCAATTCCAACTCCACCTGAGGATAGCGAGCCAACTCCCAACCCACGGTCTCGAAGACTAATTGGCCATACTCGGTCAGGCCCCGTGCCCCGGCTTGAAACAGCGGTTTCCCAGGACTGTCGAAGAACGTAATTAGCAGACCTTCACTCGAACGCTCCACCTTGACCGAACGGGTGTCCTTCCACTCGGGATTCTCCATGACGGCCCGTTCCAGTCGTTCATCCAGGCGTTGCATGAATTCCAGCGGAACCGCCGATTGATTTTCGAAGAGTTTCGAGCGGTTCTGGGCGCCATCCGATTCAGAGGTCTTCTGAGGCATAACACCCATGGAGTTCTTAACCGTGGACATCATCCGGTTGCGGAAGTAGCTGGCCAGTTCGCCCTTGGTCTTTTCGTCCTGGGCAACGATCCACATGACCATGAAAAAGGCCATCATGCCCGTGACAAAGTCGGCATAAGCCACTTTCCATGCACCACCTCCTCCTGCTGCCATAAGTCAATTTATTAGGAAAAACACTCACTTCATGGTCTTCAGCATCGTCTCCAGCTCGGAGGATGCCGGGCGAACGTCGTCACTGAGGACGCGGCGACCCACTTCGCAGGCCAACAACGGTGCAGCGCCATTGGCGAAGCTCACGGTGGCCTCCTTGATCACATTCATATACATGGCCTCAGCGCGGCCGATGAAATCGATGTTCGTGGCCAGGGGTGCCACCACGCCGTAAGAAGCGAAGATGCCGTAGAACGTGCCGCACAACGCCGAGCTAATGCTCGCACCGACGACTGTGGTTCCTTGGTCGATCTTGCCCATGGTCAACACGATGCCCAACACCGCGGCAACGATGCCGAAGGCCGGCATTGAGTCGGCTACCTTACCCAGCACTTCCACCGGTTCATGATGCTCGTGATGGGCCGTGATCAGGGATTGCTTCATAAGAGATTCCAACTGATCGGGCTTGATGCGTCCATCGACCACGGGCTTCAGTCCATCGCACAGAAAGTCCATCGCGTGATGGTTGCTGTAAAACTTAGGGTACTTCTTGAAGAGGCTGCTCCCAGCAGGGTTCATCACGTGTTCTTCTAGGGCGATCATTCCGCCGCGGCGCCCGAGCACGAAGAGTTCATAGAGGCACTTCAGCAGTTCCTCGTAGTGGCCCTTGTTGTAAGGCGCTCCTTTGAGGGTCGCTGTCAGACCGTGGACGATTCCCTTCAGCGTCTTGATCGGGGCCATAATTACCAAGGCTCCGAGTCCCATCCCTGCAATGGGGACGACTTCTCCAGTATGATACAGTGCCAAGGGGTTGCCACCGTTCATCATGAAGCCAACACAGGTAAGACCAATAATGATGACGAATCCAATAATGACGACCATAGGTTTTAGATGGGATTAACTCGCTTGATGTACGCACTCAGGGCCGAAACGGCCTGCACATGAATTTGGCAGGCACGGGCTTCGGTGAATCCGAGGATTTCTCCGATATCCTTCAATCGGAGACCCTCGTAATAGAACATGTTCAGAACCTTCTTCTGGACGTCGGGCAACACCTGGATCCGGTCGCGGATCTGTTGGTGCAATTCCCGTTGGACCAGCATTTCAAAAGGGCCCTGCTGATTCAGGTCCGCCAACTCCCGTGACGGCAGCTCGTCGCTCGCCAAGAAGGCGGGTTCCGAGAGACTTTCAAAAATTACTCCGCGCAACCGGTCGAGCAGTTGTCGATACTCCGGCATGCTAATTCCAAGGCGCGAGGCGATTTGATCCTCGGAAGGCGGCCCCCCCAGCTCGGTGGTTAGCGTATCGATGGTCTCTTCGAGCGCCTGACGCCGCGCCAAGTCGGACCGGGAGAGCGGACTAATACGGCGCAGTTCGTCGAAGATCGCATTTTTGATGCGGATGCGCGCAAAATGAGGAAAAGAGGCCCCTTTGAGCGGATCATAGGTTCTTCCGGCCTGGACCAAGGCGAAGAGGCCGAGATTAATCCAATCATCTAGGTCGGTGCCTGCTGGAAGCGCCGGGCAATACCGTTGAACGGTTCTGACCACCAGAGGGGCGTAACGGCGCAGCAAATCCTCCTCACCATCGGCCGGCCCAACGGTGTCACGGTAGCTGTGCAGCGCCCGAACCTTGTGGGTCAAGGAACTCAGTACGATCGGGGCTTCTGTGAACTCAGTGGCTGGCATTGCCCCTCGTATTCACTGGGTTTTCCACGGCGGGTTTCTCGTCACCACTGGTGGTAGCGGAACCCGATTCTTGGCTGGCGCGATAAATTAGTCGGCACCACTGGCGAGAAATCAGAGCCATGACGGCGCCCGAGATGGCTGCGTGAAACAGACTCTCGACCCAGTCAACGCCATTGAATAAGGAGATCGCCAGCAGCAGCAGGGCGACTCCCGTTCCGATGGCAGCGCTGACGAGTTGAATCATACGTTGAGGGACCCCAGAACCTTCGAACGGGACTGGAGCACTTCGAGGATGGCGTCATCGCTGACAAAGGGCTTCCGGGCATCCAACTCCCCTTCCCACTCAATCATCGCGGACGAGAGGAGTCGGGCCTTCATGGCAGGATGGGTGGGAACTTCGTCTTGAGAGGCGCGGTTGCGGACTAAACGCATCTCCCGTTCCAGCCAAGACACCGAGGACAAAGGAGTATGAAGCTCTCGGGGCAAATCCACAACCGAGAGTGTCGAGGCCTGAGCCGGAGCCGGAGATTTGACCCAAGATGAAATGGGGTGTCCTTCGGACAAGTGCTTGGCCCAGCCTTCGGCCAAAGCCATCGGATCGCCACGGAATCCCGGGTGCGACCGTCGAGCTTTGACATTCGCGGTAGCCCCACGAACTCGTGACAAAAACTGCCGTTGGCAAACTTGCAATCGGGCCTGTGGCCACTGAGTGGCCGCGGCCTCGAAAAGCCCGGGGGTCATCCGTGCGGTCAACCCGGAAATTTCCCCCATGCCTCGCTGTTCCAAAGCTCGAAAAATCTCGGGCCAGTTGGGATTGCTGGCCGCACCCAAGTTGAAATCTGCGACCATGCGATACCCATGCTGATCGACGGCCACCAGGCATGTGGCCGGAAGGCACTCCGATCCAGAGTTCTGGCTAATTCGCTCCCGCCAAGTCAGCACGAAGAGCCAGAAGTGCCTCGGGAGTCTCCGGCGTCGCCAGCCGCGGATTTGGGAATCTAGAGTGAGAGCTGCTCGCTCGACTTGAGACTCGTCAAAGCGCAATCCGCACCGTTCATCCAGCCAATCTCTGGCCGCATTCGGTGCCTCTCGCCGGAGCACCGCCGCCGCCACTGCCACCTGTCGGGCCCGATCCATCCAGGTGCCCTGATCGAGCGGCGGTGGGCGAAACGGAGTGAAGACGACATTTCCCTCATCCGGCGACCTAGATCCCTGGATCGATGCGGGAAACTCGTGGGGCAAATTGGCTACCAGTTCCCGCAGGATCGAAGCCAGGCGTGAGTGCCCTTCGCGGGTCAACACCTGGATCGGGTTCTGGGGAGTCACGGAAGCCTGAAGTTCCATGGCAGGTGAGTTTTCCAAAGTCATGGAAGCAATGATGAGTAGGTCGTCACGTGTACCAGAGCGTTATTGGCGACCATCGGAGTCGATGGAGCCGCTTCACCCCGCTCTTCCACCTGCATCCCTGGCTCAGCAGTGATGCCGCTGTTGCGAAGGAAGTCATTGATGTAGCGGGATGAAAGAGCGACGGCCCCGGAGTTGGGGTAAGCCTTGGGGGCGGGATCGGTCACGATTCCGAGGATCTGACCAGAAACATCGAGCACCGGGGCACCCACCGTGGACAAGGGCATCCGGTCTGAAAGGGTGAAGTAGCGTGGATCGGCCTTGAGTCCGGAGTTGCGAACAACACGGGACCGATGCGCGCTGGGTTGAAGAGTGTCGCGCGAACTGCTTCCCGGCTCCATGTGCATGCAGAACACCCAAGAACCCGGTCTTATGGAACTGCGGTTGGTTTGGACCGCCAGCGAGTGAAAAGAGCGAGCTCCACCTTGGATTTGCACAATGGCCAAGCCCAGGGCCGGATCCACCTTGACGGGAGTCGCCCGGAGTTTACCGCCAACAATGGCAACTGTGATATTCCGCGAAGAATTGGGCACATGCCGTGCGCTGGTTAAGACATGCCCAGCTCCGGACACAATGAAGCCCGCTCCGAAGGCACTGGGCAGCTCATCAGTCATCCGGGCGTTGGCTTGGATGGCGGCCACCCCGTCATCCCGGAAGGTTGAGGCCACGGGTTTGAATGCGGTGACCAAAGCCCGGCCGCGGTCCAGATCGACCGGGGCGATAATACGCATTAGCTGACGTCGAGCGGCGGAGGCGACTTCTAGGCCGCTCATTTCGGAGAGAGTCCACCAACGATAGGCCTCGGCCATGTCCGATTTCATGACTCGGCCTCGGTAAAAATACTGACCCAGAAGGTACTGAGATTCACGATGCCCATGTTCGGCAGCCTTTCGCAGGTAAGTCTCGGCCATGACCGGATTCTGGACGCTGCTTCCCGAATCGTAGATCACCCCCAACTGATACTGGGCAGGCACGAAGTCGGAGTCCGCTGCTCTGCGGTACCACTGGATGGCTCGGGACAAGTCCACCGGAGCCCCACGACCATAATGATAGAGGCTTGCCAAACTGCACATGGAAGGCACGAATCCGTGCTCCGCAGCTCGGGCGAACCAAACCACTGCATTCGACGCTTGGTTTTGATCCAAATTGAGTTGCCCCAACAGGTGCTGAGCGGCGACGAGTCCTTCACCAGACGCAGTATCTAGATATTTCCGGGCAGCCGACCAATCCAAGGGCAACCCATTGGTTCCGGTGTAATAGCTGCGTCCCAAATTATAGAGAGCGACCGGATTCCCCAATTCAGCAGCCTGCCGGTAGTAGGAAATGGCCTTGACGATGTCTTTAGGGACACCCTGCCCTGTTTCATGCATGTATCCTAGGTTCACTAAAGCGGGCGAACTCTGGTTCTGTGCCGCCCGTGCATAGGCATCCAACACAATCGGGGTAAAACCCGTCGCCTGTTTGAGTTGGTTGGATAATCCGACGTTAAACCAAGACCAAGCCGCATCCGACGGACCGGAGGAGTCGCCATCCAGCACCATCGGCGGAAACGCTTCACTGGCTGCGACGACGCTCGGGGACTCAGGGGTTTCGCTAGAGATTAGAGCTGCTTGAGCTACTTTCTCAACAGGCCGATCCACCGCCCAGAGCGAGCCGCCCACCGCGGAGACCATCGCAATTACAAGCAGCCCAGACAGAGCCCTTCTCATCCGGGTCTCCGTGGATTGCAGTGTTCGCGATACCAACATCACTCTACCTCGCAGCAACTCGCAGGCCAATCATTCTCCTAGGACCTGTGGCACGACCCGTGCTGCGGGGATGGTATGACTGAAGCGCTGTTTGGCAGCGTCAATTACATGGCGGAGAAGCGAAGTCTGGATGCGTGTGTCGAACGGCAGCGTGCCTTGGCCTCGAACATCGCCAATCTTGAGACGCCCGGATTTCGGCGGATGGACGTCCCTGCTCAGTTTCGCAGCCAACTCTCTGAAGCGGTTCGCCGCCAGGATGTTTCCACGATGAACACTCTTCGGCCTAGCGCTGTGATCGACTCTTCAGCTCCGGCGCGGACCCCTGATGGCAATTCAGTCAACCTGACCGACGAATTGATTGCCATGCAGGACAATGGGTTGGAGCACAGCCTGCATGTTCAAATGATTTCAGGTCGCATGTCTAGGCTTCGGGCCGCCATCAGCGGGAGGATGTCGTGAATCTTATTCCGGGAGCCAATAGCGCATCGCAGGGACTCCGCGCCGAGCAAGTCCGACTGGAGGTCATCAGTCAGAACATTGCCAATGCGCGCACCACGAAGACCGCCGATGGCGGGCCTTATCAGCGGCAATCGGTCCGATTCAAAGCAGCACTCGGTGATGCCATGGCGGCGCAGTCGTCGTCGTCGGCCAAGAATGAACCGACGCTAGAGATCGTCCGAGATCCCCGCCCTGCCGTCCGGGTTTACCAGCCCGGTCATCCAGACTCCGACAAAGAGGGTTTTGTGGCTTATCCCGCCATCAATATCCACGAGGAGATGGCAGACCTAATTTCTGCCAATCGTTCGTATGAGGCCAATATCGCCGTCATGCGCAACGGAAGAGCATTGGCGCAACAAGCCCTCTCCATTGGGAAGCGTTGAGTACTGACTGACACCGCCCCGACACCATGACTCCCATCACCAACAGCTTTTCCAGTAATCTCGCCGCAGCCTGGGCACGGCCCGCGATGGCTAAGACGGCAGGAACGGCCTCCAGTGTCGCCGGCGATACTTCCGTTGCAGCACCCGGATCCCGATTTGGGGACATGCTCTCCGAAATGGTGCAGAAGACCGACGCCGGTCAGAAGACCTCCGCCGCAACCACCGGCGCCATGCTTTCCGGTCAAAACGTACCGTTGCATCAAGTGATGATCGCTTCGGAGGAGGCCAGTATTTCGTTCCAACTGATGCTAGAGGTCCGCAACAAGCTGCTCGATGGCTATCAGGAACTCATGCGCATGCAGGTCTGAAATCGCCCCTGAATCCAAGTGCAGACCTGAGTCCAAGTCCAAGTCCAAGTCCAGAAGCCCCGTTTGATTTCACCCATGGAAGTTGTCCAAAAACTGACCAAGCAGCTGCGAGAGATCCTCGCCAAGCTGAGCGTCGCCCAGCAGGTGTTTTTCGGTTTAGCCGGTCTCGGTATCGTGATCGCCGGTATCGCCGTCGCGCTGCTCGGTGGCAGGACCGATTGGCGTCTCTTGTACGGTCGACTCGACGCGGCCGAAGTGGGCCGGATTGTCGGGGTCCTAGAATCCCAAAAGGTTCCTCACCGCATCGTCTCGGGCGGATCGGCGATCCAGGTTTCTGCCGAGCAAGTTCATTCTGTGCGGGCCCAGCTCGCCGCCAAGGGCATGCCCAAGGCCGACGGCACGGGGTTCGAGATTTTTGATCGCCCTGCCTTCGGCATGTCGGACTTCGTGCAAAAAGCCAATTATGTCCGAGCCCTTCAGGGTGAATTGGCTCGTACCCTGCAGCAAATCGACGGTGTCGAGAGTGCGCGGGTCATGATCGTTCTTCCTGAAAACCGCCTGGTGATCGATGCACAGCGGAAGGCCACCGCTTCAGTTTTCCTGAATGTTCGCATGGCAGGTTTGCTCACCCAGGAGGCGGTCAGCGCTATCCGATTCCTCGTCTCCAATTCGGTAGAGGGGTTGCAAGCTCGAGATGTCACCGTGGTGGACAACTACGGAGCTATCTTGTCCGAGCCGTCCGACGAAGGTGGAGGTGCCTCGGCCGTCAGTGGTCAGTTGCAGCAGCGCAAGAACGTTGAGCGGTACCTGACTGAAAAGCTGCGGTCTATGTTCGAGACCATCCTGGGTCCGGGACAAGCGGTGGTTCGTGTCTCGGCAGAGATCTCCTTCGACGCTGTGACGCGCAGTTCCGAATACTATGATCCGCTCGGATCGGTTCCTAAGAATCAGAAGAAGACTCAGGAGACCACCGATTCTCTTAATCCCATCGCTGGCGGGGTAGCTGGGGTCGCCCCCAATACGGGAACCAACTTGAATTCGGCCGGAACTCAAGGTTCCCGACTCCAGAAACTGGATCAGACCGATGACTTCTACGTCAGTCGCAGCCAGACCAATATCGTGGGTGGCATCGGTGGCCTGCGCAGGGTCACTGCGGCGGTTTTTGTAAACCAGCGCTACGAAGGCAAGGGAGCCGATCGTAAAGCGGTCACGAGGACCCAGCTGGACATGGACAAACTCAAACGGGCCGCAGAACGCGCCCTCGGCCTGTCGAAGGGAGACGAGGCTTTAGGAGAAGTGGCCGTGGAGGAACTCCCCTTCAACGAAGAACCGAAGATCGAGGAGACCGCGCGATTGGATCGAGATGCTCTCTGGTTCAAGGGTGTCGAGGCTGCCCGAGTGGGAGGTATGTTGCTGGGTAGTTTTCTTATCCTGTTCTTGCTCTGGCGAATGCTGCGGCGTGGTTCCGAGGAGATGATTGCCGCGGGTGTCCCGGTTGGCCAGTTAATGGCAGGCCAACAAATGATTCTTGCCAATGGCATGGTGAAGGCTGGGGGAGTTCCAGGAGTCGCAGGAGTCGGGGCAGCGGTTGCCGGCGCACCTGCTTCAGCCAAAGTCGACACCGATGCCAATGAAGAGGAAGAAGCCAACGAAGCTGCCCAAGAGCAGAAGAAGAAGATGAAGATGGATTTCGGACTGAGCAAACAGCGTCCGGAACGGGTCACTCTCGAAGTACTCAAGGACCTAATCCGAGACAACCCACAAAAGATGACCCAAGCCGCGCGTGCTTGGCTCACAGCGAAGCCTGAGGAGGACGGCGAATGAGCGGCATGGAAATAGCCGCCCGGGAAATGCTTCGTGGGAAAACGGTCCCAACGGGACCCGGTCGTCTCACTCCCACGCAGAAGATGGCAGCCCTACTGGTGCTGCTCGGCGAGGAAAGCGCCAGCATTCTGATCAAGAGTCTCGATGACAACGAACGCGAGCTCGTTTCCTCAGAAATGGTGAATTTGCCACTCATGACCGTTGAGCAGCAGACCTCAGTGCTCAAGGAGTTTACGGAGATGGCAATTCAAGCCAATTCCGGGGTCAGCGGATCGGTCGAATACACGCGGATGGTGCTCGAGAAAGCAGTGGGTCTCTTCAAAGCAGCCGAAGTCATCGGCCGCGTAGGCACTCGGCGCACCTCGGTGGCTGCCATGCAGCAAATCATCGATCTCGATGCCACCTCCATTTGCAATCTCCTCAAGGAGGAGCAACCGCAGACCGTTGCGCTAGTGGTCAGTTATCTAACGGCCCAGAAGGGATCAGAGGTACTCAAGAGTCTTCCTGAAAGTCTTCAGGAACAAGTCATCGAGCGTCTGGCGACACTGGCTTCTACCCCGATTGAGGTGGTGGAAACGGTGGGCGAGGTTTTGTCCAAAAAGATTGGTCGCAAGGTGACCAAAGCCCTCAACCAGACCGGAGGCATCAAGGCGGCGGCGGCTACCCTGAACGCGATGGATAAGACCATCCGCTTGGGAATCCTCAACAAACTCGATGAACGAGTGCCCGATCTGGTGCGGTCCATCCGCATGAAGATGTTCACCTTCGACGATCTGGCCACTCTGGACGTCAAGTCTCTCCAAAAGGTTCTCCGCGAGGTCGAAGCCGCCCGTCTGGCCATCGCACTGAGCGCAGCCAACGAGAATCTAAGGCAGGCCCTTCTGGGGGCGCTGTCGAAGCGTGCGGCCGAAACGGTCAACGACGAAATTTCCAACCTCGGGAAGACCAATCTTCGCGAAATCGAGCAGGCACAAGAAGGCATCGTGGATGTCGTCCGCAAGCTCGAGACCGACGGCGAGATCTCCCTAGAATCCGCCTAATTTATCCTATGACTCAAACACTTCTACAACATTCCTCAACGCTTCGGGACATTCGTCTCTCGGTGCTTGGCTTCCACCGCGAAGAGCGACTGTCTCCGCCGGCAGACCTCGAAGCCATGCGTCGAAAGATCGAACATGAGGCTTATCGTCGTGGTGTGGCGACAGCCACCGAAGCGTGCGAAGATCGGGTCCGGGTACTGCGCGAGGAAATCGAACTAAAGCACCGAGAAGAAGTCGGCGTATACCTTGAGCAGTTGTCCCAGAAGATGTCCACCCAGTTGGCTGAGCGGATGGAAATTCTGGAGAAGGGCTTGCTTCAACTGACAGTTGAGGCAGTCGCCAAGATCGTCGGGAGCCTGCCCATCACCGTGGACATCATTGAGGCCAGCCTTCGAGAGACCCTCGGCGCAGCTCTGGGCACTCCGGTGCTGCGGGTGATGCTCAATCCCGAAGATCTGAAGATGCTCGAGAATACTTCCTATAGCGAGATTCGCTCCCAATGCGCGGCCCGTGGAATCCAGTTGGCACCCGATGCGGCCGTGGATCGTGGCGGATGTCTCGTGGAAACCCAGTCTGGTTTCGTCGACGGACTCCGATCTTCGCGCATCGCCAGCTTCAGCAGCGCCCTTGAGGGGGCTTGATGTTTGAACTGGTTCCAGAAAGCCCGACCGGTCTGCGGTTTATCCAGCAGGCGCAGCAACGCTTGCGAGAAGCGCGCCTCACCACCCCTGTGGGGTCCGTAGTACGCGTTGCGGGACTGACGATCGAATCCCTAGGCCCCAAAGCGGCGCTTGGGGACGTGTGCCATATCCGTTGCTCTAACGGTCGTGAAATTAGCGTCGAGGTAGTGGGTTTCCATAATCAGAACCTCATTCTGATGCCTCTCGACACGATCGATGGATTATGTCCCGGGGATGAGGTTCGAGCCAGTCCCCAGCGGCGGCGGGTTCCTCTGGCCTCAGGTCTTTCTGGCAGGGTCATCGATGCCTTGGGAAAACCCCTAGACAGTGGGCCTCCTCTCCAATGGATTGCTTCCACAGGGGATGGTATGGTTCCCAATCCCTTGTCTCGGGCCCGAATCCAACATCCGCTCATCACCGGAGTCCGGGCCATCGACAGCTTTACTCCACTAGGGCGAGGCCAACGGGTAGGAATCTTCGCCGGAAGCGGCGTTGGAAAATCGACTCTGTTGGGAATGATCGCCCGCCGCTCGGATGCGGACATCAATGTGGTTGCACTGATCGGCGAGCGTGGACGCGAGGTGCGTGAGTTCCTCGAAACTGATCTCAGCGAAGAGGGGCGTGCCCGCTCCATTGTGATCGTGGCCACGGCCGACCAACCGGCCTTGCTGCGGGTGAAGGCGGCTTCACTGGCACTGCAAATCTCGGAGCAACTCCGTGATGAGGGTCGCAAGGTGTTGCTGATGATGGACTCGATAACCCGATTTGCCATGGCCCAGAGAGAAATTGGTCTTGCTGTCGGGGAACCGCCCACCGCCCGAGGGTATACGCCTTCGGTTTTCGCGGCACTGCCCCGGCTTCTGGAGCGCGCGGGAAACTCCGATCGCGGGTCGATTACCGGCATTTTCACAGTTTTGGTCGAGGGTGATGACCTGACCGAACCCATCGCCGACGCCACCCGTTCCATTCTCGATGGCCACATCGTCCTAACCCGTGAATTGGCAGACCGCAACCACTGGCCAGCCATCGAGGTGCTCGGAAGCATTAGTCGCTTGAACCGGGATTTGCTCAACTCCGATCAAATCACTCTTCAAGGCGAAGCCCGCGAATTGCTGGCGTTGCACCGCCAGAATAGGGATTTGATCGGAGTGGGTGCCTATGTGGCTGGATCGAATCCCAAACTCGATCGGGCCATAGCAACCCTGCCCCACCTCGATGGATTCCTGCGTCAGTCGCAGACGGAGGCGCCGTCTCCGACTCCCTTATGGGAATTGTTGGCGCTGGCCTTGCGTCAGGGAATGACACCGATCGGCAACGCCTTGGGAGACCGCTCTAAGCCTATTGGCGCGTTTCGTGCTGCGACGACCCGATAAGGTATGAGTCGATTCCGATTTAGCCTCGAAACGTTACTTCAGATACGCGCCTCTCAGGAGAGTGCTGCGGCTCAAGCGTTGGCTCGGTCCAATCAAGATCAGTTGCGCTGCCAAAGTGATCTGGACCGGGTGATGTCCGACAGTCGCTCTCTGAACGACTCGCTCTCCGAAGGTGGAATCGCTGCATCGATCTCCGTGGCGCTGCGGCCCGGTCTGCGACTCAACGCTGAGCGCGCCCGAGTCTCCCTGGCAGCCCAACAAGTCGTGGTTGCCCAACGCTTGGCGGAGTGGCAACAAGCCAAACTCCGTTTAAGCCTCCTCGAAAAACTCCGCGAAGCCCGCCTCAAGGAACATCAGCGATCGGAACGGTTGGCCGAAGAGCGCTACCTCGACGAGCGCGTCATCCAAAGCTTCTGACTCCCATGCGCACACTTCTCCTCGCCTTACTCATCATCGTGCTCGGTATTGGCACCTCGGTCGCCACGTTCCTCTATGGTGGCAAGGTGGCGCAGAAGCGCATTCAAACGATCCTTACCCAGATCGTCGAAGCCTCTCAGGCGTCGGCGGCGATCAAGGCCCCGGAGCAGGACGTCCTCCATGATCCACCCGATGCCCAACCGGCGGGCAACGAGCGCCAGGCTGAGCTGAGCTTGGCCGCTTTGGAGGCCATGCGGGAAACTTCCGAACCCGGTTCACTGCGGTTCGACAATCCGGATGTTGTCAATTTGCTCAACCAACTGCGCACTCGCCAAGAGTACCAGGACAGTCGCGAAAAGCGTCTGAAGGAAGTCGAAGAGCGAATCCGCCTGGAAATGCAAAATCTCAATCTGGCCACGCAGTGGATTGCTCAGGCCCGAGTCAGCCAAGAGCACCTATTGACCAATCGGATCACCTATATCCGGGTGGAAGAACAGCGAAGCCTTCTGGAACATGGTCGACGTATATCGGCACTCCCGCCGGCTCAGGCCGTGGCCATTTTGACCAACTATACGCCGGATGAGATTGCCCGGACACTAACCGTCATCAACTCCACCAACGCCTCGTCGCTGTTGGGCGCCTTGGTGAGCACAGGAGAATCTGGCGTCCGTCTGGCTGCAGACATTTCTCGTCGAATGATGCACATCTCGCTGCGGTCGCCCGATGGAACCAACTCCACCTCGGGTTCACCCACGCCATGATTTCAAGCGACCTGAAGGCACCGGAGTTAAGTCCTCGTGCCTCCCTGCCCTTTTCATGGAATTCCGACGGGGATTCAGGGATCGCAACCGGCAGGCCAACTGGAGCAACGGGGTTCCAGGCACACCTGAAATCTGCCCAATCGGCTCATTCTTTGGAGACGGGCTCCTCACCGGTGGCCGACGCCCCGCAGAAAGCAGAAACGGCAGAATCGGCGGATCCTTCATCGAGGGTTTCGCTCCCGATTCCTTCGACTCACCTACCGGCTCGGCCTTCGATCAAACCCATCCGCAAGGCGTCTCTCAATCTCCGAGCGATGGTCGACGCCAAGGTGAGATTTATTGGCCCGAGCACCGCATCTATTTCGACACCCTCCGGAACCTCTTTAGTTCCGTCGGCCCAAGCAGGGCCGTC
This sequence comes from Akkermansia muciniphila, assembly GCA_945893185.1. Classification (GTDB taxonomy): domain Bacteria; phylum Verrucomicrobiota; class Verrucomicrobiia; order Limisphaerales; family UBA9464; genus SXXZ01. Next base: position 19,197 of record CAMDDW010000023.1, on the reverse strand, counting down.
CTCTTGGGGAGAACCCTTCGGGCCGGCTGAACGGTCAGAGGCTGATTCGCGAAGGCCACCGGCCTTGAATTCGGGAGCCTCACCCCGGAATGACGTTCTTCATGGACTGCCAGAGCGCCCATTGATGGATTCTCGGCGTTTACCCGAAGCAGAAGCCGTAATATTGCGTAATAAACGGGGTGACTCACAGGATGGGCCCAGTTCCAAGCAACTGTCAGGCGATGTGTTTTCAGCCCCCTCCGATGCCGGTATGACTTACGCATCGAGGAGAGTCACCCAGAGACCGAACCCTGCGTCTTCATCCGAATCGAATTTCGAGATTCAGCGTGATTTAGCATCGGGCCGTGAGAATGCATCGGGCCGTGGGGATTTGCCGGCTGCGGTTTCGACAAACTCGGGCGGCGGTAAATCGATTTCCAACCCCCAGACGATTGCAGCCATTGGTGCACGAGTTGGAGCGGTGCAAAACCTGGTCAACGGGTCACTGCGGGCAGCCGGAACAGCCGAGACAGTTCAGTCATTGCCGACTTCACGTTCCGCCACCGCTTCTCAGCCATCGATGGGCAACGATCCGATTGCCAGCGGGGTCCGTGAGGCTGCCCGTCGAGCCGTAGCGGAGTCGCAAATCCTGGGTACTTCACAGGTCGCAGTCGCGTCCGTTCGTCCTGCCAATAACAACGATGCTTTCCGCAGTCTAATTCTGGATCCAGGGATCGAAACCCTTCCGAGTTTCACCATGGATTCGGCCCCTCCTTTTGGGGACCGCTTGAGCGATAACGCTTTAAGACCCAATTCTGGGACACCATCGGCATTCAGTCTGTCTTCCTTCCTACCGTCGCCATCCGCTCCGTCGCGGATTTCTGAGTCCAATGGCGCAGAACCCTCTGCGAACAATCAATCGGAGACTGTCCAAAATGAGGTTCCCAACCCAACCCGGGTCCAGCGGAATCTCGCGACGACCGCGCCAACTCCGTCGATCATCTCGATCGAATCAGGCTCGCAAAACGGCGCGTTTATCCAGCGCGGGGCACGCTCAGTGAACCCGAGTTCGGTGTTAACTGAGAACGCTCCGGCGAACAATCAATCGGAGACTGTCCAAAATGAGATTCCCAACCCAACCCGGGTCCAGCGGAACCTCGCGACGACCACCTCGACTCCGTCGATCATCTCGATCGAATCAGGCTCGCAAAACGGCGCGTTCATTCAGCGCGAGGCACGCTCGGTGAACCCGAGTTCGGAGTTAACTGAGAACGCTTCGGCGAACACTCCATTGGAGACTGCCGCAAAACGGGTTTCAGATCCAACCCGGGTCCAGCGGAATCTCGCGACGACCACTCCAACTCCGTCGATCATCTCGATCGAATCAGGCTCGCAAAACGGTGCGTTTATTCAGCGCGAGGCACGCTCAGCGAACCCGAGTTCGGAGTTAATTGAGAACGCTCCGGCGAACACTCCATTGGAGACTGTCCAAAATGAGGTTCCCAACCCAACCCGAGTCCAGCGGAACCTCGCGACGACCGCGCCAACTCCGTCGATCATCTCGATCGAATCAGGCTCGCAAAACGGTGCGTTGATTCAGCGCGAAACACGCTCGGCGAACCCGAGTTCGGTGTTAACTGAGAACGCTCCGGCGAACACTCCATTGGAGACTGTCCAAAATGAGGTTCCCAACCCAACCCGAGTCCAGCGGAACCTCGCGACGACCACTCCGACTCCGTCGATCATCTCGATCGAATCAGGCTCGCAAAACGGTGAAGTTATCCAGCGTGAGGCACGCTCGGCTAACCCGAATCCAGGGTTAATTGAGAATCCGTCGACCGTTGAAGCCACGGACTCCAGCGCGACCAACCAGTCCAGTCTCGCCGAATCGCAATCACCACCCAAGCCGTCGGCACAATCCCTCCGACCGGCGAATCGATCACCCCACGCCAAGGGTACTGATTCAGTTGTATCGAATATTTCCGCACGACCCTCCCTCGAGGCCGATAAGAGTTCTCCAGCGCCTTTGGTTCTGGAGAATGGCACCGAAGATCGGATGCGCTTGGATACCCTCGGCCGCGACGCCGGCTCCGACTCCTCGTCCCATCCAGGTCCTGGTTATTCACAAGCATCTGGCACTCCCGTAACCGGCCTGTTCCCCGGAGCTTCGCAGTCCCCATCGTTCCAGGAACACTTGGTTGATGGACCCTCCAACTTAACCAAAACCGCGGACGCCGGCACTTCAGCTTCGCTCCTTCACGAATCTCACAAACCCAGTGCCGTCCGACTGGTTCATCTGGATTCCCCGGGAGCTGGCGGCTTGGAACTCCGCATCCAAGAACTTGGCGATAAGCTCATCATTCGGACACAGGATCTTGTAGGTTCCATCGACGGGCAAAGCACCCAATGGAAAGAGCTCCAGCAGCGTTTGGAGACCAGCGGCATTGTTCTCATGCCCATCGAGGCCTCATTGGGTGCAACGGCCGCACCGATCGAATCTCGAAGCTCATCCGAAGAATCGCGGCACACGATTTGCTACGACGGCCCTATGGGCTCCACAGGTCGCGATAGTTCGGATCCTCGCTCGTCGAGTGGTCGGGCACGCTCCTTCGGAGAACCTTCTCACCTGGCCTCTCCGGAGCCGCCTGATGAAACCACAGAATTTGCCGAGGTGCCGCCAGCCTCCCGGCAGTGGTGGGCCTGAAACCAGAGACGATACTGACATGAGCATTCCATCCTTCATGACCACCACGACCGCCACACAGGCGGCGCTGACCAACACGGCGACACAGCGTCCCTTGGTCAAAACACTGGGGCAGGATGATTTCCTGAAGCTGCTGACCATGCAGATGCAGAATCAGGATCCGATGAACCCCCAGACAAACACAGATTTCGTCGCGCAGATGGCGCAGTTCACCTCGCTGGAGCAGTCACGGAGCATGACTAGCAGCCTCCAGAGCATCCAGGCCCGCCAGGATGTCCAGACAGCTGTCCAACTTCTGGGTAAGCCGGTCCAACTCGCCGATGGCACCATGGGGGTCGTTGAAAAGGTCACCCTCGACAAATCCGGCGCTCCATCCCTGCAGGTGGGTTCCAAGAGCTACGGCCTCGACAAGGTTGTGGCCTACGAACAACCCATGAACTTGCTCGCCAACCCCTCGCCAGTGGGTCCGTGAGAATCCCTTTAATGCGCTGAGTCCTAACCAACAACCGACACAAACATGATCAGATCCCTCAATACCGCGAGCCTCGGAATCAAACAGTTTCAGGCTTCCCTGGATGTTCTGGCCAACAACCTCGCTAACCTCAATACGGTCGGTTACAAGGCGAGCCGAGCCGATTTTGTTGAATCACTGAACTCGGTGCTACGGGCTCCGACTCCCGATACGGCGAGCGGAAGCGGCACCTCCGGTGTGACCGTGGGAAATGGTGTGGCGACGGCCGCCATCCGTTCTAATTTCTCCCAGGGTTCCGTTAACCAATCCGGGTTAGCGACCGACTTCTCCATCTCGGGTAGCGGCTACTTCTTGGTGAGAAATTCCTCGTCGGGTGAAGTGTTTGCGACACGCTCGGGCAACTTCCGCCTCGACTCAACGGGATACCTAGTCACCGACGGTGGCATGCGAGTCCAAGGTGTGGAAGATTTCCAGAAGGATCCCAACAAGATCGGTGATATCCGCTTTGATAAGGGCACGGTGCCTTCCACGGCTGCGCCCACGGCTGCGGCGGCTGCGATCACCAACATCAGCGTGGATGGATCCGGCCGGTTGAACACACTGCTGGATGACGGCACGCAATACGTGCGGGCTCAGGTGGTTCTGCAAACTTTCAGCAATGAGCAGGCCTTGGTTCGAGCTGGAAACAACTTGTTCACCAATTTAGGTGCTTCCGGTGCTTCTACAGCCGCTGCCGCCACCCCTTTCACCTCGACTCCCAACAACCTGATTTTGAATGGGGCCCGCAAGGCCAATCAAGATGGTATGGGTCGCATCGAGCAGGGCTCACTCGAACTCTCGAATGTCGACGTATCGAGGGAGTTCTCGAACATGATTGTCACCCAGCGCGCTTTTCAGGCGAACGCCCGCATGATTACCACCAGCGACTCGATCCTCGAGGAGTTGGTCAACTTGAAGCGCTAAGCCTTTCCCGGAAATTCCCATGGCCGACCCACACGACAAAGACAAAAAGCCTGCAGCGGAAGAAGCTGCTGGCGCACCGAAAGCCGCCAAGGGCGGGATGCTGGTCCCGTTGATCGCAGCTGCCATCATCTCGGTGGGCGGCAGTTTTGGCGTGGGTTTCTTCCTCAACAAACAGCTGCTCTCCGGCATCAACAAGGATTTGGCGCTCGCTCTAGCGCAGGTGGGGGCATCCGAGGATCATAGCGATTCCCATGGTGCAGCCAAAGACCCCAAGGCCGCCTCAGGGGCTCATGGAGCAGACGCGAGCCATGGCAAGCCATCGAAAGACGACGCTCACTCGAATGCAGCCGATCATGGTGCAGCCCCCAAGAAGGCCGATGCAGCGGCCGCTCATGACGCCCCAAAACCGAAGGCGGACGCCCACGGTGCTCCGGCCAAAAAGGAGACCCCCGAGGAGATTGCCAAGGCGGCTCAAGTCAAGGCCGGGCTCTTCCCTCTGGGCGCCGATCCCATTGTGGCCAACCCATCGGGTGACACCCGTTTTGTGGTGGTCAAAGTGACTCTACTCAGTGTGGGCCAGGCCGACATATCCGCACAGGTGGAGGCCAACATTGATCGTTTGCGGGATGCGGTTTCAGCCTTCTTGGCCGACCAACGCATCGATGACATGCAGAAGCGTGGCTTCCGTAGTCAAATGGCCGCCCAACTGGCCTTGGCGTTCAATCGGATCCTAGGTCCGGGGACGGTCAAGGAGATCATCTTCCCACAGTTCGTGATTCAGTGAGTGCTTCCGACACAGAGGACTCGGCGGCGGGTGCCAAGAAGCCAACCGAGGTGAAACCTTTTGTGGTGGGACAGGCCAGTTCCCTGTCCGCCCAAGAGCTCAACCGTTTCCGAATCCACAATGAAGGGATCATGCGCTCGGTGGGTGCACGACTCTCGCTATTTCTCCGCGCTGAGTTCGCCTTCGATTTGGAGCACCTCGACGCCATGGAACTCGGGCGCTACGCCGCCAAGGCGGAGCCCATCGACAATTACATCCTTTTCCAAGTAGAACGTTTTCCGGGCACCGGCGTGGTCGGTTTTCCAAAGCCTTTGGCTCTGGCGATCGGCGACCGAATGCTCGGCGGCCGAGGGTTTGGTGCCAATCCCGACCGAGAGTTGCGCGAGGTTGAGTTAGCCCTGCTGAACCAGGCGGTCTTGTTGGCACTCAAGGAATACTTCTCCAAGTGGAGCGATTCTCCGGACGAGGCCAAGGTCCGTATCGTGGGCCGCGAGACGAACATCAAGCTCCTGGCCGAGGATCATCCCACAGCGGTGGTCTATATCCTCAAAGTGCAGGCAATTATCGGCGATTGCTTCTCCACCGTGGATATCATTCTGCCCTTGGAGATGATGGCGCAGAGCATTCAAAGAGCCATGGTGAGCATGGGCGAAGCTGGATCGGATGCAGTGAGTTTAGCCAAGGAAAAGGTCCTGTGGAATCCCGGCTACAACGACCTGACGATGCGTATCTCTGCCCTTTGGGCTGGTTTGACCATCACCCCCCGAGAAATTCTTCAGATGCGGGCCGGAGACATGATTCCCCTAGACCCATCAAAGATCGATGAGGTGCAGCTACAAATCGAGGGACTTCCTCGGTTCCGCGGTAAACTCGGCAGCGCCAACCGCAAGGTGGCCATCGAGATCACTGAACGACTCACCTGATAATAACCATGACCACTGACAGCAGCGACAACCCGTCCATTGAGTTCCTCCTCGACGTCCCCATTCAGTTGAATGCTGAACTTGGCTCCTGCGAAATGACCTGCCGCGAGTTGCTCAAACTCGACATCGGGTCCGTGGTCCAGTTGGACAAGCCGGCGCACGCCTCAGTCGATCTCTTCGTGAACACGAAGTTGGTGGCTCGCGGTGAAGTCGTGGTGGCTGAGGGTAATTTTGGAATTAAGATCAAGGAAGTCGTTTCCCGCCCAGGTTCCCTGCCCAAGGCATGACCAACCTGACCCCAGTATTGCCCGCTGCAGCCGTCGGATCGTCGCTACTGGCAGATTGGACCCGGATGTTGGGAACGGTGTGCCTGCTGCTGGCCACCGTCTGGGTGGGTCTCATTTGGCTGAAGGGTCGCAACTGGTTCAAAACGGCGATAGACCGACGCATCCGCCTCCGAGTGGATGAGAGCCGCGGACTGGGCAACCGGTCCTTCCTGCACTTGGTTTCCTGTGGTAGCCAGCAATTCCTGGTTTCCTCATCACCGGCCGGGGTTTCAATGATCGCAGAACTCATGCCCGACGAATCTCATTCATCGGCGACTGCTCCTGAGACCTCCGATTTTTCTCAGCGTCTGAACGAGGCACTTCCCAAAGTCCCCACCGGCAGGCCGGGCGCACCATGAACTTCGCGGACTCTCACCTGGGATTACCGCGATCCACTCCGATCCCCAACGACCGCGGCTTCGCGTCCGTCCTTCGGTGGGTTTTCACCGTCATCATGCTGGCTTGGGGGACCCTTCATCTTCAGGCACAGGGTGACTCATCGGTCGTCACGAATGCGGCCTCCGCTGTACCCACCGGGGTCACTTTCAGCATTAACGGACTTCCGAAACCCCAAGATGTGGATACCACCATCCAGATTGTTGGCGCGCTGACACTGCTGTCGTTGGCTCCCTCGTTGCTCATGCTGATGACGAGTTTCCCGCGGATCATCATTGTCTTCTCGTTGGCCAAGAATGCCTTAGGCGTGGCCTCAGCCATTCCGAGCCAGTTGGTCATGGGGTTTTCGCTCATCCTCACCTTCTTCATCATGCGCCCGGTCATCCGGGACATCGAGACGACCGCCCTGGCGCCTTACCGTACTAGTCAGATCACCAGCACCGAGGCGCTGGATCGGGCATCCCTGCGTATCAAAGCATTCATGCTCCGACAAACCCGGACCGATCAGGTGGAATTCTTCGCTGGACTGGCCGGCATTCCACCGACTGAGGCCAAAGATCTTCCGCTCTCGGTCGTGGTACCAGCCTTCCTCATCAATGAACTCCGGACGGCCTTCCAAATGGGATTCTTGGTCTTTCTGCCCTTCCTTCTCATCGACTATGTAGTGGCGATCATCCTCATGAGTCTAGGACTCATGTTCCTGCCACCGGCCAACATTTCCCTGCCACTCAAAATCCTTTTGTTCGTCCTCGTGGATGGCTGGGGGCTCATCACCAAGTCCTTGGTCAACAGCTTCATCTGAGCGCTGTCGACCCATTCAAGAAACGCATCGCATGACACCGGAACTGGCTGTGGACCTCCTCAAGCAACTGGTCGAGCGAATCTTCATCGTGGCGTCGCCACTGCTGCTGACGGCCATGATCACGGGGCTGATCGTGAGTCTCATCCAGACGATCACCTCGCTTCAGGAGCAGACCCTCAGTTTCGTGCCCAAAGCGCTCACTGTCCTAGGAGTCTTGCTAATGATCCTGCCGTGGGCGCTCCAAATCGTGATGGACTACACCACCGGCGTCATCGGCCTCATGGGACGCATTAACCGATAGGACGCCCAATGGACCAATTGTGGACAGGTTGGTGGGTGCTGTGGAGGACAGGGGCCTGCATGTCCGCATCCCCGATCACTTCGGGGCGCGGGATCCCGGTGCGGATCCGGCTCATGGTCACAGTGGCCGTGGTGTGGGCCATGATTCCGGTGGCCCAACGACTGCCTGTCCCGTCGATGACATCGGGCTGGCTTGAAATCTCACTGCTGACTGCCCGGGAAACACTCATCGGCCTGCTGTTGGGCTTCAGTTCCCGTTTTGCGATCTTCGCCGCACAGGGAGCAGGCCATTTGATCTCCAATGAAATGGGCCTCCAAAGCGCCCAAATCTTCTCACCCAGCTCCGGTGAGCCCACCAGTGAGCCCAGCGTGATGCTCGAGTTCCTGGCCCAATTGATCATGTTTGGAGGAGGTTTTTACGACCGCTGGTTGTTGGCTTTCGCCGAAAGTTTCCAGTTGCTGCCGATGGTCTCGACAGGCACGACCGATGCCTCGGGACTGCTGAACTGGATGGGTGGAATGACCGCGGCCACGCTGCTGCTTTCGGTCAAACTCGCGATGCCGGTCATTGCCGGCGGATTTCTTCTCAATGTCGCTCTACTTCTCCTGGGGCGAGCACTTCCCCAGCTGCCTGTCTTCCAAGACAGCTTTTTGTTCCGCGCGGTGGTTGGGCTCTTCCTCTTCGGTGCCAGCCTCCATTTGGCGGCTCTGCACCTCAGCGCCCGCGCCCAGCGATTGCCGGGAGACCTGCTCGATGCAGCCGCTCTGTTGCGGGTGATTCCAGGCAATTGAAAGGTGCGCCATGGCTGACGATCCCCAGAGCAAAACAGAGCAGGCGACGCCGAAGCGCCTGGAGGAATCCATCACCAAAGGCCAGTTCGCCCGAAGCGCCGAAATCAACACCCTCTTTAGCATCCTGACGACCCTCATCATCCTGAAATGGATGGGGTCCGATCTCTGGACTGAGCTGTCGTATCAGTTCCGAGGCCTCTTAGGAAACATCCAGCCCGATCCTCCGTCGGCCGACTCGGTGGTGGCCGGAGCCTATTCCAGCGGAATAAGACTGGCGGTCTTCATTTTGCCACCGCTCGGAATGGCCATGGTATCGGGCATCGTCGCCTCAGGGCTTCAGAGTCGATTCCATTTCACGCCGGACGCCTTGAGCATCAACTGGGGACGATTAAATCCCCTAGATGGAATACAGCAGCTCTTCAAACCTGGAATGCTTGTTCGCACGGCGGTCAAGATGCTCAATCTGGCGGTGATCGTACTGGTGGCCTGGACTCTGGTTTTGGATCTGGTGAACGAACCGGTTTTTCTGACGGACTCCAGCCTCGAAGAGCTTCTGCGCTTCATGGGCAATGCGGTGGAGAAGCTCCTGGGACGATTGCTCTTCGGTCTGGCGATCATCGTGGCCGCCGATTACGGCTATCAGGTCTGGAAGAATTCCGAGGATCTCAAGATGTCCAAGCAAGAGGTCAAGGAGGAGTCGCGCTCCAGCGAGGGTGATCCGGAGTCCAAGGCCCGCATGAAGAAAATTCAGCGGAAACTGCGGGTGAGTTGGCGCAAGACGGTTCCAACGGCGGATGTTGTGGTGACCAACCCCACGCATATCTCGGTCGCTCTGAAGTTCGATTCTGCCGTAGACAAAGCACCCCGCGTGGTGGCCAAAGGTCAGGGTTTTAATGCCCTCCGCATTCGGGAAATCGCCAAAGAATTTCAAGTGCCACTGGTGGAGAACAAGCCTGTCGCCCGGCTGCTGTTCCAGATCTGCGAGGAGGGAGACGCCATAGATCCGAGGGTCTATCAGGCGGTCGCCGAGATCCTCGCTTTCGTCTATCGGACCAACCGTTACCGCTACTACCTCGGCAAGAATACCCCACCGAATGGCTAATCCCCTCTCATCCCCGGGTCTGTCGATCCGGATGCCGAAATCCCAATTGGCGGTGGCGTTCTTCGTCCTGGGTTCGCTGCTGCTGCTCATCCAGCCCATCCCGGCATTCCTGCTCGATATCCTCATCGTGCTGAGTCTCGGGAGCGCAATTCTCACGTTGATGGTGGTGCTCTTCCTCCGCGACCCGGCGGAGTTCTCGACGTTTCCCACACTGCTGCTCATCACCACGTTGTTCCGGCTAGGCCTGAACGTGGCTTCGACCCGGCTCATCTTGAGCACGGGTGAGGCAGGCCAAATCATCTCGGCCTTCGGCGAACAAGTGGTCGGAGGCAATTATGTCATCGGCGTCATCATCTTCGCGCTGCTAACGGTCATTAATTTCGTAGTTATCACCAAGGGCGCGGGGCGCATTGCCGAGGTCGCGGCCCGTTTCACCCTCGATGCTCTGCCGGGCAAACAAATGGCCATCGACCAGGAACTCAATTCCGGAGCCATTTCGGAAGTGGTTGCTCGGAACCGGCGACAAATGCTGCAACGCGAGATCGATTTCTATGGAGCCATGGACGGCTCATCGAAGTTCGTTCGTGGGGATGCCATTGCGGCCATCCTCATTGCGGTCATCAACATCGTCGGTGGGTTTTTAATCGGCGTCTTCCAGCGAAACGAGTCGGCCTTAGAGGTGTTGAGCCGGTACACCATTCTGTCCATTGGTGACGGCCTCGTTTCACAGGTGCCATCCTTGATTTTCTCGACCGCGGCGGCACTGCTCGTGACTCGTGCGGCAGCCCGGGAAGACCTCGGGACGGCGCTGGGTCAGCAGTTGGTGTTCCAACGACGCCCCATCCTTCTCACCGCGGGTGCGATGGGATTTGTGGCCTTGATGCCTGGGTTTCCCACGATTCTCTTGCTGTGCACCTCCGCGCTCCTCTTTGCCTTGTGGCGAACTCTGCCCGAGCGACCGGCCGTCCTCGCTGGTTTGGAATCCGCCGCCAATGAAGCGGCTGCCAAAGATGCTCCCAAGACCGGTCAGGAACCCATTCAGCAACTCCTCTCCGTAGATCCGCTGGAAGTTCAGTTGGGATTTGGATTGGTCACCTTGGCCGATGTGAGCAAGGGCGGCGACCTCCTGGAGCGGGTCACCGGTGTTCGAAAGAATTTCGCCCAGACCATGGGCTTTGTGGTCCCCTCGGTCCGCCTTTGGGACAATCTTCAATTGGACTCTCAAGAGTACCAGATTCTCTTCCGCGGAAACATGGTGGGGCGCGGGACATTGCGCCCCGGCCGTTGGCTCGCAATGAACATCAGTCATAGCGACCAGGTGATTGCTGGCGAGGCCACCACTGAACCGGTCTTCAATTTGCCTGCCGTCTGGATCGATGAACTCCACCGCAGCAGCGCGGAATTGGCAGGGTACACCGTGGTGGATACCACTTCAGTGCTCGTCACGCATTTCCAGGAGTGTATCCGCCGGCACGCCCACCAATTGCTCAGCCGACAAGATGTCGACGGACTCCTCGACAATCTCAAGAAAACCCAACCGGCCCTGGTCAATGAGCTGGTGCCGGCCCAACTCAATTTGGGTCAGGTCCAGCGCATCCTCCAGAACTTGCTCATCGAGGGCATTTCGATCCGCAATCTGGTGAGCATCCTGGAGCGGGTCGCTGACAGCTCGGCGACCACCAAGAACATCGACGAATTGTCCGAACAAGCCCGTCGCTCCATCGGTCCGGAGTTGGTCAAAGGCTACCTGGATGAGCGGGGTAATCTCTCGGCCATCACTTTGGAAAGTTGGCTAGAAGAAGAGCTGGCCAAAGGACTCCATCCGGGAATGACCGAGAATACGTTGGCCTTAACGCCCATGGCGGCGCAGCACCTCAGCTTCCATATCGGGAAGGCAATCCAACCCGCTGTGGCCGAAGGGCGCATTCCCCTATTGCTGTGTTCTGGAGTCATTCGCCTTGGACTCCGAAAGTTCTTCGGCCCTACCTATCCGGACCTGCGGTTTCTGGCCTACGAAGAATTGCCTCCACGGCTCCGAGTCAACACCGAGTACTCGATCCCCAGCCTGCCTTGATTCATCGACATGAGTCTCCATTCCTCTGATCGATCTGCGATTCCCCAGACAGGCCTGATGCTCTTCAAGGGCCATACGGCCGAAGAAGCCTTGGCCAAGGTGCATCAAAGTCTTGGAGCCTCGGCCATCGTGGTGCAACTCAAGCGTGTCCCGTCGGCCGGCATCGGCCGGATTTGGGGAGCCATGGAAATTGAGGCGTGGGCTCAGGCCCCTGCCCCACTGACACCGACCCCACCGCCCTCAGGTGCACCGGTTGCTAGGGTACGCTCCGCGCCGAAAGAAGCCCGCACGATGGAGCTGCTCCTCAGTCTAGGTCTCAATGAAGAATCCGCCCGGAAGGTGCACCAGTCTATTCCCAGTTCGGGCGCGGCATTGACCAACCAAGAGGCCTGTCTTCAGCTAGGGGCTGCACTGCTCGCTGCGTGGGACAAAGGCACCAAGAGGATTCCTAAAACACCCCGTCGGATTGCCCTCATCGGGGCGGCGGGCTCAGGCAAAAGCATTGCCACCGCCAAGTGGATCACCATCGAATCACTCCGCCACCGCCAGGATTGCCGGATTTGGTGCCTCGATGGGATTGTCGCCAATTCGGCAGAGTTTTTATCGCAACACGCCGAACTGCTCGGGATCCCCGTGGAAACCACCTGGAACCCTGGGCTGCCGCCGTGTTCCCGCGAATTTCTAGACCTGCCCGGTTGGAACCCCACCGATCCGGATGTCTCCGATCGGATGGCCAATTTGCTCGACCGCTTTGAACCGGACTGCCTGCTGCTCACCCTCAATGCAGCCTACGAGGCATCCATCCTTCAGAATCAGGTCGTGCAGTTCATGCCTTTTCGGCCGCATGGGTTGCTCCTCACGCATTTGGACGAGTGTCAGTCGCCCTCCAAAATCTGGGATCTGGTCCTCGCCAGCGGTATCGCTGTCTTTGGGACATCGAGTGGTCGATTCATCCCAGGCGGTTTCGAGCGCACCGGAGGCGAAGCCTGGATGGAACGATTGTTCGAGCAGGTCTAAACGGAGATCAGTCCTGACTTCGGAGCCTCATCCGGCCACAGCACGGTGGTCCTCCCAAAAACCCAACCTCACCCAAGAACCTCCGAGGTAAGATGATTTCTCCGAAAGCGCCGCGTCCGCAGACACGGACCGCGCGGAGATCTGTCACTACCCAGAAGGTCCTCGGGCAACATCCGGGCGGCCAAAAACCAACTGTCAGTGACGGTGTGAAAACTAATGATACCTGCCGGTTAAAAAGGTTCCTGCTCTCAAGCAGGTCCAAAGACTCTCAGAAAAGCTTCGCGAGTTCTGCGGCCTTGCTAATGGAGTTATTGCAAACTTCATCCAAAGCCTCCCGGGGCACCTGATATCGTTGCCCCACCTTGTTGGCAAAGATCTCGTTCCATTCCTCGCCATGAGACGCGTGAAGAGTACTCACATAGTGGGCCGCATCAGGCCGGGTCTGGGCCGCAGCATCATTGTGATCTTTCATGCAAAGCATCACATCTTCCGGCAATTCCCAGTTCAATGCGATCAAGGCCCCGATTTCGGCATGATCCCATCCCATAGTCTCATGCTCCAGCGTGTGGAGATCCCGCTTTTCTTCGATCGCAGTCGAAAAAATCTTCATGTAGTCGTCCTTCTTACTGCTGACGATGAGCGGCACGCTAAGGTCCTGCAGAAATCCTGCGGTGAAGGAAAGATTGGCTTTGGACGGTTGGACAATGTCAGCAAGTTCTCGAGCCAGCACCGCCCGGCGTGAACTGGCCCTCCAGAAGTCGCCGAGCGCGAACTTCGCATGGGTCTGACTGGGCATCGCCGCCTTCGAACCCACAATCATGACGATGCGCTCCAAGTCCGCATTACCCATGAGCATGATGGCGTGATCCAGAGACTGAACCTTGCTCTTCGGAGAGTACGCGGTGGAGTTCACCGTGTTCATCACCTTGCCCACCAACTGGGCATCGATCGACATGACCTCCATGATCTTGCTGGGAGTCGTGTCGGGATCCCGGAGTCGGCGCAAGGTTTCGAAGACGGCCTTCCGGAATCGAGGAACCTCAATATCCCCGAGCAGTTGTCGGATGCGATCCTGGACATCGGTCTGCGACCATCCGGCATACGGATTAATGAGTGCCGGCGCCGCTGGAACGATGAGGCCAGCCTCCGTGGTGACCGATCCTGGAACCGGCTTACCGCGGTTCAACGTCGGTCGTGGCCGCTCGATGACTTGAATGATCGGCCGGCGCGGCGCGACGACGGCCCCTTTGCCTCGGCGTCCGCCCTTTCCGGCCGGCGCCTTGGGTTTCGGAGCCGGTTTGAGATGCGCTGGTGGAACGACCGGCTTTGCCCCTCCGTGCCCGTGGGTCGCTTTCCAGATCGACAAGGCCGGGTTGGCCTCAGCGCCTTGCGCCTCCGCCTTCTGGTTCTTTCCTCCTAGGGCGCCTTGAAGCAACGAGCCCAGCGAACGGGCCAATCGAACGGCCCTTCCGGGTTGCTCATCCGGAGAAACCGAGGAGGGTGCTGGTTTTTTGGAAGATCCTTCGCCCGGTTTCATAAGGTTGTTTATTCGCCGCGACGGCCCAACTGGTTGCTGAAGATGGTGAGTAATCCACCCAGCCCTACGTAGCCCACCAGGGTCAGCAGGTTCACGACAAATTGGGCGGCCACGGTCTTGGGAAGTATATCCCCGAAACCGAGGGTCAGCGCCACAACGAAGGAAAAGTAAATGGTCTCATACCAACTGCGTTGGAAGTCGGACGGGACAAACAGGGCCGGAGTCACTACTCCGAGCGGGGCCGAACTTTGCCAATTCGATGCCTTGCCCTCGGTTGCTGCCAAATTCGAGGCCGCAAGAAGATTGCCACCGTCCTGATCCTTGAGATCTAAGGACGATTGAGTCGACCACAATGCCAACGTGTCGTCTTTGGCGAGATACGCCGCGGTGATCGCCTGATGGGTCGACTCATGAATCTTCTCGCACAAGTGATTCAGGGAGTCCTTTTCAGGGTCATAGGGAACCACCGTTCCATTAATGCTCAGCGCCCCCCCTTTGACGGCCACGGCGAAGCCCGCCGACTTCATCGGAAGATCCGGATCGACCTTGGTCAGACTGTCCGGAAGCAGTGAAAAAGCGACGGCAAAGGCACCAATTAACAGAAAATTGAGCGCCACCCACCGGAACAGGCTTCGTCCGCAATCAGAGGTCAGCCACCACAGCCAATAGACCACCCGAGCCATCTTGCCCTGGTTGCGAAACTCCTCGAGGTAGTTCTCATCCACGATGTGGCGACGCACCAAATACGCCCCGGTGAAATCGATGTCCCGAATGTCCGAACCAATCCAGTTGGCGCTCGTGTAGTTCTTCAATCCACGCAATTGGATCGCGTGCAGGTCCGCCTTACCAAAATCAGCACGGCTGACATCGCATTCACGCAAGTCGCTACCCGTCAGGTTGGCCTGATTGAACTCCGTCTCATGCAATTGAGATTCCAAGAGTCGCGCATCCTGAATGGAGGCCAAATGCACCCGCGCCTTCGTCCAGCTCGATTTAATGGCGCTGGCGCCGTCCAAGTTGGCTCGAATTAAATTGGCACCGTCGAAAATTGCTTCGCCAAAACCAGCCCCCTGCGCGGAGGCCTCACTTAAATTAGCGCCCCGGAAGGAGGATGCCATGAACTCTCCCCCGTCGAGGCAGGCCTGGAACAGGACCGACTCATCAAACTTGGCGTGGGTGGCTACGACCCCTTTAAAGTTACAGCGACTCAGCTCACTGCCGGTAAAATCGCAGCCCGAAAGATCCAGCCCGCTGAAATCCCGGCCCAGAAAGTTCATCCCCGAGAGGCGTTGCAGCTCGATCGGAAGCGCTTCCCCGGCCGTTTGTGCCTGACGGTAGCGAATTAGGATTTCATCTTCCCGACTCAACGTTTCGGCGGCCACCGGGGTTTCCGTCTCCAGAGAATCGGGCGTCACAGCAGCCTCCGTCTCAGAAGATATCGGCTTCTCTAAGGGATCGTTTTCGGTCAGCTCGGTGGACATGAGATGGGTCTAGAGGAAACAGATAGATACCAGTCCCCTGAGGAGGTATGCGGCAGAATCACACCCTCCTTAAGGAAGGATTGCGATTTGATCGCACCAAAAACCCAACCTCGCCTGAGCACCTCCGAGGTGGGGCGATTTCTCCGAAAGCGCCAATGTAAAGGGAGCCAAATCGCCGCAGCGACAGACCACCGCAGAAACCGATCACCGCAGTGCCAAACCGCTCGGAGATGGCTCCCTACCTCAGAAGCTCATCGGGCTACATTCAAGGGTCCTACCACAAACTCAGCCTGACCCAGGAACCTCCGAGTAGGCTTGGTGCCCTCACCGAGCGGCCGCTAACGCCGGACGCCGGGTCGGGGGACCCGGCCTACACGGGGCCTCGTCGGTGAGGCGGCGTTTTATAGGGGTAGCTCGGAGATCGTTCCCTACCTCGGAAGCTCATCCGGCTACATCCGGGAGTCCCCCCAAAAAACCCAACCTCAGTCTAGTGGCCGCCCAGACGGCTCTTGAGCTTCCGGGCACGCTTTTGGGCTGCGGCCACCTGAGCGGGAGACATCAGTCGCTCCAAATCGTCGCGCGCTCGGGCCGCTCGCTCCATCTCGGTGGACGCCAAATTCCACCACGCGTACGACTCCACCACGTCCTTGGGCACGCCATAACCATTGGCGTGGCAAATCGCCAAATTAACCCAGGCCCGAGGAAATTTCTGATCCGAGGAGAGGGTGAACCACCGGACCGCCTCCGCATAGTCCCGCTCGACGCCCTGGCCGAGAAAGTAGCAGAAGCCGAGATTGTCTTGTGCTTCCGCCAAGCCCGCGGCCGCCGCGGATTTGTACCAAGTCACCGCCTCACTGGGGCTTTTTGCTGCTCCCAGTCCGGCCTGAAGGCATTCGCCGAGGCTGTTCTGAGCGGCGTGATTTCCCCCGATTGCTGCCTTTCGATACCAAGCGACGGCTGCCACCGGGTCGGCACCCACCCCGTGCCCATGCTTGTAGCAGTACCCCAAATTATTTTGGGCCGCCGCATTTCCGGCATCGGCGGCCTTCTGGAACCAAGAAACTGCCTGGCTCTGATCGGCCGGGAGGCCCAAACCCATCTGGTAGCTGAAACCCAGCGAATTCTGTGCATCCGCCAACCCATGATCCGCAGCCTTGCGGAACCACTTCACCGCCTGCTCCGGATTAGCAGAGACGCCGCGACCGGCTCGATAGCAGCGAGCGAGCGCATACTGTGCCGGAGCGTAGTCCAAGTCTGCGGCCCTTTGAAACCACTGGGCGGCGGCCAACTCATCCTTGGCAACCCCTAAACCCCGTTCGTAAAGGACCCCCAAACGGTGTTGGTTTTCAGGGCTTCCCTTGACGGCTTCGAGCTTGGTTTTAAGAAACTCCTGGTGGATTCCTGAGAGAGACTTCCCCTCCACACCCGTGGCTAGTACCAACATCCACGCCATCCCCAGAGCCGGCCAGTAAGGACACAGGCGACCCCTGCCAACGGACTGGAATTTTGGATATGCTCTGAGGCTCATGGGCTTCGGTGCTGAAGATCGTTTCGACCCACTCGGGTGGCCAATGCCAACACGGGATTGACAAGGACGCTCAACCAATAGTTCTGCGTCGAATTAAAGGACACCTTAAGCTGAAACCTCAGAAAAACCACCAAAAACCTCTTGGCATACCCTCTGCTGCGGGGTGGATGTGCTGGTCATCGAATCTGAACAAAAGGTTAGAGGTGGGCTTCCGGAGACTCCGGACATCCAAGTCTCGCTGGCATTCCCGGACGGACTGCTCGGTTTTGAAACTCTCAGAGCCGCCGGCTTGGAGCCCATCGCCGATGCGCCACCCTTCTCGTGGTTAAAATTTCAGGGTGATACCACTCAATCCTTCTTGGTGGTTGCCCCGGTCTATGTGACGGCTTCCTACCGGTTTGAACTGGGCAGCACCGACTGCCGCACCCTGAACTTGACCCGAGCCAGTGAGGCCGGCGTGCTCAACATTGTGACCCTCCGTCGTGATGGATCACTCACGGTGAATCTCAAGGGCCCCATTGTTTACAACAAACTAACGGGTGAAGCCCGTCAGGTGGTGCCCATTAACGCGGCGGAATTGCCCGTCAATTTTCCTGTCGCCAACTAATTCTTCGCACCGAAACCAGCCCATGTTGGTCCTTTCCAGAAAATTGAACGAAGCGATCCGAATCGGTGGAGATATCTCCATACGAGTGGTTCGCATCGATCGAGACTGTGTCCGCTTGGGGGTCTCTGCCCCTAAGGACATAGGTGTGCACCGCGAGGAAATTTACGTCGAAATCGTCGAAAGCAATATTGCTGCCGCCGAATCGGCCACGACCGAACAACTTACATTACGCCTACGCCATCTCAAGGCCGAAGCCACCAGAAAACTTTAAGATAAACCTAAAAACTAATCAGAAAAAACTATGGTCATTAATACAAACGTCCAGGCGCTGCAAACAGCGAACAACCTGAATACTAGCTCAAACGCCCTCGCCAAGTCCTTGTCCCGACTCTCCTCGGGCTCCAAGATCATTGCTCCGTCCGACGATGCCGCCGGTTTGGCGGTGAGCAGCCGGTTGGAATCGCAGCTCAAGCGTTTGGATGCTGCCATTAACAACGTGGTGAATGCGGTCTCCTTCACGCAAACCCAAGACGGTTTCTTGAAGACGATCGATAAGGCGTTCCGCCGTATGTCTGAGCTAGCGATGTTCGCTCAGGATTCCACCAAGAGCGCCAGCGATCTCACCTTGTACTCTCAGGAGTTCACCCAGCTGCAAGATTACGTCAGCCAAAGCGTGAAGCAGACCTTCAACTCGGTGAAGCTGTTCTCCCCCACCCCACTGGCAGTCACCATCGACTCCAGCGGCACGACCTTTGACATGGCACCTATCGACTTGGGGAAGAGTGAGTACACCTCGTCACTGAACCTTGCTGCGAGTTTGAACAACACCAATGTGACTAACATTGCACGAATTGGCACCAAGATTCAACTGACGGTTAATGTCGATGAATACGCCAAAATGAAAAAAGATGGTTCATTGACCATTTCTGGACTGACCACAGCCACGACCACAGTCGCAAACGCTACTCCGGTGGACCTATCCAGTTTAAATGGTACGTTTGATATCACAAACGCTTTCAAAGCCGGAACCGGTTACATCGTTGAGTTGGATGGAACTGCCGGCGGTAACACTAATGTAGGCGTTGCTACAACTTGGACTTCGACATTAGGGAACAATACAGCTGTTACTACGACAACAAACTACGTAGAGGGCGCCGTGCTCACCGCAAATTCGACAGTCAGTACCGGCTATAATCCATCAAACAATGCAGATATAACGACCAAGATGGCCGCCAAGACCGGACTGGACATCACCTCTGTTGCCCGCGCGCAGGCTTCACTCACCCGCATCCGTAATTCGATCGACAAGCTGGCTCAAGATCGCGCGTCGTTGGGTGCCGTGCAAAGCCGACTCAATTTCACCAATGAGCAGCTCACGGTGACCAAGGAAAACCTCAGCGCCGCTATTTC
>CAMDDW010000022.1:0-47891 GCA_945893185.1 Akkermansia muciniphila | reverse complement strand
CATCTCGATGCCTTCCTCCATGAACATCATTGCGCCCGCCTCGGCCACCACGGCTTCCATGGGGTCTAGCAGCACCTCGACATATTGAAGGTCGTCTCCGCGGATTTCGTACTCGATTTCGTGCATCATGGCTTTGGATTGAGGGTGGGGTCGCCGCCCTGCAGACCGATACCCAAACGCCGGTTAGCCCCGAGGTCAAGTGGAGGACCGTCCTCGGATTCTAAAAACACTCTGGGCTTGGATGGGTAGGGAGGTTGGGAATACGAGGTCGGGATTTGCCTGCGGGCACTGGAGTAGGTAGCCTCAGGATTTATGAAGTACCGTCGTTTTGGCCGGACCGGAATCCAGATGCCTGTCTTTTCCTGCGGCGGCATGCGTTACCAGCAATCCTGGTCGGATGTCCCCTGGGATGAGGTGGTTGCCGCGGGGCAGGCCAATTTGGAGGCGACCATCGCTCGCTCCATGGAACTGGGTATTCACCACATCGAGACGGCTCGGGGCTATGGATCCTCGGAGATGCAGCTCGGGCCTGTGCTGGCGCAGTATCCGCGCGAGTCGATCATCCTTCAAACGAAGGTGATGCCCAAGCCGACCGCGCGGGAGTTCCTCGAGACCTTCGAGACCTCCATGGCCTATTTGAAGCAGGATTACGTGGATTTGCTTTCCATCCACGGCATCAACAACCGCCAACACTTGGACGAGACGCTTCGCAAGGGCGGCTGCATGGAAGTTTGTCGCCAACTTCAGCGCGAGGGACGGGTTCGTCACGTGGGCTTTAGCACCCACGCCACGCCCGATGTGATCTCCGAGGCCATCCGCAGTGATGAGTTTGATTATGTCAACTTGCACTGGTACTTCGTGAACGACCTCAACCGCGTCTGCGTGGCGGAGGCGGCCCAGCGCGACATGGGGGTCTTTATTATCAGCCCGAATGACAAGGGCGGAAAACTCTACCTTGAGTTGCCCAAGATGCGCGCGTTGTGCGCACCGCTGACACCCATGCAGTTCAACGACCTCTACTGCCTGGCCCGCCCAGAGGTGCACACGCTGTCTCTAGGTGCGGCCAAACCGTCGGATTTCGATGAGCACATCGCTGGTCTCGAACATTACGAGCAGGCGGCTCAGGCGGTGGAGTCCATCGACCGTCGTTTGCGCGAGGAAATGGAACGCGTGCTGGGGGCTGAGTGGTGCCGCCGCTGGTGGGCCGGGCTTCCGGAATTTGTTGAGGTGCCGGGCGATGTGAACCTGGTGGAGATCTTGCGCATCTGGACCTACGCCAAGCCCTTGGAGCTGACCGAGTGGGCGAAGTTTCGCTACAACATGCTCGGCAATGCCGATCACTGGTTCCCGGGCGAACACGTCGAGAAGCTCGACTGGTCTCGGCTTAATGAAGTGATTGGTCGCAGCCCGTTCGCCGATCGTCTGGCCGGGATTTTGCGCGAGGCTCACGACTTGTTCCATGACGTTCCGGTCCAGCGACTGAGCCAAAGCTGAGCCCAGTCGGAGTCCAGGTGAAGTCCAGGTGAAGTCCAGGTGAAGTCCAGTGGGAGCCCAGTGGGAGCCCAATTCCAGCCCAATTCCAGCCCAGTCGCAGTCGAGTTCGAGTCCGTCCCCAGGCAATCGTTTTTAACGCGATCCTCTGGGCGGGTCACTCGTACCGCAGCGAATCGATCGGGTCGAGGTGGGCGGCCTTCCAAGCGGGGTAAGTGCCGAAGACAATTCCCACGGCTGAGCAAATGGCCAGTCCGATGCCCACCCAGTCCCAGGGGATTACCGGCGGGGCCTTGACTACGAAGGAAATCAGGTTGCCGAAGAGGATCCCGCCGACGACCCCCAGGACACCCCCCACTTCGCTCAACAGCACGGCTTCGGCGATGAACTGGAGCATCACGCTGCGCTTGCGCGCCCCGATGGCACGACGGATGCCGATTTCGCGGGTCCGCTCAGTGACGCTGACGAGCATGATGTTCATGATGCCAATGCCTGCGGCGATAAGGGCGATGCTGCTAATGGCTGCCACGCCGAGGCGAATGGCCGAGGTGAGGCTGCGGAACTGGCTTACAGCCGATTCGTTGGAGACGATCTCGAAGTCGTCATCGTCGCCCGGAGGCACCCGTCTCATTGTGCGCATGACGCCCCGGGCTTGTTCGACCATCTCCGCATAAGTGTCACGGTTTGGGGCCTGCACCTGGAGTTGAACCGCCAAGTTCTCACCGTATAGGCGTCGGGCGGTGCCCAGCGGAATGGCGATGAAGTTGTCGCGACTTTGGCCAAACAACGCGCCGCGTTGGGCGAGCACCCCCACCACTTTGTAGTTGATGCCTTGAAACTTCACCGACTCGCTCAAAGGCGATCCCCGCGGGAATAGTTTGGCGGCGAGGTCGAATCCGAGCACACACACCAATCGGCCGCTGTCGTCATCGGCGGCGCTGAATCCGCGACCTTCGCCCAAGGTGAGATTCTGGGTCGTGAAGGCTTCGGGAGTCATCCCGTTCCCGGGAATGTCGGGGTTGGTTTGCGCGTAGCGAGAGGAAGCCTCGCCTGATCCGAAGTTGGCACTGGCCGAGACGGCCTGAGCCAGCGTGACCCGCCGTTCGAGCTGGTTCAGATCCACGATGCGGAAGGGCTTCCGCCGCCGGTATTTTTCCCAATCAGCAGCATCGAAGCTGATGCCTGAGAAGCGTTGGAACGCGAAGGTGTTGGCCCCGAGGCCGTTCATGGCGTCTTCCAGGTTCTGCTGGAGCACGCGGATGCCGGTCATCACGGCGATGATGGAGAATACGCCGACGAACACTCCCAGGATGGTGAGCGATGACCGGAGGATATTGGTTTTCACGGCGTTGGCCGCCATCCGTACCATCTCAACGAGTTCGCGCCAGGGAGTCATCAGCCGGGGGTTCATGGCTATTCGCTTCTAAGCGCGTCGACTGGGTTCATGCGGCTCGCCCGCCAAGCCGGGATGAAACCAGCCACCATGCCCGTGGCGGCTGAGACGAAGAGCGCCAGGGCCACGATCCACCAAGACATGCGTGCCTCGAAGACGGAGCCATTGGCTCGCGCGATCTCGCCGATTTTCCAAGAGATGGGCCAGGCGATTCCAACCCCGATGAGTCCGGCCAAGAAGGTGATTCCGGCGGCCTCCATGAGGAACTGCATCAGGATGGACCGGCGCTTGGCGCCCAGCGCCTTGCGGATACCAATCTCCTTGGTGCGCTCGGTGACCGACACGAACAAGATGTTCATGATGCCGATGCCGCCCACGAAGAGAGACAGGCCGGTGACAAAGAAGCCAAAGCTGCCCAAGACCGCCCTGAAGCCGTCGAAGAACTTGGTGATCGCCTCCTGTTGGTTGATGGCGAAGTCGTCAGGTCGGCCCGGCTCTATTTTGCGGATGCTGCGGAAGAGGGACCGCGCTTCTTCTAGGGTCTCGGAGACGGTTTCCGGGCTTAGAGCCTTGACCGTGATGACGTAGTCGGGCCGGCGCTGGATGTCGTCCTGGAAACGGGAAATAGGAATGACGGCCTGGTTGTCCTGATTCCAACCCAGCGTGCTGCCCATTTTGTCGAGGACTCCTACAACCTCATAAGGCATATCATTAATGCGGACCCTCTTACCCACCGGGTTGTCGTTGGGAAAAAAGGATTCGGCCAAATAAGACCCGAGGACGCAAACCGGGCGGCCTGAACTGACGTCGGAGGCGCTGATCCAACGCCCCTGGGCGACTGTGAGACCGCGAATGATGAGCGATTCAGGAGTGTTTCCGAGGAGCCAGACACCTTTGGCCCGGCGACGTTCGTAGGTCACCGACGCTTGGTGGATTTCGCACTGAGGGGCGATGGCCGCGGCGGTGGTCATGCGCGACTCGAGTTCGCGGTACTGGGCGAAGGTGATGTCCCGCCGGTTCCGATAAATTCGGTAGTCTTCAAAGCTCATCCACTGGAAGCGGCCGATGAAGAGTACGTCCGAGCCCAGTGAAGAGACCGTCCGGGTGAAGGCCTCGCCCATGCCATTGATCATGGTCCCTACCAGCGTGGCCGCTAGGATGCCGATCACCACGCCGAGGGTGGTCAGGCCTGAACGCAGCTTGTTGGCCCGGATGGCCGCCACCGCAATGCGGGCCGATTCGCCCAGTTCGCTCCGGAGGGTCATGGTGCCGATACCGAGGCGACGACGGCCCTCGGGTGTGGGTTAGTCTCATCGGCGGCGATCAGGCCGTCGCGGATACGGATGACCCGGCGGGCGTGAATGGCGACCTCTTTTTCGTGGGTGACCACGATGATGGTGTTCCCACGGCGGGACAGTTCTTCGAAGAGGCAGAGAATTTCGACGCCGGTCTTGGAATCCAGATTCCCGGTGGGCTCGTCGGCCAAGATGATGGACGGGGAGTTTACCAAGGCTCGGGCGATGGCGACGCGCTGACGTTGTCCGCCAGACAGTTCGTTCGGACGATGATGCATGCGGTCACCGAGGCCCACGTTGACCAAGGTCTGTCGAGCGCGCTCACGCCGTTCCTTCGGGGGCACTCCGGCGTAAATTAGGGGCAGCTCGACGTTGTGCAAGGCGTCGGCCCGGGCCAGTAGGTTGAAGCTCTGAAAGACAAAGCCGATCTCGCGGTTACGGATGTCGGCCAGTTCGTTGTCGCTCATCCGGGCCACGTCCTTGCCGTTCAGTTCGTAGCTGCCCTCGCTGGGCGTATCTAGGCAGCCCAGCAAGTTCATCAGGGTAGATTTGCCAGACCCCGACGGACCCATGATGGCCAGGTACTCGCCGCGTTCGATTTGCACCGAGACCCCGCGCAGCGCATGCACCGTCTCGGTGCCCATCACGTATCGGCGGGCCAGGTTCTGGATTCGGATGAGCGACATGGCCTTGGTAGGTGAGCGGCTCAGGGCTTCGAATCCTTGGCCTTCTTCGCCTCCTCGAGTTGGATGAGTGAACCGTCGTTCAACTCCTTGGAGACGGCCTTGAAGTTCCCTGTGATAATTTCTTGTCCCTCGGTCACTCCTTCCAAGATCTCGTAGTGGGAGTCGTCGCTGATGCCCCGCTTCACTGGCAGCATTTTGGCTTTACCGATTTCTTGGACGAAGACTACTTCGATGGGTTTAATTAGGTTGCGAGTCTTCTTGCCAGCCAGAAATTCGATTTGTCCCTTGTCCTCCTCCGAAGTGGACCCCGTCTTCTTTGGGTCGGGTTCGGTAGAAGTGGAGCCGGCCATGCGTGTGGTGACGGCTTGGATCGGAACAGTAATAACATTGGTCCGGTAGCGCGTCTCGATGTCGGCCGTCACGCTCATGCCCGGCAAGAAAAGTCCTGTGTCGGCCATGCGGATACGGACTTCGAACTTGGTGGATTCTTGCTGGGAGCCACCGGCGGTGGTCTTGGCCGAACGGGCCACTTGGGTCACCTGGCCATCGAACTTTCGGTCCTTGAAGGAATCCACATCGAGCCGCGCCTTGAACCCGGGTTGGATGAGCACGACGTCCATTTCACCGACTTCAACCCGGGCTTCCATTTTAGTGAGGTCGGCCACGGTCATGATGTCGGTACCAGCCATCATACCTGTGCCGGAGACGCGTTCGCCCAATTCTGAATTGAGTTTGGAAACAGTGCCGTCAATGGGGCTGAAAATAATGGTCTTGGCGAGATCCTCCTGCGAGCGCTTGAGGCTGGCGCGGGCCATCTCGATGCGTTGAGTCGAAGCGATGGCACTGGCCCGCGCAACCTCAGCTCCGGTTCGGATTTCATCGAAGAGCGATCCACTGATGAGTTGCCGGGAGAAGAGGTCTTCGTTGCGCTTGAGTTCGGCTTCGGCCTTCCGGGCGTTGGCCTCGGCGGTCAGCAGGTCGGCCTGTGATGACTTCAGGCTGGCCTCTTGGCTGCGGAGGGCCGCGGCATAGAGGTCCGGCTTTACCCGGACGAGCAAGTCGCCCTTGTGGACCTGTTGTCCCTCCTTGACGGGCAGGTCGATGATTTCACCGGCCACTTCGGAGCTGATCTTCACCTGCACCACGGGTTGGAGCTTGCCGCTGCCGGTCACTACTTCCGTGAGGTTGCGACGTTGAACCTTCTCGGTAGTCACCGTCATCGGCTTCTGGCGGTTGCAGCCCGCGCCGAACAGGGCGGCGGCCGCAAGCAACGGGAGGATGTGGCGATGAGACATTTGGAAGGAATGAAAACGGTTCGACGAGGGGTTTCTGGGAAAATTAGGGCGGAGAGCCGTTCGGCTGTTTATGCGTCGAACTTATCCCAGATCGGACACTGGATTTCGGAAATCTCTGGGATGCTCGGGTCAATTTATCGACTGAGGCCCTGCAGAATAATTCGACACCATCCGACGGGACCGTCGGGCGGCTTAATTTTGGTCCAAGCAGCCGTACTTCACGAACAAGCCGCCGAAGATCGCTGTGCCGCCCAAAAGCAGGTAGACAGCATACTCTTTACCGCTGGCAGTCAGGGCGATGCCGGCACTCAGCACGGCCGTGGTCACGAGGAAAAAGGCGAGTGACGCGAGGAACTTCATCTTTGATAAACATAGCCAGAACCTCATCAGGCTCAAGTCACGAATAGATGGGTGGGGTGGGTCTGGTGACAGCGGGCCGTTCGTTGAGCAGCGTTTAGCGCATTGCCTTCGGCAGTGGTCCTGCTCATTGTATTTTCTAAATCCCGCCTTTCCGACCGCCTTATGAAGAAGACTTCGTCTACCCTTTCGGCCCGCCGCGCCTTCACCTTAATCGAACTGTTGGTGGTCATCGCCATCATCGCCATTTTGGCCGGGATGCTCTTGCCCGCCTTGGCCAAGGCCAAGAGCAAGGCTGTTGTGACGAAGTGCTCCAGCAATTTGCGCAATCTGGGATTGGCGGTGCGGATGTATGCGTTCGATAACCGTGATCAGTTTCCGGATTGCACGGGGGCTGTTTGGCCTTGGGATCTTCCAGCCAAGGCGGCCAATGCCTTCGTGGTTAATGGCGGGCAGCGGAACATTTTGTACTGCCCGGGTTTCGAAAAACAGAACAACAACCAACTCTGGTCGTTCACCACGGGTGTGACCAATGAGGTGGCGGGGGAAACGGCCAACGGATATCGCGTGATTGGTTACGCCGTGGCGTTCAAGGGATCGGGACGCATCAAGGCCACCAATATCACCGAAGGTTTCAACCCCAAGCCCTGGATTATCGCTGGTCAGGAGTTCGAGCCAGGACCCTCTTCGCGGGTTGTGGTCGCTGACGCCACCTTGTCGAACTCGGCCAATCGCTCGGGTGGTGGCCGCAATTTCACCAAGGTCGACGGCGGATGGGCCGGTCACAGTTCCGCCCACCTCAATGGTCAGCTTCCGGCAGGCGGCAATGTGCTCATGCTCGATGGTCATGCCGAGTTTCGTAAATTTGCCCAGCAGGAGGTCCGGACCGACGGATCGGTTCCTCATTTCTGGTGGTGAGTCGTTCGTGATCATTTGTAAACCGCTTCCCTCTTAACGGAATCATTTCGGTGCGCGCGGGTTTTTGTGAGCGTTGTGCCAACGTCCGCGTTGCGTCGGTAGGCCGTTTCTGTAGATTTATTTCCACGACCTATGGCTCTCGACGGCACTGATTTTGTGGATACCGACCTGCGCACTTCGGGTGGATCTTCTCCACGGCTGGCAACCGCTAGTCCGTCGATGTCCGGAGGCACCGGGCGGGCTCCGACACGGGAAGAACTCGATAGTCAATTGACGGCCACCCAGCAGGACCTAGCCAAATTGCGCGAGGCCCAGGAGCAACTGGAGCGGGCCAAGGCGGCCATCGAGGAAATGCGCCGCCGCCGCGGTGAGTTTCACACGGGTCGCGAGGAGATGCTGCAGAACCTTCTCCGAGGGGTCGCCTTACTCGAGCAGGCTGAGATGAATCTCCGTCGAGACGCTCTTCAGATGGGGCGCACGCTAGAGGGGTTGCGAGGTGCGCTGGGCAATGTGCAGGGACTCAACGAGCAGACCTGGACGGACACCACTTGGGAGACAGAATTGGCCCGGGCCTTGGCGGCGATTGAAAATGCCCGTATGGAGTGGAATCAGGCGCGCCTGGCTTGGTCGGTGTTGGAAGAGGGCTCGGCTGCTGCCGGACAGGCCGCTGGGTCTGCTGCGCCCGTTTCACTGCTGACCGGACTGACCACCGCTCAATTGGCTCGTCTGGGCTTGGCCTTCAATTGGCCGGTGGCCTTGCTCGGCCTGGGAGTTTTTGCCTTAGCCGTGGTTCTGGCCCTCAAGCGTTGAGCACGGGCTAGCGAAGATCATGGCTTGGTTCACTAAAGCAAAGGATGCGATGGCGGTCCGTCAGGCCGAGTTGGACCGTGAAATTGAGGTCATTCAGCGGCGCATCTCCGACCTTTCAGCTCGGCCGCTGCCCCCGGCCCGATCTTTGCCGCCCCGACCCCGAGAGGCCACCCAGCCCTTCGGATCGGTTCCGGCGCGTGCCCTTCCGGCTCCCACTCCCATGAGTGTGGCGAGCCCGCGTTCGGGATCCTCCGTGCCGACCGATCGTTTCAATCTCGTCGAAGCTTGGCAGCGCTGGATGCAACGATTTGGGGGACAACCCCGTCGCCCTTCCGGCTTGGTTCACTTGATGGCGGCTGGTTCGGTTCACGGTTTGCGTCCCCTCCGCTACGAGCGCAAGATTGCCCGCCGCCGTTTCCTGCTGTCGTTGAGCCTCCTTCTCCTTCTGCTCTACGGCATTGCTCGCGAAGTCTTCTGATTGGCCGTGCTGTCGGTGTCCCCGTTCCCGGTCCGGAGGTGGCGCCGGGGAAGATCCTTCTCAAGGATAAGTTGGGTGCCCCAGGGAGTGATGTATTCCAGGGTGACGGTTTCTGAACTGGCCCAGTGCTGCACGGCCGAACAGGGAACAGCCACATTCCATCGTCCGGATTCGCTGGTAATTTTCCAGTCGGGCCCGGGGTTCAGTTCTAGGCGGTAGGCCCATTGGTCCTGGGCCAAGGGGCCGATTTGGATCTGGCCGGCACACTGCCCTGTCGCCATCCAATCTACTACTTCCGGAGGTCGCATCCGGAAACGTACTGTCGAATCGACCCACCGTACCTTCATCGGCCAAACGCTGACCGGAACGCGGCCAAAGAGGAAGAGGGCTCCGCAGGCTCAGCGGCAAGAAATCGGTGAGGATCGCTCCAGGAGAGTCTGGAGGGTTTGACCGGTGAGGCGGGGTCGCGTTGGATGAAGCCCATGCTCCCACTGCGTTCCTGGAGGTGGATTCCCAAGGCCTTAATCGGTTGGGCTGTCTTGACCGCGAGCCAGACCCGGTCCGTGGCCGCGACCGACTCGGGGTCTTATCGGGTGATCTCGCGAGGTGCGGCCGCCGGGAGTTACCAGGCCTTCCCAGACGCGTGCCGATTGGCCAATGGCGACCTGATTTGCGTCTTCTATGCAGGCTATGGTCACGTGTCGCTACCGCGTCCTGATTGGCCTCGGGGCGGGCGTATTTGTGCAGTCCGCTCGTCCGACGAGGGTCGCACATGGACCGAGCCGCGGGTGCTCTTCGACGGTCCGGACGACGACCGCGACCCGCACATCGCCCGGATGAGCGATGGGGTCTTGGTGTGCAGTTTCTTTCCCTACCGGCAAGCTCCGGGGACCCAGCCTGAGTACGAGACGGCGATCGTCACCTCGCGCGACGGCGGCTGGACCTGGGACTCCGAGCCGCGTGTGCTGGCCCCGCGCTGGGCTGTATCGGCACCGGTGCGTGAACTCTCCGACGGCACGCGTCTCTTGGGTGTTTACCACGAGGACGGTGACACGGCCTATGGCGGGGTGCTCCGCTCGACCGACCAGGGCAAGACATGGAGTGCGCCTATCGCCATCGGGCAAGGCAGCGGGGTTCGTTTGGATGCGGAGACAGACGTGATTGAACTGAAGGACGGTCGGATCTTGGCCGCCTTGCGCGGCGATAGGGTGCCGCTGCACTGGGCTCGGAGCGGCGACCGAGGTTTGAGTTGGTCGGCGGTGGAATCCAGCGGGTTCTCAGGCCATAGCCCTCATTTTACGCGGCTGACTGGCGGTGAGATTCTCCTGACTCATCGGTTGCCACAGACAGCGCTGCATATTAGCCGTGACGACGGAGCTACTTGGTCGGGCCCTCATGCCATCGATTCGGTCCTCGGCGCCTACCCGGCCACGGTGGAACTGCAGGACCGCTCGGTGCTGGTGGTTTATTACGAGGAGGGAATTGCCAGCGCCATCCGGGCTCGCCGGTTTCGCTTGTCCGAATCGGGCCCGGTTTGGCTGCCGCTGGAACCCGAGGTTCGGGACCTCGGCTCGCGCCGTGAGCTCTTCGTAGATCGCGCCTTGATTGACCGCATGGACGGCACTTCGCTGCATCTCCACAAGCCGCAGCCTCGGGAGACGGTGCTCAAATTTGATCGTCCCTGGGAGGGGGCGTTTTCCGGATATCTCACGGTCCTTCACGATCCGGATGATGCGAAGCGCCCTTTCCGAATGTATTACCGCGGTCTGCCGTTGGCTGGGAAGGATGGCTCCACCAACGAGGTGACGTGTTATGCGGAAAGTCGCGACGGCATCGCCTGGAGCAAACCCAACCTGGGCCTTTTCAAGGTGGCAGGCACTCGTCGCAACAATGTGGTGCTGGCTGGGCAGGCGCCTTTTTCGCACAACTTTTCGCCCTTCCTCGACTCCAGGACCGGTGTGCCCCGCCTGGAGCGTTTCAAGGCGTTGGCAGGAACCACCGAGAGCGGCCTCCATGCCTTTGCATCGGGGGATGGTCTTCATTGGCGACGACTGGGTTCGGGCCCGGTACTCACCCGAGGTGCCTTCGACTCGCAAAACGTCGCCTGCTGGTCGCCGGCCGAGGGTCGCTATGTGCTGTTCCTTCGCACCTGGTCGGGCGGCGACTTTGCCGGCTATAGGACCATTAGCCGATCGACCTCTGAGGATTTTCTGCACTGGACCCAACCGGAGCCGATGACCTTTAGCGACGGTCCGCCCGAGCATCTCTACACGAGCCAGACCCAGCCGTATTTTCGGGCACCGCACTTGCTGGTGGCCACGCCAATGCGTTTCATGCCGGGCCGACAAGTGTTGTCCGAAGCTCAGGCACGGGAGTTGGGCGTGAAGCCGGGTTATGCGGGCGATGCGGCTGAGGCGGTGTTCATGACCTCCCGCGGAGGGAACCGTTATGACCGAACTTTCCTAGAGGGATTCATCCGGCCTGGCCTCGATCCCGGCAACTGGGCCTCCCGAGCCGGTCTTACCGCGCTGGGTATTGTGGGCACCGCCTCGGGTGAGATGTCCCTCTACAAGCAGGCTCATTATGCGCAGTCCTCCGGGCATTTGGTGCGTCACACGTTGCGTACCGACGGGTTCGCCTCGGTGACCGCGCCATTCCGCGGTGGCGAGCTAGTGACCCATCCGTTGCGTTTCTCTGGCCGCCGGCTAGTGATCAATGTCAGCACCGGGGCTGCTGGAAGCCTTCGAGTTGAGCTGCAGGATCTGGCCGGAAAACCGCTGCCAGGATTTGGTTTGGCCGACTGCCGCGAGGTAGTGGGCGACGACCTTGAGCGAACGATCACCTGGGCGGGGGGAGCCGACGTGTCTGCGTTGCGGGGGACGCCCGTGCGCCTCCGGTGGGTCCTGAAAGACGTCGATCTCTACGCCTTCCAATTTCCAGAATGAGAGTGAACCCATTGCTTATGCCGTTTTCAGATCAACCTACCGAACGAGTCGGTCGTATTCCGTGCCGGAGTCCGCACAGAAGTTTGGGGAGTTGGGCCTTGCTCGCGGCTTGGTTGTGTCTTGGCTCAAGGAGCTTGGGCGAGGTCCGGGCTGAGGTCCGGGCCGAGATTCGCACGGGCGCCGATCACCTAGTAGCCAACGAGGCGTCGCCGCTGCGAGGTAAACGGATTGGCTTAATCACCAACCCCACCGGCGTGACGCGCGACTTGGAGTCACTGCCCTTGAAGCTGCGCCAGCGGAAGGACTTCGAGTTGGTGGCACTCTATGGTCCGGAGCATGGGGTCCGGGGTAATGCGCAGGCGGGTGACAAGGTGGGGTTTCAGTGGGATTCGGTGCTGGGGCTCCCGCTCTTCAGCCTGTACGGCAAAACCTTTAAGCCCACGGGCCCCATGCTGACCAATATCGCCGGGATGGTCCGCGGCAGCCCGGGTATCCCCACCAATGCCCCCTTGGCCGAACGCATCGATCTCATGGTCTTTGACATCCAGGATGTGGGTTCGCGGGCCTACACCTACGTGGGCACACTCTCCAAGGCCATGGAGGCCTGCGCCGAACATGGCATCCCACTGCTCGTGCTCGACAGGCCCAACCCACTCGGGGGCGTTGTGCTGGGGGGTCCTGTGCTGGAGGCCCCCGAGTGGGTGTCGTTGGTGGGTATCCAGCCGATTCCTATGCGCCACGGAATGACCGTGGGTGAGCTGGCGCGCCTGTTCAACGCGCGCTTCCTGGCCAAGCCGGTGGCCTTGACGGTGACACCGGTCACCGGGTGGTCGCGTTCCCTGGACTTCGCGCAAACGGGCCTGCCTTGGGTGATGCCCTCGCCCAATATGCCTACCCTGGACACCGCGCGCGTCTATCCGGGCCAGGTGCTGCTCGAGGGAACGAACCTCTCCGAGGGTCGCGGAACCACTCGACCCTTCGAGTTCTTCGGTGCGCCCTGGATCCGGGGCAGGGAATTGACCGACGCCCTCAATGCACTCCATCTGCCCGGGGTCGTCTTTCGGGAGGCGTGGTTCACACCCTCCTTCTCCAAACACCGCGGAGAACTTTGCGGAGGCAGCCAGATCCATGTGACCGATGCGGCCCGCTTCCGTTCGGTGACCACCACGCTCCGTCTCCTGGAGACTGTGCGGCGGTTGTATCCGAGCCAACTCACCTTCCAAGGCCCAACCTTCGATCGCCTGATGGGCACTGCGAAGGTGCGTCCCTTGCTGGAATCGGGTGCCGACCTTGCCCCGGCCATGGCCCGTATCGAGTCGGACTTAAAGGGCTTCGAAGCTCTCCGACAGCCTTACCTGCTTTATCCCTGAGGTGTCGCTGGGCTGGACCCGATTGACTGTCGGCGCAGGGAACGGAGAAGGCGCCAGGCTACCAGGGCCAGGGAGCCTTGGGCGAACACGTCGCCGTGTCGGTGATAGGGGGTCTCGGTGTGAGGGAGCCCAATGGGCACGGTGGCCAAGAGGATGCCGGGTGAATACACCTGGCCCGTCGAGTCACCCAGGACGTCGCGCGGGGTGCCGCAGGCGTCCCACCAGCCGGTGAGGCCGTTGTTGCACACCCTCACCAAGGCGACTCCGTTTTCTACGGATCGGAAGACCGCGCTGGCGGTGTGTTGCCATTGCGCTGCGCTCTCCGCGAACCAGCCGTCGTTGGTGAGGCAGAGAATGAAATCGACCTCCGGACGGACATGGTCCCGGATGCCGTGCGGGAAGACGTCCTCAAAGCAAATGACCGGGGCCACGGTGGCGCCCCCAGTGAGGCGGAAGGTCCAGGGGCGATCACCGCTTTCAAAGCCATCGCCGATGGGTGTGATCCACTTAAGGAAGGGAAGCCACCGTGCTAGCGGGACGTACTCGCCAAAGGGAACCAGTCGCCGCTTCCAGTAGGCCGGTGGCATGGAGCCATCGGCGCGTCGCAGGAAGGCTGCGTTGTAGCGGGCCACGGCGGGTCGATCTCCGGCCCCGCCTTCCCGGGCCACGGAATCGTCGGCTCCCAGAATCCAGTCCGGCCCGTTCTTTCCAAGCAGTGCCACCATGCGAGCGTAGTTGGTGTCCGTGAGGCCAAAGGCTCCCTCGGGCCAGAGGAGTACCTCGGGCTCCAGTGCCAACGCTTGACGGGACAGGCCCTCAATCTTGGCAAAGGTGCGCCCTTGTTCGTCGGGATCCCATTGAAGGGTCTGCGGCACCGAGGGCTGAACGAGACCCAAGCGGACGGTTTCGGGGTTGGCTTGGCGCTCCAGACGGCGGTAGCCCATGACTTCCCAGAACCCCCAGCCCATGACCATCAATGTCACCAGGAGTGGTAGTCGGGCTTCCGCAGTCCAGCTCCAGCGCGATTCCGGACGCAGGCCCATGCTTAGGAAGGCCCCTCCCAGGGCTAGACTGCTCCAGCACACCAGGAAGGAGACGCCGTACACCCCGGTGACGCTCGCTAGTTGGATGAGGGGTAATTGCCGCCACTGGCTCACGCCGAGAGGAGCCCAGGGGAATCCGCTCAAGAGGTGGGAGCGCAGGTACTCCAGGGCCACCCAGGCCAGAGCAAGGGTCACCAGTTGCGAAGCCCTCAAAGGCCAGGGTTGCCGAGCATAGGCCCGAGCCTCCAAGAGCCAGTCGTGCCAACTCCCGGTCTGCCGGTCGGTGGGCGGATGATCGGCATTCCGGTCGCCTCGGCGGCCGCCCCCTTGCGTGATTTGTAGCCCGAGCCGAATCCAAAGCGCGGGGAACAAAGCGCAGTAAGCGCTTAAGGCCACCCATCCGGCATAGGCTCCGACGGGATAGGGGATGTGACGCATCCAGCGCAGGAGCACCAGAAAGTGGACGAGCCCGGCGACGTAGCCGTAGCGAAACCCCTCTGGCCCGCGCAGTCCGAAGGCCCCAAACCACAGGAGCGCGGGAGCAATCCAAGCCAGCCCAGCCCAACCCGGAGTTGGATGAGCCAAGGCACCGGCCAGCCCGGCCAGAATCGCCACCGGGTACCGCTGCGTCTCTCGGTTAATCCAAGCGCTCGTCACCCCTTCAGCCTACCGCCACGCAGAGGTCTCCGGCGAGGAAGCCTTTTGGGTGGGTTAGTCACTGAAACTCACTGCGTTCTGGTGGGTTTGATTAAATTTTGAACGCTTCAAGAGGTTTCAAGACGTTCCAATATCAGGCTCTGGGGTTGGCTTTCGTTCAAAGTGCGGTAACTGTGTGTCACTCTGTTGGGGCCGGTAGAGTCCTTAAAGGAGACCCGATGGCCGAATCCCGTGAACGACGACTCTTGCTGCTCCTGGCGGCCGTGCAGTTCACCCATGTCTTGGATTTTATGGTGATGCTTCCGCTGGGACCCCAGTTGATGAGGGAACTCCACATCGGTCCGGCGGGATTTAGTGCGCTGCTCGGCTGTTACTCGGTGGCCTCGGGCTTGGCAGGATTTTTTGGGTCCACCTTCATTGATCGGTTCGAGCGGCGGTCGCTACTAATACTCACCTACCTCGGATTTATCGTCGGCACCTTGGGGTGTGCGTTGGCTCATAGCGCTCCGATGCTGGCCGTGGCTCGGTCGATTTGCGGTATTTTCGGCGGCCTCTGCGGATCCTTGGTCATGACCGTGGCTTCCGACCTGATACCTCCCCAGCGGCGGGCGGGCGGCCTGGGGTTGGTGACCACCTCCTTTTCGGCAGCGGCGGCATTTGGGGTTCCCTTGGGTCTGGCGCTGGCTAATCGCTTCAATTGGGAGGCCCCCTTTTGGGGGGTGGCGGTCCTTTCGGTCATCTTGTGCGGGTTGATTTCTGTAAACTTGCCGACTCTCAAGGAACACATTCATCCCACGGCCCGCTTTGGTTTTGCTCCAATCCTAGAGGTAGTCCGCGACTCCAATGCCCGTCGGGCTTTGGCCTTCTATGGCATGCTGGTCTTTGCCCATTTCACCATCATTCCGATGCTCGCCCCCTACCTCATCGGGAATGTTCATCTGGCGGAAAATCAGTTGTTCTTAGTCTATCTCGTGGGTGGCCTTTTGAGCCTCTTTTCCACACCCCGTGTTGGTCGGATGGCCGATGATCTGGGTCGGGTTCGCGTCTACGGGGGTTTGGTGGGGTTTGCCATCCTGATCACCCTCGGAATCACGCATGCTCGTCCGATGCCCCTCTTCTGGTTGGTGCTCTTGGGGGGATCCTTCTTTGTCTTTGCCAGCGGGCGGTTCATCCCGGCTCAGGCAATCCTCAGTCTTGCAGTGCCACCGCATCGGCGTGGGGCGTTCTTGAGTTTGAGCAGTTGCGCCCGCGACATCATGGCCGGGCTCACCACCGCAGTGGGCGGTTGGCTCGTGGTAAAAACCCCCACCGGCGAGATCGTGGGCTACGATCGGCTGGGTTGGATCGCGGTGGTCTCGGGCGTCTTCAGCGTGTGGCTCGCCAGCCGGGTTCGCACTGTCGAGCACTCGATCCCCGTGGTGGCTGTAGGAGTGCCAGCTGTAGAAGTGGCTGAAGTAGTTGATCAGGTGAAACGCTCCAACGGGTGACCGGCCAGAAAGGCGGCGGCATCCATGCGACGCCCCCCTTCAGGCTGCAGCGTTAGCAGCTCGAGAGCCCCACGGCCGCAGGCCACAACCAAGCGTCCCTTGCCGCAGTCGAGTCGCTCTCCGGGCCGGCCGGAGCCTTCACTCAGGCTGGCAGCGTGGACCTTCACCAGGCGGGTCTTACCGCCTCCCTCCGCGTGACAGAAGGCCCCGGGCCAGGGGGTAAATGCTCTCAGGCGACGCCAGAGTTCCACAGCAGGACGCTCCCACACGAGGCGGCCGTCCTCTTTGTTGATTTTGCGGGCGAGGCTTATCCCATCGAGGGGTTGGGGTCGTGGCTGTAAATAGCCTGCGAGATAGTCGGGCAGCGATCGGATCAGTAATTCGCCACCTAGGTCGGCCAGTCGGTCATGGAGTGATTGACCGGTGTCCTCGTCCAAAATGGGCGTAGTGGCCGTGGTGACGATGGGGCCGGTGTCGAGCCCGGCCTCCATGCGCATGAGGGTTACTCCGGTCTCGTTCAAGCCGTCTGCCAGAGCCCATTGAATGGGTGCGGCTCCCCGATAAGCGGGCAATAGCGACGTGTGGACGTTGAGACATCCGTGACGGGGAATGTCTAGCAGCGTCTGCGGCAGGAGTTGCCCGTAGGCAGCGACCACCATCAGGTCGGGCGCAAGGGTGCGGAGACGTTCGATGAATTCGGGATCCCGGGCCTTGGTCGGTTGGTCCATCGGGATGCCTAGCTCGAGAGCGGCCTGCTTGACCGGGGTGGGCTGGAGCGCGAGGTCACGACCCTTCGGTCGATCCGGTTGGCTCACCGCCAGGATCACCTGCCAACGCGGGTCGGCCACTAGACGTCGCAGCACCGTGGC
This sequence comes from Akkermansia muciniphila, assembly GCA_945893185.1. Classification (GTDB taxonomy): domain Bacteria; phylum Verrucomicrobiota; class Verrucomicrobiia; order Limisphaerales; family UBA9464; genus SXXZ01. Next base: position 30,797 of record CAMDDW010000022.1, on the reverse strand, counting down.
AGCGAGGTCGGCGGTTCCCATAAACACCAATCGGGGCAAGGCGGACATTCTTGGCCCATCCTCTGCGACCAGGACTCTCGGATCAAGCGACTCAGGCGGAACGATCCCACTGAATTGTTCCAGCTCAGCTCAGGATTCCGTGGATCGGTTGGGCTTCAACAACACCGGTGAGCTTCTGGTTCAGGCCGCCGTGGAGGTAGGTCAGGTGCTCGTGATCCAGACCCATGAGGTGGAGGATCGTGGCGTGCAAATCTCGCAGGTGATGACGGTTGACCACGGCGGCCTCGCCGACTTCATCGGTTTCGCCGTAACTCGTCCCGGCCTTCACCCCTCCACCGGCCATCCAGTAGGTGAAGCCCTTAGGATTGTGGTCGCGTCCGCCCGGCTTGCCTCCGGTATTGAAGGTTTCAGAGACGGGCATTCGGCCGAACTCGCCGCCCCAGACCACGAGGGTTTCCTCCAGCAGTCCCCGCTGCTCCAAATCGGCCAGCAGTGCGGCGATGGGTTGATCGACCTCCGGGCAATGCAGCTTCAAGTTCTCCTCGATGCCGTGGTGGCCGTCCCAGGTGTTTTGGCCGCCGGCCGCGCCGCCGCCCGAGTAGATTTGTACGAAGCGCACGCCGCGTTCGACGAGCCGTCGCGCGGTCAGGCACTGGCGTCCGAAGGGGGCCGGGCCCTGGGCCAGCGGGTGCCAGGTGGGTTTGGGCTCTTGGATGCCGTAGGCCTCTAGCGTGCGGGGGTCTTCTTGCGACAAATCGAGTGCTTCGGGGGCGGAAGATTGGAGTCGGAATGCCAGTTCGTAGCTGGCGATACGCGCAGCCAGGTCTGGGGTTTCGGGGTGTTGACGCTGGTGCCGGGCGTTGAGTTCTTGAATGAATTCAATCTCTCGGCGCTGGTGTTCTCGCCCGAGATCCGCGGGCGCTTTTAGGTTGAGAATGGGTTCACCTGAGGTTCGTAGCACGGTGCCCTGATGCACTCCGGGCATGTATCCGCTGGACCAGTTGGGGGCACCCGTTGTCGGTCCGCCGCGCGGGTCGAGCATGACCACGTAGCCGGGGAGGTTTTGGTTTACCGTCCCCAGTCCATAGCTCAGCCACGCACCCAGCGAGGGGTGTCCTTGCAAGATTCGGCCGGTATTCATTTGGAGGACCGCGCTGCCGTGGGCGAAGGAATCGCTGTAGAGCGACTTCACCACAGCCAGCTTGTCCATGTGCTTCGAGAGATGCGGGAAGGCGTCGGAGCACCACAGCCCGGACTGGCCGTGCTGGCGGAAGGTGCGACGGCTGGCCTGAAGGACCGCGCGGGTCTTGCTGTTGCGGCGGAACTCGTTGTCGATGGTTTGCCCATCCCGGCGTTGCAGCTCGGGCTTGTAGTCAAAGAGGTCTACCTGCGACGGGCCGCCGAACATGAAGAGGAAGATCACCGACTTGGCCCGAGTGGTCCGGTGGGGTGGTTTGGGTTCCAGTGGGTGCTGGGGGAGGCTGGTCGATTCGGTACGTGTGCGGCGGCCGAAAAACCCATCGGCTTCCAGCATCGAGGTGAGTGCTAGACCGGCGAAGCCTGCACCCATTTCCCAGAGGAACTGGCGTCGGGGTTGGAAAGGGTTTGTTGGATTCATTCGGTGCCTAGAACCTCGTTCACATTGAGCAGGCCGCGGCAAAGGCTCACCAATGCCGACTGTTGCGCGTCGCGGTGAGCGGCCGTTGGTGGCTCTCCTTGCTGATCAATTTTGGGATCTGGTTTTACAAGAGCGGCCTGGTCTTGCAGGAGATTCCGTGCGGCCTTTGCTTCGGCTCGGGTGGGTAGTCGTTGCAAGGCCAGCGCGAAGGCTCTTTCGATTTGTCGGTCGCGGTCGGTGCCGGCCTCGCGAGTGACCCGATTAGCAAAGGCTTTGGCCTGAATTTGGATCCACGGATCATTGAGCAGGGTCAGTGCCTGCGGTGCCACCGTGGTGCGGGTACGTTGCCCTGTGGAACTAGTGCCGTTGGCCGCGTCGAAGCATTCCAGTAGGGGCACCTTGAGTGCGCGTTTCACCACCAAGTAAATGCTTCGGCGGTCTTGCTCGGGCAGTGGACTGTCTTGCCAACCCTTGCCAGCCGAGTCCTGCGTGGTGTGTACCTCCGCTGGCAGGGTGGGAAACACGCTGGGCCCCCCGCGGGTTGGGTTCAGGCGGCCGCTGATGGTGAGGACGGAATCGCGGATGGCCTCGGCATCCAGTCGTCGGAGGTTTTGACGCCATACCAGACGGTTTGCGTCATCCTTGCGCCGGGATCTGGCGAACTGGGCTTGCGAAGACATTCGATAGGCTCGGCTGGTCATGATTTGTCGGTGCAGCGCCTTGAGATGCCACCCCTGACGGACGAGTTCGGAAGCCAGATGGTCGAGCAATTCTGGGTGGCTGGGTGGCAGACCGGTGACTCCGAAATCGTCGGGCGTTGGAACCAGTCCGGAGCCGAAATGGTGCTGCCACACCCGATTGGCGATGACGCGTGCCGTGAGGGGGTTTCGGGGACCGCTCATCCATTCGGCCAGTTGGCGTCGACGTCCGGTGGAGGTGGCCTCTGTGGATCGGTCTGGAGGAGTGGGCGTCGGTTGAGCAAAAATTCCTGGAAAGGCCGGAGGGACCTCGGCTCCGGGTGTTTGCACATCACCGCGCAGGAGGATGCGGGTGGGTCGGGGCTTGGGTCCGTTCTCGGCAATGGCGAGTGCGAAGTCGAAGGGAGGTGTTTCTGCCTCGGCCTGCTTCAATATTGCTTCGGCGGACCGTTTCGCCTCGGTTCCACTGGCCTGACGGACCCGTTGGCGCAACTCGTTGAGGCGCGCTTCGCGTTGGGAATGCCAACGGGAGGATTCGGAGGCCGTGGCCAGCGGTCGGGTGATTTTCCCGGTGCCTCGGCCGCCACCGCCCGTGTGCTGTTGGCCGTAGCCGTCGATGTTTCTCAGGAAGCCGAGCAGCGAGTAGTAATCGGCCTGAGAAATGGGGTCGAACTTGTGGTCGTGGCAACGGGCGCATCCGACGCTCAGCCCGAGGAAGGCGGTGCTCGTCGTGCTAAGCATGTCGTCGAGGTCGTCGAATTCAGCCGCGGCGGTGTCATCCGGCTCATCGTCCCAGATGTGCAGTCGGTAGAAGCCGGTGGCGATGAGGCTGGCTCGCCATTCCGGTGTGAGGGTCGATTCGGACTGGAGGGCCGCTTCGGCCAGTTCGTCACCCGCGAGTTGTTCTCGCACGAATTGATCGTAGGGCTTGTCGCTGTTGAAGCTGTCGATGACGTAGTCGCGGTAACGCCAGGCGTGCGGCTTGGGTCCGTCGCGCTCGTACCCGTTGCTCTCGGCATAGCGCACCAGATCCAGCCAATGTCGTCCCCAACGCTCCCCATAATGCGGGGACTCGAGCAGGCGATCGATAAGTGCGACCCAGGCGGCGTCCGTGGGGTGACGCTCAAACTCGGTCACCGCTTCGGGAGACGGTGGTAGCCCCCAAAGGTCTAGATAGGCTCGGCGCACTTGCTCGCGCGGTGTGGCCGGCGGACTGGATTGGAGGCCTGCCTGCCGCAGGCGGACTTGCAGCAGGTGGTCGATGGCGTGTGTCCCTTTCGGCACCACCGCGCTTTGGATGGGTTGGAAAGCCCAGTGCGCGCGGTCGGCGTCGGTGATGGCGAAGGGGCGGGATCGCAGGGAGGGTCCGCCCTCGGCCCCTCGGAGCCCGTCATCGGGGAAACTGCCGGTCAGGGCCAGCAGGCACGCAATGAGGATGGGGGCAGATCGGCGCATCGGGGGTCTGCTGCGAACCTAGTTGCAATCGGTCAGCGGGGTCGAGTGCCGATGGAAAGGGCCTTTGGTGCGCCAACGATAAAAATCATCCCTCTGGAGTGAGCCTCCCAGATTTACCAGGGCAACCGGTGGTGTTGCCACGGGATCGGAGCCGGGCTCTCCGGATCCCATTCGGCCGTGAGCCAGCCACCATCTTTGAGTGCTTGAGCCCCGGTGGGCGACGGGCAAAGGCGCACCCGGAATTCTTTCCAGGCCTGGGCCTGATGGAGTGCCGTCGAGTAGCGTTTCACAGACGACCCCAGCCCTCGGAGGATGGGCATGCCGGCCAGCATCGTGGCCAAGCGAGCGATGGCTGGTGAATGCAGGTGTCCGATGATGGTGGATTCCCACTGTGGGAAGCGGTCCCGGACCTCCGGCAGCTCCGCCAGAAAAGGCAGGGCGGAAGGATCGTGGCAAAAGAGAAGGATGCGGCGGTCGGCTTCGAGCGAAATAAGAGAGGCCTGGATTTCGGAGAGAACTCGTTGTCGCTCTGCCCTCCAGACGGGCGCTTCTTCCGGTAATAGCTCCGACTCGAAGGCGGGCAGCGCCACCAGGGTGGATGGGACGGCCAGGAGGCGATATCGGCCGATGTCCCGTTGCCACCAGGCGGGAATCGACAACCGGGATTCCAGCCGCAACCAACTCTCCCAACGAGGGCCCCCCACGCCGCCAAAAAGGCTGTGCTTGCCGAGTTCGTGGTCCCCGATCACGGGCAGCAGACGGTCTCCATACGCAGCCCGCAACGCGCTCAAGCATCGGTGGGCACTGTCGCAGGCGGCCTCGTCAGAGATTCCCACGAAGGCCGAATCCACCGAATAGTCTCCATTGGCGACGACCAGATCCGGATCCGGATTGAGGGCCAGGATGCGGTCCAACTTGTCGTTGTGCGCCATGGGATCGGCCAGCCAGAAACCCTTGCGCCAGGTGGCGGCCAGAATGCGCTGCATCCGATGGGGCATCGCGCGCGCCTCGTATCCACGGCGAGCCTGCTCGGCCGGTCCGGCCCAGTGGGGATCGCTGACAACGAGGAGTTTCATGGCACGGGCGGATTTCGCGCGGCCGCCGCCCACCCTTAGCCGACCATCCAGTCGACAATGGCCTTCTGGGTGTGGAGGCGGTTCTCGGCTTCCCGGAAAATGGTGTCGGCGTGGGCTTCGAGGGTTTCTTCGGTGATCTCCTTGCCGCGATACGCCGGCAGGCAGTGCATCACCAGTGCTCCGGGGTTGGCCCGGCGCACTAGGGCCTCGTTGATCTGGTATCCGGCGAGGTCCTTCAGGCGTTGAGCACCCTCGGCTTCCTTGCCCATGGATACCCAGACATCGGTATACAGCAAATCCGCGCCGCAGGCGGCCGCATCCAGATCCTCGGTGCAATGGATGGATCCTCCCGCCCGGCGGAGGAGTTCTGCATCGGGTTGGTAGGCCTTAGGAGCGGCAATGCGCAGTTCGAAGCCCAGTCGCGCCGCGGCCCAAATCCAGCTGGCAGGCACGTTGCAAGCCCCGTCGCCCACGAAGGTGACGACCTTGCCTTGGATGGATTGGCCCCGTTGCTCTTCGAAGGTGAAGAGGTCGGTCAGAATTTGGCAGGGGTGTTCTGCATCGGTCAGCGCATTGACCGTGGGGATGCCCGAGAATTGGGCGAAGTCTTCGACATCTTGTTGGGCGAAGGTGCGAATCACCGCGCCGTGGATCATGCGTCCGAGGACGCGGGCGGTATCCTTAATGGGTTCGCCGCGACCGAGTTGGATGTCTCCGGCATTAAGGAAGAGCACTTCCGCGCCGAGTTCCCTCAGGCCCACTTCAAAGCTGACGCGGGTCCGGGTGGAACTCTTGCTGAAGATGAGTGCCCAGGTTTGGCCGGCCAGCGGTCGGTCATGCTGACCCCGGTGGTTCTTGAACGCGGGAACACGGTTCAGGATATCCCGCATTTCATTGCCGGACAGTGCCTCGAGGCTCAACAGGTGTTTCATCGTACGCGTCGATTCCGCGTCGCCCCGAAAGACCGGAACGAGCGGAAAGGCGATTGCCTACACCATCGTGGGGCATCCGGTCACGTAATAATCTGGAGACGGTGATTTTGGATTCCCAGGCGATCGTTACTCGGCCTGAACCCGGTAGAAAGCCGCGCCGTCGGGTGGGAGCGGATCTTGGAAGGCCTGGGATCCGGAGGACCCTCCCAAGCCGGTGGCGATGGGGGCGAAGGGGCCCTCCAGACGATCAGCCCGGAGGACCGAATAGCGGCGACCGGTCTGGCCTAGCCATTGAAATTCGGCTCCCAGCTGTCCATTAACGCCCACCGCGGCCGAGAATCCCAGCACTCTCAAGGGCGAGGCTCCGTCTGCGGGGTTGGATCCCTGCTGGAGTTCGTCCCGGGTGGAGAGGCCGTCTCCGTCGGGATCGGAGTTCGCACTATTGCCCAAGGTCGGAAAATACTCGAGTTCTTGGGCGTCGACGAGGCCATTGCCGTCCTGGTCTTCGGTCGCAGGATTGAGGCGAATCACCTCGGCTTGTGAGCCGGCGGCGTTGTGCAAATGCAACAACAGCGCCTGCACCACCGAGGTGCTGCGGGCCACGCGAAGGCGCACCCGTTGACCTTCCTGAAACCAGGGCGAACCGTTGAGTCCGGGGGCATCGGTGGCAACCAGGGGAGCGGCGAGGTCGAAGGTGGCCCAACCGGTGGTTTCGTTGGCACCCTCGGTGGCCGTGTTCACCCGGTATCGGAAGGAGGTTTTGCGCCCGCCCAAGCCCAACGCGGAGGCGGGGATGGAATGCACTAGAACGCCGTTGTGAAAGAGTGCGGTGTCTCGAGATCGAGGATCCAGGACGTTGAGGGTGCCGCCTTCGATCCAGTTGGTGCCTCCGGTGGTCATGACTGCGGAGACGAGAAAGTCGTTCGAGAGCGAGTCATCGGTAATGTCGTTCCCGTTGAGGTTTCCGGCGGTGGTGTTGACCACGCGGGCGTCCACCGAACCGTTGTTGTCCAGGTCGATTTCCACGTCGAGGGAGTTGAAAACTCGTTGGGGGGTGATCCATTTCCCGGCGGTCGCCAGTCCGAAGAAAATCCGAGCCGAGGCGATGTCACCACCGGGCTTGTCGGTGGCGGCCCCGAAGGCCAGCAGGTCGGCCGCCCCATTAGGGAAGGCCAGGTTGCGCGACGGGCTGATGCCTCCCAACTGGAAGACCCCGACTAATCCTGGGGCTTGTTGTCCGTCGCGGAGGGTGGGCAACGGCACGGTGGTTGTCCCCGATCCTGACGGAAGACCGATGCGCAAGGCACCTGCATGGGCCGGGGCCAGCGGTCGGACGATGGCGTGCCAGGGCACATGGATGGGGACTAGCCCGCCATGAAACCAGAGTTGGCCGCTGGCTTCAGGCATTTTGGGGCGGAAGCGAGTTCCCTGGATGTCTGCGGTGGTCGGATCGTCGCCAACTCCAGCGGGATTTGCCTCGAAGCGGAAGGGGATGGCCACTTCCTGACCAGCCGACAGGGTGATTTGATTGAGCAGGGGCACCATTCGTGCGGCGGTGATGCCCACCGTGTTGCTGCTGGTGATTTTCAAGGTGACCGACTGCGACCCTTTGTTGGTTAGGCGGACTCGGCGCTCTTCAGTGTAGGGGGCCGCCAGTTCTAGGGCCCCCATCGAGATGGAAACCTGATCACTCGCCGAGGCGTTGCGCGCAATCACGGTGGTAGCCAGCGCGTCGATCACCGCCACCCGGCCCGCACCCACCCAAGATTCCGGATAAGCTATGCCATCGCCATTGGCCGTGCGGGCCGCCGTGTTCATGAGCGCGGCCTTAATTTCTAAGGCGCTCCAGGTGGGCCGTGCTTGTCGTATTAAGGCTGCGGCCCCGGTGACATGAGGTGCAGACATCGAGGTGCCCGTCATGAGAATAGAATCAGTGCCGGATCCGGCGCGCGTGGAGGGGATGGCGCTGCCGGGTGCGGCGAGGTCTGGTTTGAGGCGGCTCGTGTAGGCCACCGGTCCGCGGGAACTGGAATCGTTCACTCGGTCGGCCAACTCCGGACGCACCGTGGCGGAGCGGGGTTCGAGGGTGATGGACACGCCCTCGGCGAGTCGGCGGCGAAGGATTGCGCCGTCGGTCCGGGAGATCATGACGCCAGGAATCTTGATGTCGCTGGTATCTCCGAACCCGCCCATGGGGATGGGAAAGCCATCCACATTATTGACCATCACCACGGCGACCGCTCCGGCTTGTTGGGCTGCCCGAATCTTGCTGGAAAAGAAGCAGGTGCCGCGGTCGATGAGGGCAATCTTGCCTCGGATTTCGGAAGCATTGGAAACGCGGCCGTCGTCCCCATCCTGGCAGGCATTGAGGGGTTGGGTGGCGACAACTTGCGCAGAAATTTCTCCTACCGAGGCGATGGGAAAGGTGAACACCCCTTCGACGGACGCGTACTCTCCCACGACGGCTGCCGGCGCGGTGACGCTGATGGTGGAGGACGTGGACCCATCATCATAGGTGTTGGCCACGGTGATGGCTTTACTGGAGACCCCCGGAGAACCGATGACATAGTGGGTATTGCCGGAATTGCCGGCCGAAACCACCACCACGGTGCCAAGATTAACCAGTCGGTTAATGGCGTCGGTTTGCCACGACTCCGCTTCGGTGGCGAAGGGGGATCCTAGGGAAAGGTTGAGCACATCGACCCGGTCGGCGGTGTTGCCGTCGCGGTCCGGATCGGCGGCTGCATCCAGCGCCAAGGGAACGAGGGCGGTGCTGCCTCGGGCTCCGAACACCTTGTAGGCAATGAGGGAAGCCTCGGGGGCCACACCCGGACCCACCTTGAAGTTATTGGTGTAAATGTCGGGCCCGTAGGGGCCGGCGAACGGTTTGCCATCGACCAGCACTCCTAAGCCCGCAGCGATCCCGGCGACGTGGGAACCATGTCTATTGGAGGGCGGATCTAGTGGGTCGCCATCCGGAAGCGGTGACGTGCTTCCGAATTCCCCACTGGCATCATAATCATCACCCGCAAAGTCCCAACCACCGATCACCTTGGTGGTAGGAAAAGTGCCTGGTTCTAGAAGGGTGGGATCATTCGCAGCGTAGTCGGCAGGATCGCCGGAGCCACCGAACTGGGCGTGAAAATAATCGATACCGGAATCCACGAGAGCGATGCGCACTCCGCGTCCGGTGAATCCGGACTCAGCTCCCTGAGGTAGCCACACCGAGGGCGCCCCGATGAAGGGGACCGATGTCCGGGTATGGCGTTCGAGGGGTTGTACGCGTTCGACCGAGACGACGCCGGGAAGCGCGCGCAGTTGATCCAGCGAGGACGCCTCTGCTGTTACCAGCAGGCTATTGAGGAGGGTGTAAGTGCTGCCGACGACCACGGTGCCGGATCCGGCCAGGCGCTTCTGCAGCAGTGCGTGCTCACCAACGAGAGCACGTCTCCGGGCCTTGCCGGCGTCGACCAGTGCTTTGGTGGTGCTGCCGGACTTGGCTGCGGTTTCGCGTGCATCGACAACGGACTCGCCGGCGAGGAGGAGTTGGTAAGTGTCGGGCGCAGCGGACAGTAAGAGGGCCCAGCTATAGCAGAGGCCGAGAAGAATCAGGCGAAGGGGCCGGGTCATAGGGATGCAAAGGAGAATCCTCTTTCGAAGATGAATCCGGGAAGCGGACTGCGCCAGCGGTTTTCACTAACGTAACCGCATTCGAGCGATTCTAGTTTCGACGCCAGCGAGGATTGGTCGACCGTTCCGGGGTGAGACTTGGCAAAACTCGGCCACTGAGTGAATCCTTGGAATGTTAAAACGAACTGCGATCGGCTCACGATGGCTCGGTGGTGCGCCCGCAGAATAGTGTTCACAGCGGAGCCATGGGCTGGCCAGTAACGTGGGTTGCCTCAAATTTTGCGCCTTGGGCTCAGTGGGGGGAGGGCTTCCCATCCTGCTCCGACCGGACTAGCGTCCTTGAGCCATGTTGCTGGTCATCGACAACTACGACTCGTTCACATTCAACCTCGTCCAGTACCTCGGCGAGATGGGCGTGGAGATGCAGGTGTATCGAAATGACCAAATCCGCCTAGAAGAAGCGTTGGCCCTGAAGCCGGAACAGCTCCTCATTTCACCGGGTCCGTGTTCGCCGCGCGAGGCGGGGCTTTCGAACGACCTGATCCGCGCCTTCTCCGAGCGTCGGGTGCCTGTTTTAGGCGTCTGCCTGGGGCATCAGTGCATTTGCCACACCTTCGGCGCGACGGTGGAGGTCAACTACCGCATGATGCATGGCAAGACTTCGCCTATTTTTCATGACGGCAAGGATCTCTTTGAGGGAATGCCCAACCCTTTCAACGCCACCCGTTATCACTCGTTGGTAGCACGGCGTGACACCCTGCCCCCGGAACTTCAGGTGACTGCCTGGACCGAGGAAGGGGAGGTGATGGGGGTTAAACACACCTCGCTGCCCATCTGGGGAGTTCAGTTCCACCCGGAGAGCATTCTCACGGAGAACGGGCGTACCATCCTATCAAATTTCCTCCGGCTGAAGTAAGTTCCAAGGGCTCGCGTTGGCCGGTCGGTCGCCTTAAGCTTCGCAGCGTGAAAGCTGCCGTCCTTCGCGGCGTCCAGGAATTGGTCGTCGATACTGTCCCTCAACCAACCCCGCACGTCGGTGAAGTCGTTGTCCGCCTCCACGCGGCTGCCTTGAATCATCGCGACGTGTGGATCAAGGGAGGAAAGTATGCCGGGCTCAAGTTCCCGGTCATCCTCGGTTCTGACGGTGCGGGCACCGTGGTCCAGGCCGGGCCGGGAGTGGATCTTTCCGTGGTGGGCCAAGAGGTGATCCTCAATCCATCCCTCGACTGGGGTCCTTCTGATAAATCCCAAGAACCCCGATTCTCGATTCTGGGGTTGCCTCGGGATGGCACCTTTGCCGAGTTCGTTTCCATTCCCGCCACGCAGTTGACCCCGAAGCCGACTCACCTGTCTTGGGAAGAGGCTGCGGCACTTCCCTTGGCCGGGCTCACTGCCTATCGGGCGATCTTCAGTCGGGCCGGGCTCAAGGCCCATGAACGCATTCTCATCAATGGTATCGGCGCGGGAACAGCGCTGTTCGCCCTGCAGTTTGCTGCGGCGGCGGGAGCGATTCCCTGTGTGACTTCCAGCGCACCCTGGAAACTGGAGCGAGCCCATGAGTTGGGTTCCAGGGCGGGCAGCCTCTACAACTTGCCCGACTGGCATGTCGAATTCGGCAAGCACCATGGACCCTTTGACGTGGTGATCGACAGCGCTGGAGGGGCTGGTTTTGAAACGCTCGTCGATCTCACCGCCTCAGGCGGGCGGATCGTCTTCTTCGGAGCCACCTGCGGAAACCCGCCTGAGCTGCCCACCCGCAAGTTGTTCTGGCGACAAATTTCCCTCCTGGGCACGACGATGGGCAGTCCCGCCGAGTTTGCGGCGATGGTCGAGTTCGTGAAGGCCCATGTTATTAAGCCGGTGGTCAGCGAAGTCTTCGATCTAGATCATATCGGAGCCGCCTTTGAACGAATGGAACGTGGCGAGCAGTTCGGAAAGTTAGTGGTCCGTTTGTGATCTAAGCCGTGATCTCGGAGGGGTGATTGGCTTGAGAGCCCTTTTTGCCGGCAATGGCTGGAAGCAATGGCTGGCGTGAATCTGGCTTCGGACTCTTCTGAAAACAAACAGGCCGCGAGGGGTCCCTCGCGGCCTGTGTTCTTGGGTTAGTTGGCTCCGAGGGGTCACCCCGCGGGCGCCCTACTTCAGCCCCCGACTTCAGCCCGTGCCTCGGCGGCCAAGGCGGTGGACAAGTAGCGTTCACCCGTAGAGCAGCCGATCGTGACGAGGGTCTTGCCCTTGTTTTCGGGTCGCTTGGCCACCTCGATGGCGGCCCACACGTTCGCGCCTGAAGAAATGCCGGCGAGGATCCCTTCTTCCTTGGCCAGTCGGCGGGCGATGGCGAAGGCGTCATCGTTGCTCACTTGCACCGCTTCGATGATCTGGGGGTTTCCTGCGGCATCCTTCAGACGAAGGTTCTTCGGCACAAATCCCGCACCGGTACCCTGGATTTTGTGCGGGCCGGGTTTCACTGCCTCGCCGAGTAGCGTCTGGGTGATGACCGGAGAATCCTTGGGTTCAACCGCGATGGCCGTGAACGACGGCTTGAGGGGTTTGATGAACTCGTAGCAACCCGTGATCGTCCCACCCGTGCCGACCGCTGAAATGAAAATGTCCACGGCGCCGGCGGTGTCTTCCCAGATTTCCGGGCCGGTCGTCGCGGTGTGGATGGCCGGGTTGGCGCCGTTCTCGAACTGCTGCGGGATCCACGAATCGGGGATCTCTTTGGCCAGCAATTCGGCCCGGGCGATGGCGCCTCGCATGCCCTCGCTGCCGGGGGTGAGCACCAACTTGGCGCCCAAAAGGGCCAGCAAGGTCCGGCGCTCCAGCGACATGGTTTCGGGCATGGTGAGGATGACCTTGTAGCCCTTGGCCGCGGCGACGAAGGCCAGCGCAATACCAGTATTTCCCGAGGTCGGCTCGATGATGGTGGTGCCGGGTTTCAGAATACCTTTCTCCTCGGCATCTTGGATCATGGCCATGCCGATACGGTCCTTCACGGATCCGAGCGGGTTGAAGAACTCGCACTTGAGCAGGATCTGAGTGGACGGATCCACGCCCAGGCTGGCGGGGATGCGGTTCAGGCGGACGAGCGGCGTGCGCCCGACGGTCTCGATGATGTTGTTGTAGATGCGGCCCATAAACAGAGGATTTGGAAGCTTTTATCCAGTGTGTCGAGCGAATCCACCGGGGCAAGTCCCGGTTTTGTGTCCAGATTTGGTCCTGCCATCCGCGGAAGTCTGGGTGGCTTTATCAATGCGGAGATTGTCGATCTGAGGTTTGCCGAGGGGCATCCCCTGCGCGAGGGTTCAAGAGCACCTGCTGTGAAACGCATTCCTCGATCCATCCTGCTCGCGTTCCTCTTGCCCCTCCCGCGAGTGATGGCGGCTCAGGGCTCCGAGGCCCAACCCTTGCCCAGCCTGGAATCGTTGCTGAATGAGGGACAACGTTGGTGGGATCAGAACATCGACGAAGAGGCATTGCCGCCGCTGCCCGAGCTGGATCTTCAGCAAGTCGAGCCTCTCCTGCGTCAAGTCCAGGATCGCCTACAAGCCGAGAACCTCCTCGATCTGGCCGAATTGCGCCGGGTGGCCGACGCCCTCCTTCCGTGGTTGGAGCGCGAGACGGCCTTACGCCCGTACGTGCCTTGGCTCCGGGCCCGATTGGATTACTTCAAGGCGGCGGAAATCTTGGCTCGTCCCCTGCCACGTCCGTGGACCGTTCCGACGCCGGAGGTGACTCCGCTTCCGCTACGGCCGCAGAAACCGCGATTGCCTGAGAAGCCGACATCGTCCGAGAAACCGCTACGGCCGCCGAATCCCGTCACAGTCCCTAGCCAGCAGGCACCAGGGCCGTTGCAGCGAGTGCCGACCGAGGCCCAGCAGCGCAAAGTTTGGTCGGACATCACGATCGTTGAATCTTGGCCCACCGAGGCCCGACGGAGGGTTCCGCAGCTCAAGCCGATCTTCCGTGAAGAGGGAGTGCCCGAGGAGTTGGTTTGGGTGGCCGAGGTCGAGTCGTCGTTTGATCCGGGGGCTCGCAGCCCAGCGGGAGCGGCCGGCCTTTACCAATTGATGCCGGAGACGGCCCGGGCGCAGGGGCTTTCCACCTTTCCCTTCGACCAGCGCTACCGTCCGGAGAAGAACGCCCGCGCCTCGGCCCGATACCTCCGCGCGCTTCACCGACGATTCAAGGACTGGCCTCTGGCCCTGGCTGCTTACAATGCCGGCGAGACCCGGGTTGCGAGTCTAATGAACCGCCACCGCGCCAAGACCTTCAGCGATATCGCCCGTTACCTTCCGGCCGAGACCCAAATGTATGTGCCGCGCATTGACGCTATTCTCCAGCGTCGCGAAGGGCGATCACTAGCTCGGTTGCCGGGTCCGACCCGGTAAAGCTCTTGGCCGGAACGATTCAATTGGATCGGTCGTGCTGGCTGAACCTTCTTCGGCAAGAGATTCGTTGTTCGCTCGATCCGGGTCTCAATCATTGGCCTTCAATCGGCCCGCTCCTCGCTCTCGCCTCGTCTTGCGAAAGAATCCGCAACGCCATCACTTTCCTCCCAACTGAATCGTTCCGGCTGAACCCTCGTCCGACTACAGCAGCAGGCGCAGGGCCGCCACCCAGGCGAAGATCAGGATGAAGGTGTCGAAGGTGCGCTGGGGCAGGCGCGAAACCACCGCTCGGCCGATGAAGAGCCCGGCCACGACCAGGGGCAGCAGTCGCACGTTAAACGCCAGCGAATCGAGGTGGATGAGTCCGAGTTGCAGGCTGAAGGGAACCTTGAAGAGGTTGATGAGCAGGAAGAACCACGCGCTGGTCCCCACGAACACGTTCTTGGGCAACGACACGGCCACGAGGTAAACGGCCATCACGGGTCCGGCCGCGTTGGCGACCATGGTCACGCCGCCGGCCAGCAGACCAATGCTCCAGGCGAAGGAGCGGGTGTGCGGCAAGTCTGCGAGCGTTTCAGGTCGCCAGTGGCGGATGAGTTGGATCACCGCCAAGGCCAGCACGATGGCCCCGATGATCGGTCGGAAGTTGGCCTGCCCCCAGAAGTGCATCACGCCCCAACCCGCAATCACTCCAATGGCCGCCGGCGGAAGGGTTCGTCGGATGTGATGCCAATCGGCATGACGTCGGAAGAGCAGCACCGCACCGATGTCGCCCACGACCAGCATCGGTAGCACCACTCCGGTCGATTGAAGGCCCGGGAAGAGTTGGGCGAAGAGTACGACGTGCAACAGGCTGACTCCGGGCAGCCCGCTCTTAGAAACGCCGATGCCCACCGCAGCCAGACAGGCCAGTGCCCATTGCTGAAGGGTCAAATCGTGGGACATGCGCAGGGAGGGGCAGCGGGGGATTAGCAAGGGATTTGCAGGCGTCGGATCAACCGGTCTGGCGCAAGGACTCGAGGGTCTTGAGCACTGTCCCGTCTTGCAGGAGTTTCTCCGCCAAATCCCAACCCTGGCTCATGCTGCGGACTCGGGCCCCGACAAACAGGGCCGCCGCTGCATTGAGCAACACCGCGTCGCGTCGGGGACCGCGATCGGCGCCTTCCAGGATGCGCACGATGATCCCGGCATTGTCAGCGGCGCTGCCGCCTTCGAGGTCGGCCAGCGTGGCCGGAATGAGCGGGAAGTCGGATGCCGAGCCCGAGGACGCGCTGAACCCGCGGTCTTGGTAGAACTCCGCCACGTGGTTAGTCCCGAGCGTGGACAGTTCATCGAGGGTCCCGTGGCCGGGGACTTCGCCCGACACCACCATGCCGCGCCGCAGCCCGAGGGCTTGCAAGGTCTTGGCCATGGGCTCCACCCATTCGGTGCGCGAGACTCCGAGCAACTGGGCGCTGGGCCGTGCCGGGTTAAGCAGCGGACCCAGGCGATTGAAGACCGTGCGCTGGCCCCGCTCGGCGCAAAGGGCTCGCACCGGGGCGATGCCTTTGAAAGCCGGATGAAACCGCGGAGCAAACAAGAACGCGAAATGCGCCTCTTCGATGGCCCGGGCCGCGGCCTCTGGGGACAAGTCTACCGGGATGCCCAAGGCCTCGAGCACGTCGGCGCTGCCCGACTTGGAGGTGATGGCGCGGTTGCCGTGTTTGGCCACCGGAACGCCCGCCGCCGCGCACACCAGCGCCACCGTGGTGGAGATATTGAAGGTGTTGAGCCGGTCGCCGCCCGTACCGCAGACATCCAGAATTTCCCGCGATTGCCGGAACGACTCGCTCAGCGGCACCGCCACCGAGCGGTTGCGCAACTCACTCGCCAAGGCAGCCACCTCGGCCGGAGTTTCGCCGCGGATGGCCCAGGCGATGAGGAAATCGGCCCGATCGCCCACGGGTTGAGCGGCGTCTCCCAAGGCGTCAACCAGTCCGGGCATTCCTTCCGGGCCCAGTTCCTGGCCGGCGGCCACTGTGCGGGCAAGTTCGCTGAACATGGGGACAGGCTAATGGGCCCGTCTGCGCCCGGCCAGCCTCCAACCATGGAAGGTTCCAAACCATTGCTCCTGAAGGGTGGTTAGGGTTTGTTCAGGAGGCGACCTCATGCTCCGGGAGTTCGGTTAGTGCTCGGTCACATCAGCCCGGCAAAGGCCTTCTCACGCCTTGGTGATGTCGATTCTAACCCTGTGGTCGGGTGATCACAGTGGCCACCGGTCGGGAGGTTGTCTTGAGAGGTGTGGGCTCGGGTTGGTATTCCAGAAGGTCTTCAGGTTGGCACTGCAAGACTCGACAGATGGCCTCGAGAGTGCTGGAACGAATGGCCTTGGCTCGGCCGGATTTGAGCACCGACAGATTCTGTGTCATCCAAAAGCCCACATCGCGTGCCGATGACCCTGCACACGCCGGACTGCCTGAGCGGCCCCGATCGCCTTTCTATGCCCAGTTCCTGAAAACTATGACTAACCTCGTTGGTAACTGCCTGCTACTAATCCGCGTGTTAATCCGCGTGCTGGAACTATCCCGCGACGCCACCCAGAGCCGCTCGCTAAGCGGCCATCGCGGTTAGGCCAGCGGCCCAAGTTGGGGAATTTTCCAAGGCTCTCATTCGCATCAGAGCTTCCCCGCCTCTGCTGATCGATAGGATTGCCGTTGGTGAGCAAACCGGCAAAATCGATAAGTCTCGCCGCTGCGCCGTTCCGCACTACGACAAGGAATTCGTGGATAAGGTCAGGTTGCGCATTTCAGCATCAACAGGGTTACCGTTTCACAAGAATTTTTATTGGTCTTGCGCGGTGATACCGAGGGTATCGGTGCTGCGGACGGCTTTGAGCCTGCTGCAGGCGGTGAGTTTTTCGACTAACGGCTCGCAGATCCCATTACCCAGCCCGACAGACGGACTCGCTCGACCAGGGCCATGTGAGGAACGGTAAGTGCGGCTAGTCCGACAAAGATCAACTGAATGATCGCCCCGTTGATGGGCGTGCCAGCGAGGAAGTGCCAGGCCGTAGCCGATGCCACTAGAACGCCGAGCATGGGTAACAGCGCAGCCCCGAGGATGAGCCGTGGAGAGGAGCGGCCCGAGTAGTTGATCGCCCGCAGAATGTGGCGGGCGCTATGCATGGCGCAGAAAAATACGGTGAAAGAAATCAGCGGAGGGGCGAGCACTGCCAACACCGCGACCGCACCCATTTCCAAGGCCGTGAGCCAATCTTTTGGCAGACGCTGGATTGCGGCCAGCGCGAGGCCAATCAACCAAGGCCAAGCGAGCAGACTTAAAAACGAAGTGACAAGCGTCGCGGCATCGATGCCGACGAGCAGCGCGAAAAGCCGCGTAACCTCCCCGGCGTGGAGAACGGTTGGTAAAACGATGATCGCGCCTCCATAGAGCGCACGCTCTAACCATGGCGTGCCGGCGGCGGGGTCGCCGGAAAAATGCAGCATCGAGATAAGCAAAAAGCCGATGAGAAAACCGGAAGGCGCGAGCATAAAAAATCCCACGACCGATGCGCCAAGAAGAACGTATAACACCGCAAACCGCAGCCAACCGCCGGGCGTCTGAATTCCGTAAAGCTGCCGTGCGAAAATCGTGTCGAGCGCGCCGTGGGGAACACCTAGCAAGACGATGAGCGTCGCGACGACAATCAATTCGATCTGCGGATCGAAACGCGCGGCGGTAACCGCTACGACGGCCAGCACGATTGCCCCGACGCTGAAGGCAAGGCCGTGGATTCGCTGTGCATTCATCCGTTCGGATCTCCTTCCCGCAAGCTTGGTCGAGGCCACAGCACTCCGGGAATTTCCCGCAGAAACAGCCAAGGCGGCAGCGCCAAAATGATGGCAGCGTAATCGGCCATCACCGCATGATCGCTCATAAAACGAATGATCCGCCGCGAGTCTTGGAGTGCGAATAGAGCCAGGAATAGCTCGGGAGCCCGCTCTGGGTGGGCGCGCAGGACGCGGAGAAAGAGCGCATCCATCGCGCGGGTGATCCAGGGGTCGGGCGGATGCGCCAGCGGCGGCTGGCCTGCAATTAACTCGGCGGCACATGCGTTCGCCCAGCGTTGGATGCGTTGAAAGGCAAAGCCCGAGGCAGCTCGGGCACCCCCCGCCGCTACGCCGACCCGGACGTGGGAAACATCCGAACTAAGATCAAAGGCGGCCTGCCCCATTGGCAGCACCCCATGCTCAGAGCGTAGTACTGCATGACTCGATCCACCGACCTGTCGCCGGATGAAGGCGGCGAGTTCCTCCGCGAGATCTTCTGGGCCTAGCGGGTCGGGCGCGAGAACCGTGACTTCCACCAGCGCACGGCGAGGCGAAAAAGGCAGCAGGTATAGAAAGGTGATATGACCCTTTTTGCTTGGCGAAAAATCCATCAGCCGAGCTACGCCGGGATCGAAGCGGTCCGTATCACACTCGATCTCATGGCCGCAAAAAGACTGCCACAATACAGCAGCGCCCCGCTCCGGCACGCGCTGGGGCCGCGTGTCGATGAGTCGCTTCGCCCAGCGAGAGCCGCAGCGCGTCTCGACCCGCCACAACCCGCCTTCCTTGCGTGGCTCGCCAAGGACTGGCTCATTCATCGCGAGGGTAACGCGAGATGTTTCGGCCAGTGCCGCAGTAGCGTGGGCGTAAAAATTCTCCGCCGGAATCATTGCGTAAGGGATGGTGTGGCAATCGACGCTGATCCGGCGTCCGCCGTGCGCGAGTGTGACCATCGGCCAGCGATGCTGCACGAGTTCGCGCAACTGTACTGTGGCATCATCCCAGAAACACCAGGTCCGATCATTGGAATAGTGCGATCGGCTCTCGAGGATGACGGTGCTCGGACAATTTTCCCCGTCAGCCGTGAGTCTCAGTGCGAGACTCAGTCCCGCGCAACCGCCGCCTAGGATGAGGACGTCAGACTCAGTTTTCATGGCTGGTTTCGATCCCGGGCAAACCGCGTAAGGCATCATGCAGGCTGGCATCATGCCGAGATGGAAATTTCCAAAATGCGCTCCGCAACGGCGCACTGAGCAGCGCTTGGGCGGTGAGCGCCGCTTTTTGGCGATCAGTCACCACGACGCGGCCGTTCCAGAATGCGTGGTCGGCGGTGCGCAGCCGCGTGCCGATGGCCCGATAGACGCGGGCAGCCACGAGGATGCCGCCCCGCGCGCGGAGCGGCAGAAACGACAGCCCGCTTTCCCCGCTCGCGTAATACCGATCTGCCAAGCTCAGTAATGTCGCAATACATTCGCGGAGCCTCGGCCGTAGCACTTCTGAAGGAAAAACTAACTCACCCGGCGACAGCCTGCCGATCATGGATGCGGGCAAATAACAGCGGCCTGCTGCAGCATCTTCGGCGATGTCACGGGAGATATTGGTGAGCTGCATGGCGATGCCAAGATCGACTGCATGGGCATGAGCCACCGGTGAGCGAACATCAAACACTCCACACATCATCACGCCCACCGTCCCAGCCACGCGATAACAGTAGCGGCACAGTTCTGCCTCATCTGCAACCCGCACCGCATAAAGATCGGAGCGCAATCCCGCGACCAGCTCCAGTGCGATCTCGGGCGAAATTTGGCATTCATTCATCAAGCGGATTCCATCGCGAATCACAGGATCGGCGGATACGCCTGTGACGATCGAAGTGCTGGCCGCATCTAGTTTTTCCCGCGCGTCTGCCGCGGACGTGCTTTCGTCGGCGAGATCATCGAGGTGGCGGCAGAATCCGTAGAGGCGAGTCGCTCTCGCGGCATGGGTTTTTCCGAGAAGCCGTCGCGCCCAGTGGAAGCTGCGACCTTTCGCGGCGAGTGCCGCATCGGCAGCGGCGAGAGCTTCGAGCGCATTGATTGCCAGATTCATTTCTTCATCGCAGCGGGGATGAGTGCGTCGACGACTTTCGCCGAGCACAGCACGCCGGGCATTCCAGCTCCCGGATGGGTTCCCGCTCCCGTGAGATAGAGATTTTTGATACCCTCAGCCCGATTGTGAAAGCGGAACCACGCTGACTGGCGGAACAAGGGTGCCACTGAAAATCCCGCGCCGTGGACACTCAGGTAATCGTTACGAAAGTCTCCCGGCGTCTTGTAAAAATCGGCGGTAATACTCTCGGCGAGACCTGGCAAAATCGTGCGATCCAGCGCGGCGACGATGCGATCACGCAGTTGCGGACCCTCGATTTCCCAATTAATCCGCGCCTGCAAATTCGGCACCGGACAGAGGACGTAAAAGCTGTCGCAACCCGGCGGCGCAAAGCTCGGATCGGTGGCAGTGGGACGATGCAGATAGAGGGAAAAATCGTCCGCCAGGACTTGGCGATGGAAGATGTCTTCCAGAAGTTCGCGGTAGCGCGGACCCATCCAGATGGTGTGGTGCGCCACATCGGGATAGGTCCGCGTTGTTCCAAAGTAGAGGACAAACAGCCCCATGGAATAATGCGCTGCAGCGAGCTTCAGGCGAGTCGAGGCGGCCTGGGCGGACGGCTGGATCATGTGCCGATAGAGATGCGCCGCATCAGCATTGGAAACGATGACATCTGCGGTCCGCACGCTGCCGTTGGCCCGCGTGACACCCTTCGCGACGCCGCCTTGCACATCGATTTTCTCAATGGTCGTGCCCAGCTCGATTTCGATGCCGTGCCGCTCCATCAGATTGCCGAGCGCCCGAGTGATCGCGCCGGTGCCACCCATCGCAAAGTGCACGCCATACCTCCGTTCGAGATAGTGGATTAAGGAGTAGATGCTGGTCGTGTCGAAGGGATTGCCTCCGACAAGGAGAGGTTGGATCGAGAATGCTTGCTGTAGCTTTGGATTGGAGAGATGCCGCGACACCATACCCCACACGGTTTCATAATTGCGCAGCCCTATCAGCTTTGGGATTTGGCGCACCATCGTCATGAAACGATGAAATGGCTGAGCGGAAAGTTCCGTGAAGCCGACCTCGAAGATGCGCTTGGATTGCGCCAGCAGGGCAAGGTAGCCAGCGCAATCCTGCGGGTCGATCCGGGCGATCTCAGCAAGCGTTTCCTCCAGCGTGCCGCCGTAGTCAAAGTGGCTGCCATCATCATAGTGAAAGCGATACCACGGCTTGAGCGGAACAAGCTTCACATGATCTGAGAACCGCTCGCCAAAAAGCTCAAACAACTCCTCGAATAAAAATGGCGCGGTGATGACGGTCGGGCCAGCGTCATGACGGAAACCGTCGCGTTCAAACACTTGGGCACGGCCACCCAGATTTGTGCAGCGATCCATCAGCGTGACTTCATAGTCCTTTGCGCGGAGACGAAGTGCTGCTGCGATTCCCCCGAAACCTGCTCCAATGACGATTGCCTGCATCAGAATAGTTTCCTGAAGCCTAAAGCCGTTGGGACAGTGCCAAGGCTAGAAATCGAAGGAATGAGCCCGCTCCGTTCGGCAGGCGATCCGCCAACACGACAGCTGTGCGCAGGTGCCGCAGACCGATCTCGCGAACCATCGCCTCGGCATTCAGTCCGTGGCCCGCAGCCCTCAAAACCAAAAGCGCATTGACCGCACGCGGTTCGTCATCGCCGGCGGCATCACTTTCAACATCGTCCATGTCGTCCACGATCTGATAGCCGATGCCAAAAGCCTCCGCCGCGCGCCTCGCCTCGCCCATCCACTCTTTTTTGCCAGCCGCTGCTAAGGCCAGTTCCAGTGGCAGGCTGAGCAAAGCGCCAGATTTCCCAACGGCAATTTTTTCATACACCGCCATGTCAGTGATCCGTTGCCCCTTTGCAGAAAACTCGGCGCATTGCCCGCGGACCACCAATGCAGTGCGCGCATGGACAAGTGCGATCAAATCCGGGAGTAGCCGGCTATCGCTTATCGCTGCGAGCGCACCGTAAGCGGCGGACAGGAGCAGGTCCCCTGTACAAATTGCCACTTCGTCACCGTAGGCCGCCCAAACCGTCTGATTGCCTCGCCGAATGGTTTCGCGGTCTTGCAAGTCGTCATGCACAAGCGATGCGTTGTGCAAAAGTTCGGCAGTTGCAGCGAGTGCGATGGAGTCTTGGGGTGCGAGGTCGAGCGCTACGCCTGCTCCAAGCGCAAGGCGGGCTCGCACCCGTTGACCACCTGCGGCCAAATGACTGACGCCGGCCCGGGCGGAATTTGATAAGACATCTCCCCCACAGGACTCCCCGCGAGTCACCAAGCGGCGCATCACTTTTTCCACCTCACTGAGCAAATCGTCCACCACTGCCGAGGGTAAACCGGTAGTTGTGAGAGGAACCGTGTTCATGGATGAAAAGTGGCTTACCACTCACTGCCATGTGCTGGCAGAAACTGATTCTTGTTTCGTTAAGGTTCGGGAGTTGGAGCAACCAGCATCCAACTCCCGTCTTGGCGAACTCGATCAAGCTTTGGCAGAACTCAGTGCTTTGTCGCTTTCGCTCGTCGCAGCGATCCAAATGATCACTCCAAAGGCGATCTTGTTCACAACGTCCGCGAAGTTATAAACCACATTCAAGAGTACCATGCTTTTTTCTGGGCTCGCACCAGTGAGATAGCCGAGAAAGTATCCAATTGGATAAATTGCCCAACCAATCACGACGATCCAACGCATGACTCTGAAAGCAGACTGTACCGCTGGAGGTGCCGATTTCGCATTGATCTTGCCAGCCTCGCCAAGAAAGATTTCCCGTAAAATAAATGCCCAGCCGGCCATTCCAATGATAAAGGCGGGCCAAGTATTCATGTATCCGGCTTCGCCGAGATATCCACCGACGAGCATCACGATTGTCCCGATCATCAATCGCCAAAACACACCAGCAGGGACTTTGGTGATCGCCGAAAGAATCAGATAAAATTCGACCATCAGGAGAGGAACCGTGATCAACCAGTCAATGTAGCGGAAAACGGTAGGCGTGTTTCCCGTGGCTATCCACACATCGCGCATGTAGAAGTAGTGCGTGGCGGCTACCATCGTTACCAAGCCGGACACCGTGAGGGAAGTTTTCCATTTTGGGGTAACTCGCTGCGTCTCCAAAAAGAAGAATGCAGTTGCTGCGAGGAGGGCCATCGAGATAATCCAAAATGAGATACCGACAATATCGTCAGCTTTGAGATCGCCACCACCTCTAGGGCTGGCGGCAAATGCGGTGCTAGTGGATAGCAAGCCAAGCAAGCCAAGCCCAGACACTTTGGAGATAAGGGATTGTGGGGTCAGGTTCATATGTTGATTTTTGTATTGATTGTGTTGATTGTATTGAGTTGGGTTGTGGTAATATATTGGCGCTGAGGATGTGATTTTGATTCGACGTCGTCTTGAAGAACCTACCCTACGCATTCTAGAAAGCTAGGAGTTGAAAAAGGGTTGTCACTGATAGGAATCTGCTTTTTGACGCGGAGGGTAAGCTTCAACCCGAGGATCAGATTTAGACACCCGATGATTGTACACTAAGCCGATAGCTCCGGCGTTCCCCGCGCGTGTGGCAGCTCTCATGGATTCTCAATCTTCGTGCCGAAGCGCTGAACCGCAACCCTGAACTTGTCTTTGAAAGGCTTAGCAAAGTTTAAACTGGAAGGAATTTGCTTTTTTGACGCGGAGGGTACGAGTTGGTTGGGGTCTCTTGCGGAGGCGACTTCATGCCCCGGAGGGCCGGTCAGTGCTCGGTCACATCAACCCGGCAAAGGGCTTGTCACGCCTTGGTAATGTCGATTCTAACCCTGCGGTCGGGTGACCGCAGTGGCCATCGGTCGGGAGGTGGTCTCGAGGGGTACGAGCTCGGGTTGGTATTCCAGAAGGTCCGCAGGTTGGCGCTGCAAGACTCGACAGATGGCCTCGAGAGTGCTGAAACGAATGACCTTGGCTCGGCCCGGATTTGAGCACCGACAAATTCTGTGTCATCCAAAAGCCCACATCGCGTGCCGATGACTCTGCAGCAGCGGGTGGCCGTCGTAGGTTGGCTCTTGTTGGCCATAGGGTTTGCCTCCCGCATCTGTGAGGCGAAGGATCCCAGCCACGAATCCATCGCTGCCTGCCTCGGGTTTTCGGCCGGATCGTTGACCATGGCCTTCCTCATTCGGCGGGCGCGGATTCCGCGTGGCCTGGCCATCGGACTGTCGCTGGGCTTGACCGGGGCTGCGGTGGTCGGGCTGCTCCAGGCAGCCTGGCATCCGTGGATATAGAGCAGCCTGGCCCTGACTCCGGCCCGACTTGGAGATAATGGCGCGGTTGCCGTGCTTGGCCACCGGAACGCCCGCCGCCGCGCACACCAGCGCCACCGTGGTGGAGATATTGAAGGTGTTGAGCCGGTCGCCGCCCGTACCGCAGACATCCAGAATTTCCCGCGATTGCCGGAACGACTCGCTCAGGGGCACCGCCACCGAGCGGTTGCGCAGCTCACTGGCCAAGGCAGCCACCTCGGCTGGAGTTTCGCCGCGAAGAGCCCAGGCGATGAGAAAATCGGCCCGCTCGCCCACGGGTTGAGCGGCGTCTCCCAAGGCGTCAACCAGTCCGGGCATTCCTTCCGGGCCCAGTTCCTGGCCGGCGGCCACCGTGCGGGCAAGTTCGCTGAACATGGGGCAGGCTAATGCGCCCGTCTGCGTCCGGCCAGCCTGCAACCGGGGTCGGCAACGGCGGGGGAAGCGGGGGGCGGTTTTACAATACCCATGAGCCGACCCGATCACGGCGGTACCCCGAAGCTCAGAAGCGCATCCACCTCAGCTGCGTTGTGTTTCGGTCTGTTGTGGGAGGGATGCCGTGTCGAAGGGGTGCCGGACATTCGAATTGGAAAATCCAGTCCCCAGCTCCGGTTCACGGTCGGCGCTGGAATCCCTCTGGGAACCGCCTCCAGGCCCGTGGGTTAGATAGCTTTTTCGATGTGGACGTTAATCAAACGATTGCGTTGGTGCTTGACGAAGTGATTCAGAGGATAAGAGTTAATTAATGATCCATCCGTTCCATCCCCGATCGGCGGTCGTATCACTCAACCGGAGGATTCTAATCAGCGCAGTGGTGATGCTCTTGGGGGGTATGGTGTCATGGGCTCAATCGCTCCAATTGAGAGTGGAGCGCCCACCGGAGGGCACGGCGATTGATGTTCGGTTGAAGGGAACGATCCAGTCGTCCAAGCCGATGGAATTGCGGTTGCAGCGTTCCAGCGATCTCTCGACCTGGAGCCCGCATGGCCAAAAATTGCGACTGCCCGTCGGGGTGACTTCGGTCGATACCACTCTTGCGCAGGATCCGTCGGGCCAAGGGTTCTTCCGCATCTCGGCGCGGGAATCCTCATTCACCGCGACCGCAGGAGCCGAGGTTCTGGGCTACCAGTCGAGCTTCGATGACGAACTGGAGGCGCTCGGGCTGTTTTCCGTCGCCGACTTCAGCGCCCGTTTCGGTTCCCAGCCCGCCTATCTGCCGGGCATCTCATGGGATCCGACCAATTCCCTCTACTGGGATGCTTTCCAGAAGGATATCGTGAAGCTTGGAAGCTCCCAAACCGGCTCGGTGGGCTGGGAACTGAAACCTCAACCCGATCCTCCGCGAGGACTACTACCGGCCTTCAAGCTCTCCGCGGCCGAATTGGCCGTCTTTCGCACGAATGGCTTTGTGGTCAGCGAACGGCTCTCCGACAAGAGTTTTGGGGACATCTATTACAACATCTTTGTGCGGGACCTCCCGGTGTTCATCACCACCGATTCCATCCTCCAAGCTTGGCAGCGGTCCTTCTCCGGGGTCCTCGAGGTGATCGAGGAGGGGATGTTGGCGTCCACTTTGGAAAGTTTGCTGTGGGAGTTGACTGGACAGTGCGGTTCGGCTCGAAGGGATTACGCATCAGGCCCGCTCGCTCAGAGTTTCGAGGATGCCGAATTCTATCTTTCTGTGGCCAGGGTCCTTGCCGTCGGGGAACCCTGGGGCATCGATCGTCCCGGATGGTTCTACCCCATCGAGCCTGCCGTGGAACAACAGTTGAAGCAGCGGGCTAAGACAGCCCTCGAACTGATCGCGGCAGGCAAGCCGGTGTCCTACAACTTCTTCGACGGCAGGCAGGCCAGCGAGTTGGTCGACTTCTCGCAGTTCGTGCCCCGTGGCCATTACACCAAGACCCCCGCACTTCAGCGTTACTTCCAGACGATGATGTGGCTGGGGCGGGTTGATCTGCGCGTTGCTGGGGACACCAACTGGGCGTCCACTCGTCAACTGGGCACAGCCATCGTCCTCAATGATTTGCTCAACCGATCAGGCCAACGGGCCCAATGGCAGAAGTTTGACCGATACCTCACGACCTTCATCGGTCCATCCGACTCAATGGACTTCACGCAGCTCGACGGGTTGTTGAGAGGGGCGGGTCTAGTGAATCCCAAGTCGATTACCTCCATGGCCCAATTGGAATCGTTCCAGAGCCGGATCGAGGGAGGAACGCTGGGTGCTCAACTCATCGCGAGCCACGGATTCGTGGCTGGAGCGGGTGACGATCAAATCAAATTGCCCCGCTCCTTCACCTTCCTGGGCCAGCGCTTCACGGTGGATAGTTGGGCGTTCAACCAAGTGGTCATGGATCGGATCCTGAAGCCGGGTGAGCCGGCATCGAATCCACCGAAACTGGTCCGTAGACGCCTTCCGTACTCACTAGATGTGGCCTTCGCTGTTCTCGGAAACAACCAGATCGTGCCCGAGTTGGCCGCCAACATGATCCGGACGGATGGCGTGCCGTTCCGCGATGGGTTCCCTTACCAACGCAACCTGGCGGCGGTGAGGCTCGCCCTGGATGCCCGCCCTGCGAATTCCTGGAATGGGACCCTGTATGATCATTGGTTGTCGGCGTTGAGATCGCTTTCGGCCCCGACCGTGGGTCCGGAATACCCCGAGGCCATGCGCACCCGGGCCTGGGCTATGAAGACGGTCAACACTCAGTTGGCTTCTTGGACCCAGTTGCGTCACGTCACGGTTCTGGGGGTCAAGCAGAGCGGGACCTTCCCTCTGCTGTGCAGCTATCCGAATGGCTTCGTTGAGCCTCGTCCGGCCTTTTTCGAGGCCCTCCAAGCGATGGCTTCCCAGACTGCGACCACTCTTCAATCACTGGGTCTGGACCGGACCGATGAGCTTCTACGGGAGAATAAGACGGATTACATGCTTCCGAACGCCGCGACCTTCTTTCAGGGGTTCGCCGAAACCTGCGGCACCCTCGGTGCGATCGCCCAGAGGGAACTCGATCGAGAACCTCTGCTTCCGACGCAGGCGGCATTCCTCGAGAACACCATCGAGAGGGTGAGGGATTACGTGGGCGTGCGGAGTTACACGGGATGGTATCCGAAGCTGTTCTTCCTCGGGGACAACGGGAAGATCAACAATGCCAGCGCGCCCGACTTCCACGACTGCATCCGCCCCGACTTCATCGTGACGGATGTGCACACCGATGGGCCGTCCGCTCCCGACAGGGATCCGGGAGCGGTGCTTCACGAGGGAGTTGGGCGGGTGAATTTGATGATGATCGCGGTGGACAACGGGCCCGACCGCATGGTCTTCGCCGGGCCGGTCTTCTCGCATTACGAATTCACCGCCCCCGATGGGACACGCCTCACCGACGAGGCTTGGAAGCAGTCGGTGGATGCCGGCACTACGCCCGCACCGCCGCCCTGGACCCGGTCGTACCTCATCCGTAAACCTTGAGCCACTCTGCGGGGCCTTATCCAGAAGGGGGACGGACTCTCCCACCGCCTGAGTCACCCTCGGCAGATGGGGGGCACGATCTTCCGGAGGCTTCAGTGCAGGAGTGACTGTTCTGATCCTCCGAAAATGCCCGTTGACCGTAGGCGAATCTCACGCATCATCGGATCCTGATTCGTTAATACGTTCAATTCCGACAGCAAACCACCGTCTTCAACGTTCATGAGCAACCGCTTCATCTTCTCGTCCGAGTCCGTCGGCGAGGGTCATCCCGACAAGGTCGCCGACACGATCTCCGACGCCGTTTTGGACGCCTGCCTCGCGCAGGACAAGTTCAGCCGCGTCGCCTGCGAAACCTACGTGAAGTCCAACATCGCCGTGGTCGGCGGTGAGATCACCACCAAGGCCAAGCTCGACTACGTGCAGTTGACCCGCCAGGCCATCCGTGAAATCGGCTACGTGAACGACGACGACGTGTTCCACGCCGACAAGGTGATGGTGAATGTGTATGTCACCCAGCAGTCGCCCGACATCGCTCAGGGCGTCGACGCTAAGGCGGCCAAGGGTAAGAAGAAGTCCGAGCAGGGTGCCGGTGACCAGGGCCTCATGTTCGGCTACGCGAGCAATGAGACGCCTGAGCTCATGCCCGCGCCGATCATGTTCGCCCACCATCTGGGCCGGAAACTGACCCAGATTCGCAAGGCTGGGAAGCTCGCCCCGTGGCTGCGCCCCGACGCCAAGTCGCAGGTTTCGGTGGTGTACGAAAATGACCGCCCGGTGGCCATTTCCAACGTGGTGATCTCGACCCAGCACTCCGCCGATGTGGATCATGCGACCATCGAAGAATTTTGCATCGAAGAGATCATCAAGAAGGTGCTGCCGAAGAACCTCCTGACTAAGAACACCCTCTTCCTGATTAACCCCACCGGTCGTTTCGTGGTGGGTGGGCCCCAAGGCGATACCGGTCTGACCGGCCGCAAGATCATCGTGGATAGCTACGGTGGGTTCGGTCGCCACGGCGGCGGCGCCTTCTCTGGTAAGGATCCTTCCAAGGTGGATCGCTCGGCTGCCTACATGGGTCGCTATGTGGCCAAGAACATCGTGGCGGCCGGCTTGGCCGATCGCGCTGAAATCCAGTTCGCCTACGCCATCGGCTATCCTGACCCGGTCAGCGTGTACGTGAACACCTTCGGCACTGCCAAGGGAGGTCTCAACGACGCCGCGATCACGAGCGCCGTCGAAGAGGTGTTCAGCTTCAAGCCGGCCGACATCGTCAGCCAGCTCAAGCTGCTCCGCCCGATCTACTCCAAGACCACCAACTACGGTCACTTTGGCAAAGACGACAAGGACCTCACCTGGGAGGCCGTCGACAAGGTCAAGGCGCTGCAGAAGGCTGTGAAGTAACCCCGCCACCGTCCAAGACACCTTTTCCAAGAATCCTCTTATGGCCAAAGCTAAGAAATCTGTCGCCGCAACCGCCCTCGCTGACGTTGCTGCCGCGCTACCCAACCTCGGCACCTACGCCGCGAACACCCCGTCCGGCAAGGACTACATCGTCCGCGACCTCGCCCTCGCTGAATGGGGCCGTAAAGAAATCAAAGTCGCCGAGCACGAGATGCCCGGTCTGATGTCCGTGCGTAAAAAATACGCCAAGCAGAAGCCCCTCAAGGGTGTGCGCATCACCGGTTCGCTGCACATGACCATCCAGACGGCGGTCCTCATCGAGACGCTGGTGGACCTCGGCGCCAAGGTGCGTTGGGCCTCGTGCAACATCTTCTCAACACAAGACCACGCCGCCTCGGCCATCGCCGCGACGGGCACTCCGGTGTTCGCCTGGAAGGGCGAGACCCTTGAAGAGTACTGGGAGTTGACCCTCAAGGCGGTCATCCACCCCGGTGACCAAGGTCCTGAGTTGGTCGTCGACGACGGCGGCGACGTGACCCTGCTCATCCACAAGGGCTATGAGCTCGAGCAGGGTGATAAGTGGGTCAACACCAAGAGCGGTTCGCACGAGGAGCAGGTGATCAAGGACCTCCTCAAGCGCGTGGCCAAGGAGAAGCCCGGCATTTGGACCAAGATCGTTAAGGCTTGGCGCGGCGTCTCCGAGGAGACCACCACCGGCGTGCATCGCCTCTACAAGTTCGCTGAGCAGGGCAAGTTGCTGGTTCCGGCCATCAACGTGAACGACTCGGTCACCAAGTCGAAGTTCGACAACCTCTATGGTTGCCGCGAGTCGCTGGCCGACGGTCTGAAGCGCGCCACCGATGTTATGATCGCCGGCAAGGTGGCCGTGGTTTGCGGCTACGGTGACGTCGGCAAGGGCTCGGCCCACAGCCTGCGCGCTTACGGCGCCCGTGTCGTGGTCACCGAGATCGACCCCATCAACGCCTTGCAGGCCGCGATGGAAGGCTTCGAGGTGAATACCCTCGAGAGCACCCTCGGCGTCGGCGACATTTACGTCACCACCACCGGCAACTGCGACATCATCACCGTGGACCACGTCCTCAAGATGAAGGACCAAGCAATCGTGTGTAACATCGGCCACTTCGACAACGAGATCCAGGTGGACAAGCTCAAGGTGGCCAAGGGTGTTCGCATCGAGAACATCAAGCCCCAGTACGACCGCTATCACTTGCCTGGAGACAAGAGCATCTACCTTCTGGCCGAAGGCCGTTTGGTCAACCTCGGGTGTGCGACCGGCCATCCGTCGTTCGTAATGTCTACCTCGTTTACCAACCAGACGCTGGCCCAGATCGACCTCTGGCAGAACAAGGACAAGTACGAGAAGACCGTGTACCGCTTGCCCAAGAAGCTCGACGAAGAGGTGGCCCGTTTGCACCTCGAGAAGATCGGCGTGAAGCTCACCAAGCTCACCAAGGACCAGGCCGGTTACCTGGGTGTGTCTCTCGATGGTCCTTACAAGCCGGAGCACTACCGGTACTAATCTGGACAGATCCGCCTTCGACCCCTTCAAGCGGCTGCTGGACCCGACAGGTCTAGCGGCCGCTTTTTTCATTTTCAATTGTCAGGAGTGCGGACGCCCGGTGAGGGCACCGTGCCTACAGCGCACCGCTTAGCTAGCGAGTCACCCTATAGGGGTAGGGATGGCCGTTGTCGGCCACCCCTCCCTCCGAACCGGACGGGCGGATTTCCCGCATCCGGCTCTCCAGTCGGTGAGTCACCAGCTTGTGGCGGGACTGGTGCGTTTGGCTAGGGCTAAGGCGTATAGAGAGATTAGCCCGAGCTTCTCGAAGAACGCATTCGGATAGCGTTGATGGTCTAGGCCTCCACGACAGAGACCCTGGCGCTTATCGCGGAATCGCAGGATGTGCC
>CAMDDW010000021.1:0-48321 GCA_945893185.1 Akkermansia muciniphila | reverse complement strand
CTCTTCAAGAGGGACAGGCTCTTCAAGAGGGACAGGCTCTTCAAAAGGGACAGGCTCTTCAAGAGGGACAGGCTCTTCAAGAGGGACAGGCTCTTCAAGAGGGACAGGCTCTTCAAGAGGGACAGGCTCTTCAAGAGGGACAGGCTCTTCAAAAGGGACAGGCTCTTCAAGAGGGACAGGCTCTTCAAAAGGGACAGGCTTTTTTGAAGTGCTGGACTCAATGTCCACTTGCCGGGAAACGGCTTCGATCCCATCATCTACCCATTGATGGATACTCAACTGAACCAGTACCTTCCGGTGCTGATGCTGCTGTTCGTGGCTGCCAATTTCGCCGTTGGAACTTTGGCTGTGTCCGTGTTGCTCGGAAAATCAGGGCGACGGACTCAAACCAAGGATATCCCCTACGAGTGCGGAATGCTCCCTCAGGGCGAGGGTAGTGCACGACTCAGCATTAAGTTCTATCTGGTCGCCCTGCTCTTCGTCCTGTTCGATATCGAGGTGGTCTTCATGTACCCTTGGGCCGTTACTTTTAAGGAACTGGCCCGAACGGATCTGGCACTCGGCCTCGGCGGAATGCTTTCTTTCCTAGGAATCGTCTTTGTCGGATACATCTACGCCGTCAAAAAACGCGCGTTTGACTGGAAGAGCTGAACTCCCCGGATTCATCTCAAGCCGCCGGGCTACTCCCGCCGGAATCGTTATGCGGTTCCGCCCTTGAAAGGTAGTTTCCGGTCCATTTCAAAAAATATTTTGCTCCCCACCATTTCGATTGGTTCACTTTGCTCACTTGGACCCAAACAAGGTCTCACTATTTCCCGTTGAATGAACTCGTACCCGTCCGTACCGAACTCACTCTATCGGCCTGACTTCGAACACGACGCGTGTGGCGTCGGTTTTGTCGCCAACATTAAGGGAACCCAGACTCATTCTGTGGTTCAACAAGGGCTCCAAATTCTCCGGAATCTGGACCACCGCGGCGCTTGCGGCTGCGAAGCCAACACGGGCGATGGCGCCGGCATCCTCATCCAGATGCCTCACGAGTTCTTGGCCAGCGAGACTCAGCGTGTGGGCATCACCCTGCCGCCCCCCGGTCAGTACGGCGTGGGCATGGTGTACTTGCCTCGAGATCCGCGGCAGCGCCGCAAGCTGGAGATGGCCTTTGAGAAGATCATCCAGTCCGAAGGCCAAGACCTCTTGGGCTGGCGCACCGTACCGACCGACAACAGTTCGCTCGGCGAGACTGCGAAGTCTTCGGAACCCCATGTCCGACAGGTCTTCATCGGCAAGAATCCGGAACTCAGCGACGACCTAGCCTTCGAACGGAAACTCTACGTCATCCGCAAGCGCTCTTACTCCGAAATTCGTTGCTCCACCAAGGACGGCGCCGGGTACTGGTACATTTGCAGCCTTTCCTGCCGCACCCTCGTATACAAGGGAATGCTGATGACCGAACAGGTCGACAAGTACTTCCTGGACCTCAAGAACCCGGACATGAAGTCGGGCTTGGCACTGGTCCACTCCCGCTTCAGCACCAACACGTTTCCGAGTTGGGCCCGTTCGCACCCGTACCGTTACATCGCTCACAACGGCGAGATCAACACGCTTCGGGGCAACATCAATTGGATGCGTGCCCGCGAGGCCCTGTTCCAATCCGATGCCTTCGGCGACGACATCCACAAGATCCTGCCCATCGTCGACCCAGACGGCAGCGATTCAGCCATGTTCGACAACGTGCTAGAATT
This sequence comes from Akkermansia muciniphila, assembly GCA_945893185.1. Lineage (GTDB taxonomy): Bacteria > Verrucomicrobiota > Verrucomicrobiia > Limisphaerales > UBA9464 > SXXZ01. The sequence goes on along the minus strand of CAMDDW010000021.1, from coordinate 46,579 downwards.
GCTGGTGCTCGCCGGCCGCTCCTTGCCGCACGCGATGATGATGATGATCCCAGAACCCTGGGCCAATCATGAGTCGATGAGCGACGAGAAGAAGGCGTTCTACGAGTACCACTCCTGCCTGATGGAACCGTGGGACGGCCCAGCTTGCGTGGCCTTCACCGACGGCGTCCGCATCGGAGCATCTTTGGACCGCAACGGCCTGCGCCCGTCGCGCTATTACATCACCAAAGACGATCAGGTCATCATGGCCTCAGAGGTCGGCGTACTCGATATCGCTCCGGAGAACATCGCCCATAAGGGCCGTCTCCAACCCGGCCGCATGTTCTACATCGATACGGCCCTGGGCCGGATCGTGGATGACGCCGAGATCAAGGAGCAAATCGCCATCGAACAACCCTATCGTCAGTGGCTCAACCAGCACTTGATCGAGTTGTCCTCGTTGCCCGACCAGGAGCACTTGCCCGAGCCCGGTCACTCCACGGTTTTGCAGCGCCAGCAGGCCTTCGGTTATTCCTTCGAAGACTTGCGAATGCTGCTAGTTCCCATGGCCCGCGACGGCGTCGAAGCCATCGGCTCGATGGGTACCGACACGCCCTTGGCGGTGTTGTCCAACCAATCGCAGTTGCTTTACAATTACTTCCACCAGCTCTTCGCGCAGGTCACCAATCCTCCGATCGATTGCATCCGCGAAGAGATTGTCACCAGCGCGATCACCACCATAGGCTCCGAGAAGAACTTGCTCACCCCGTCAGCGGAGAGCTGCCACCTCATCGAGCTAAAGTCGCCGGTGTTGACTAACGAAGAACTGGCCAAACTCAAGAGCATCAATCAGTCGGGCTACAAGTCGGTCACGCTCCCCATCCTTTACAAAGTGGACAAGGGCTCCAAGGGACTCGAGAAGGCCCTGAAAGACCTGTTCAAGGCCGCTTCCAAAGCGATCAACGACGGGGTCAATATCCTGATCCTGTCCGACCGCGGCCTCAGCGCCAAGAGCGCGGCCATCCCGGCATTGCTGGCTGTCAGCGGCCTCCATCATCACTTGATTCGCGAGGGCGACCGGAATCGCGTCGGGCTCGTTCTCGAGTCGGGCGAACCGCGCGAGGTTCACCACTTCTCGCTGCTCATCGGCTACGGGTGTGGAGCCATTAATCCGTATCTGGCCTTTGAATCGATCGACGACATGATCCATCAGGGGTTGCTGACCAACGTCGACTCCAAGACCGCCTACAAGAACTTCGTTAAGTCCGCGGTCAAGGGCGTCATCAAGGTGGCCTCCAAGATGGGTATCTCAACCATCCAGTCCTACCGCGGCGCTCAAATCTTCGAAGCAGTCGGCATCAACGAGGCCGTTGTGGATCGCTACTTCACCTGGACACCGACCCGCGTGGAAGGCGTCGGTATGGAGGAGATCGCCCGCGATATCGAAATCCGTCACCGAACCGCCTTCCCCGACCGGAAGTCGCAGAACCCCACGCTCGATGTCGGTGGCCGGTATCAGTGGCGTCGCGATGGCGAGTACCACCTGTTCAATCCCGATACGGTGCACAAGCTGCAAAAAGCGGTGCGCAACGGAGATTTCAAGGCTTTCCAAGACTACTCCAAGTCGGTCAATGAGCAGTTCAAGCATTGGGCCACACTGCGGGGACTCCTCGACTTTAAGTCGTCGAGCCCGATCCCCATCGAAGAGGTTGAATCGGTCGAGTCCATCGTGAAGCGGTTTAAGACCGGCGCGATGAGCTATGGATCCATCTCCCTGGAGGCCCATGAGACCTTGGCCATCGCCATGAACCGCCTGGGCGGCAAGTCCAACACCGGCGAGGGCGGCGAAGACCCGGAACGTTTTATTCCCCTGCCCAACGGCGACTCCAAGAATTCCGCCATCAAGCAAGTGGCTTCGGGACGCTTTGGTGTGACCAGCCAATATCTGGTCAATGCCCAAGAACTCCAGATTAAGATGGCCCAGGGCGCCAAGCCCGGGGAGGGCGGCCAGTTGCCCGGCACCAAGGTGTACCCTTGGGTGGCCAAGACCCGTCACTCGACCCCGGGTGTCGGTCTGATTTCCCCGCCGCCGCACCATGACATTTATTCCATCGAGGATCTCGCCGAACTCATCCACGACCTGAAGAACGCCAACATCCACGCCCGGATCAGCGTCAAGCTGGTGTCCGAGGTGGGCGTCGGCACCATCGCCGCCGGCGTGGCCAAGGCGCATGCCGACGTGGTACTCATCTCGGGTTACGATGGCGGCACGGGTGCTTCACCCCAGACCTCCACCAAGCACGCGGGCATTCCTTGGGAACTCGGCTTGGCCGAAACTCACCAGACCCTAGTGCTCAACAACCTGCGCTCGCGCATCGTGGTCGAGACCGACGGTCAACTGAAGACCGGCCGCGACGTGGTCATCGCCGCGCTGCTGGGTGCCGAAGAGTTCGGATTTGCCACTGCGCCCCTGGTGTCACTGGGCTGCATAATGATGCGCGTGTGTCATCTGAACACTTGTCCTGTGGGCGTCGCTACTCAAGACCCTGAACTGCGCAAGCGCTTCACCGGCGAACCGGAGCATGCGATCAACTTCATGCGCTTCATTGCTCAAGAAGTGCGCGAGATCATGGCGCAACTCGGCTTCCGCTCCATCACCGAGATGGTGGGCCGCACCGACCGACTCGAGCCCCGTAAGGCCATCGAGCATTGGAAGGCCAAGGGGGTCGACTTCAGCAAGATCCTCTATCAGCCGGAAGCGGGCCCCGAAGTGGGACGTTACTGCCAGATGATCCAAGATCACGGCATCGACAAATCGCTGGATATCACCCAGCTACTGCCGTTGTGCCGACCCGCCATCGAGCGGGGAGAGAAAATCAAGGCGACCCTTCCCATTCGCAACGTCAACCGCGTGGTCGGAACCATCACCGGCAGCGAGCTAACCCGCCAACGCGGTGCGGCCGGACTGCCAGAAGACACTATCCAGATTACCTTCCAAGGCAGCGCTGGTCAGAGTTTCGCTGCGTTCATGCCTAAGGGCATGTCCTTCACGCTCGAGGGCGATGCCAACGACTACTTCGGCAAGGGCCTGAGCGGCGGCAAACTGATCTTGTATCCGCCGGCGGCCAGCACCTTTGCACCAGAAGAGAACATGATCGTCGGCAACGTTGCGTTGTATGGCGCGACCCAGGGTGAGGTTTTCATCCGAGGCATGGCGGGCGAGCGATTTGGCGTCCGCAATTCCGGCGTCAAGGCCGTTGTCGAAGCCGTGGGTGACCATGGGTGCGAGTACATGACCGGCGGAACGGTGGTCATTCTCGGACCGACGGGCCGCAATTTCGCAGCAGGCATGTCCGGTGGCGTCGCCTATATCTACGATGAGGCCGGAGACTTCGCCTCCAAGTGCAACCTGCAAATGGTCGCCTTGGAGAAGCTAGAAGAGTCCGACAACGCAGTGCTCCAGGAAATGATCCAAAACCACGCGATCAACACCAAGAGCACCCGGGCCTCCTCCATCCTGAAGGACTGGAGCACCACGCAACCGAAGTTCATCAAGGTGATGCCCCGCGACTACAAGCGCGTGCTCACAGCGCTGCTCAAAGCCCAAGCCGATGGTCTCACCGGCGATGACGCGCTGAACGCCGCCTTCGAAGCCAACTCCAAAGACGTCTCCCGATCCGGTGGGGGCTAAAATCCAAGCGCGACACAGAACCCCGCAAATCGTCACAAGACCAAGGCCTTCAAACGACATAGAGATATGGGAAAACCCACAGGATTCCTAGAATACGCGCGCGCGCTCCCTCTCGACCGTAGCGCCCTGAAACGCATCAATGACTGGAATGAGTTCCATGAACACATGGACGACCAGAGCCTGCGGCAGCAAGGAGCCCGGTGCATGGATTGCGGCGTGCCCTTCTGCCACAACGGTTCGCTGATCAGCGGCATGGCCAGCGGATGCCCTATCAACAACCTGATCCCCGAGTGGAACGATCTCGTGTACCGGGGGCTATGGAAAGAAGCGCTGGACCGTCTGCACAAGACCAACAACTTCCCGGAGTTCACCGGCCGAGTCTGCCCGGCACCCTGCGAAGGTTCCTGCGTCCTCGGTATCAATGCGCCGCCGGTGACCATCAAGAACATCGAGTGCACCATCATCGACCACGCCTGGGAAAAGGGTTGGGTCAAGCCGCAGCCGCCCAAGAAACGTACCGGCAAGAAGGTGGCCGTCATCGGTTCCGGCCCTGCGGGACTCTCCGCCGCGGCCCAGCTCAACAAAGCGGGCCATTACATCACGGTGTTTGAGCGTGCTGACCGTCCCGGCGGCCTGCTCATGTACGGCATCCCGAACATGAAGCTCGACAAGCAGAAGGTCGTGCTGCGCCGCATCAAGCAAATGGAGCGTGAGGGTATCGCCTTCCGCTGCAACAGCGAGGTCGGTCGCGACATCACGTCGGCCCAACTGGTCGAAGATTTCGACGCCGTGGTGCTGTGCACCGGTGCCACCAAGCCGCGAGATTTGCCCATCGAAGGCCGGCAATCCAAGGGTGTCCACTTCGCCATGGAATTCCTCCACGGCAACACCAAGGCCCTGCTCGACAAGGCTCAGCCTCCGATCTCCGCGGCCGGCAAGGACGTCATCATTATCGGTGGTGGCGACACCGGCACCGACTGCGTGGGTACGTCCATGCGTCACGGCTGCAAGAGCCTCATCCAGGTTGAAATTCTGCCCAAGCCGCCCACCGAGCGCGCCAAGGACAATCCGTGGCCGGAATGGCCCAAGACCTACAAGCTGGACTACGGTCAGGAAGAGGCAGCCGCTGCGTACGGCTCCGATCCGCGCGTCTACCTGACGACCGCTAAGAAGTTTCTCACCGACGATCAAGGCAACGTGTCCGGAGTGCATCTGGTGGAGATCCGCTGGGAGCGCAACGATAAGGGCCAATTCACCCCCGTGGATGTGCCCGGCACCGATCGAGTGGTTCCGGCCCAGATCGTTCTCTTGGCCATGGGCTTTGTCGGGCCTGAGCAGCCGTTGCTCGAGTCCCTGGGCCTGGAACGGGACCCGCGTTCCAACATCAAGGCCGAGCATGGCCGCTTCACCACGAGCATCCCCAAGGTGTTCGCCGCCGGCGACTGTCGCCGGGGCCAGAGCCTTGTGGTTTGGGCATTCAATGAGGGCCGCGGTGCGGCCCGTGAGTGCGACCGTTATCTCATGGGCGCCACCTCGTTGCCCTGATCGCCGGAACTTCGGTTTCCCGCAATCCAACATCGGAAGGCGAAGAGACTCTCTCTTCGCCTTCCTGCTTTCGATCCTTCAGCCTCCAGCCAAACCTCTCCTCCTCCACCTGCCATGCCCAAAGAAGATGCCATCCACGTCCCGGCCCAGGTCCTGAGTCCGCTGGGAGTCGCCGCCTATCGCATGCGCCTGAGCAACGGCTATGAACTGGTGGCCCATGTCACCCGCAAGCTTCAACCGGTGATCGGCCCGGTCCAACCCGGCGACACCGTGGAACTCGAACTGTCTCCATTCGATCTGTCTCGGGGACGCATCATCGGCCGCTGCAGCACGCCCTAAGCCCTGCCCCGGAAATTTTCCCGACAACGCTCTCGGGATTGCCCGAATCCGCAGTTCGGAGCAATCTGCGGCCATGTTCCCTCCGGCCCGCACCGCCTTGTCGCTGTTGCTGTCGTCGCTGCTGTCGTCGTCCCTATTGCCCGCGATCCTCGAAGGTCAAACCGCCAACCGAGCCAATGAATCCGGGGCGGCCCGATTGAAGGTGGACCTGCTGGGAGTCTTCGCCCATCCCGACGACGAAACTGGCGTGGCGGCCACCATCGCCTCACTGAGCCACGGTTCTGGTCGTTCCATCGCCCATGTCTACTGCACTCGGGGCGAAGGCGGGGGCAACATGGTGGGAACCCAGTCGGGACCGGCTCTCGGAATCCTGCGCGAGATAGAGCTGCGGGATGCCCTTCGGGGCCTGGGGGTTCAGCAAGTCCATTTCCTCGATAAGGCCGACTTCGCCTACACCGAAAGTCTCGGCATCACTCTGGATCGATGGAACCACTCGGACACCTTCGGCCGCTTAGTTCGGGTTATCCGCACCCTGAGACCGGAGGTGGTGGTCACCATGAACCCCGCCCCCTCGCCCGGGCAGCACGGCAACCATCAGGCTGCCGGATGGCTGGCCACCGAAGCCTTCGAGGCCGCGGCAGATCCCAACCAATTTCCCGACCACCTGCGCCTGGAAGGCCTGTCCCCATGGCGACCGCGGAAGCTTTTCTATTCCGGGGTAGCCGCCAATCCGGGACAGGCCTTGTCGATTCCACTCACACACCCCCTACCCGACGGACGCCTGCCGGTGAGCGTTGCCGCCGAGGCTCTGTCCAACCACCGATCTCAGGCCTTTGGCTCCATTGCGCAATCGACGTGGTTTCGTCGCACCACCAACCAATGGTTCACCCCGGTTTGCAGCGTCTTACCCATCCACCCCACCGAGACTGATCTCTTCCAAGGGCTTCCCCTCCCCGAGGCTTTAGGAGCCTGTCCCCCGCGTTGGGATGGGTTTCCGGTGCCAGAGACAACCGAAGACCCTGACCTGTTTTTTGTACCGAGACCCGCGGTGGCTCGGTACCGGGAGTTTGTCCGCGTCCACCGAATCGCCCATGCGGCCCAGTCCTTCCAGGCCGATGTGCCCGTCGTCGCCGGAAAAGAAACGAGCCTGTCCCTTTTCCGGGGCCGTTCTTTGGCCAAGGGAGCGGTGCAGTTCCAAACTCCACCGGGCTGGTCGGCGCGAGTGACATCGGGAGGTCGAGTGGGCATCACCGCCCCGACTACTGCCCGTGAAGACGTCACGTTGCTGGCGAGGGTCGGCGACCACCGGGCTTCGGTCCGCCTGCACCCGGTGCCGTCCCTCAAGGTCCCTCGGATCGCCTCGCTCCCCTGGAATCTCCACGGCGATGACTCAGCCTGGATGGCCTTGCCCGCCACCACCATCGGGCCCGAGCAATCCTGGCAGGGCCGCTCCGACGGTGCTTCAGACTGCAGTGGCCAATTCCGATTGGGCCATGACGGCAAACACCTCTGGGTGGAAATCCAAATCCAAGATGACCATGTGGTTTCCAACATCGAAACCAATGACATCAAGGGGCACTGGCGAAGCGATTCGGTAGAGCTTTGTGTGGACCCGTCGGCCGGCGCCGAGCACACGCTGGCATGCTGGAAAGCAGGCATCTTTCCCTTCGATCGCTCCGGCCAGGTCCGGGGTGCCCGCGATGCCGATGCCAATCCGGGCCCTCTGGAAGCCCATTCTCCGGGCACCCGCCTGCTTTCGTGGCGCACTGCCGCTGGCTACACTCTCCGTGCGCTCATCCCCCTGCGGGAGTTGGGATTGAAAGGAAAGTCCGGCGTCGGTGCTGGATTCAATGTGTTGATCTATGACGGCGACAAGGTCGATGCCCAGCCCGGAGAAAACATCAACCGCACCCGACTGGCCTGGTCCCCACGACCCGGTGTTCAGGGACGACCGGAGGATTGGGGACGAATCGTCCTAGAGTAGCCTCAACGAATCCCTGCCAAATATTCTCAAGTCGAACGGACCGGTTGATCACCGCCCCGACTTGAACCAATGTGTCGCTCATGCTTCCCGAGTACGTTGAACGCGTCGTCAACCTCCTGGATCCCACGCTGAACCGTCTGCGCAACGTCTCGCAGGCCGAGGCCGTTGAACGGGTCCTCAGCGGTGATGCAGCCCGTGTGGCTGAGATCGACGGTTCCTTCGCCCTCTTGGCTCGCGACGGAAAGACCGTGCGCATGGCTCGCTCCCTCGATCGCCCCATGCGCTACTTCTTGGCCAAACGAGCGGAGGGTCCAGCCCTCATCGTGGCCGACCGCATGGATAGCATCCACGCCCAACTGGAGCTCGAGGGTTTGGCGGACCAGTTTCATCCGAGCTACACGCGCATGGTGCCCGCGCACTACGTGGTGGAGATCCAGCTCATCGGCTGCCCGGATCCGGATCCGGTCTACACCCGCTACTTCAACCCCCTGCCCAATTCACTACCGGCTGACCTCGACACCATCGGTCGCCAATACATCGGGGCCCTGGCCGACGAAATTAGCAAACAACTCGGCTCCATTAATCCTCAGGAACCCATCGGGGTCGCCTTCTCCGGTGGGGTCGATAGCGGTGCGGTCTTCTTGGCCACCTACTTCCAGATGCAACGGTTGGGCATGAGTCTCTCGCGACTCAAAGCCTTCACCCTTCACCTGGGAGACGGGCCCGATTTGGCCCAGGCGCGCGCCTTCCTGGAGCCACTCGGACTCGGGCTCTTTTTGGAAGAGATTTCCGGGGATCCGCGCACCTTGAATCCGTCGGAGACCCTGCGGGTGCTGGAGGATTACAAACCACTCGACGTGGAATGCGGCACCATGGCTCTGGCCCTTTGCCGCGGAATCCGTGAACGGCATCCGGACTGGAAACACCTTTTCGACGGGGACGGTGGCGATGAGAATCTTAAGGACTACCCGATCGAAGAAAACCCCGAGCTAACCATCCGCTCGGTGGTCCACAACCTGATGCTCTACCACGAAGGCTGGGGCGTGGGGCGCATCAAGCACTCGCTCACCTACAGCGGCGGGCTCAGCCGCGGCTACGTCCGAACCTACGCACCCGCCCGAAGGCACGGATTCGAGGGCTACAGCCCACTCATGAGCCGGGGCGTGATGGCCGTCAGTGAAGCCATTCCGTTCATCGAACTCACCCGCTACGACGTCCCGACGCTGTACTCTCTCAAAGGTGAAGTGGTGCGGCGCGGCATCCAGGCGGTGTTCGGCGTGGATATGCCCATTTTCGAAAAGCGCCGCTTCCAGCACGGGGCTATTTCAAAGGAAACCCTCCGTCAACAATTCCCAGCCCAAGAGGCCCGGTATCGCCGAGAATTCATGGCCTTGTATTCCTAAGCCGCACAAACAAGGGACAGGCAGAACGGGACAAGACCACAAAGCTCTTTAGAATCGTTATCCAGCCAAAGCCCTTCGATTTCACCAGACCTCACGAGTCACCCAAGAGAATACTCTCCCGATCTCGGCACTCTCACTCACTCGGCCAACGGCGGCAATTCCGAGGTTTGTTGGGCTCTATCCTGGTTCAGACTCAGGAGTTTTCTCTCGGCCTGGGAACGATTGTGAACCCCCAATTTGACGTATATTCGCCGAATGTAGGTCCGAACAGTCGCATAAGTCAGTCCCATGGCTTCGGAAACATGCTTCACCGAGTCGCCGGTGGCGGCCATCTGCCGCATCAACTCGTTCTCCTTAGCAGTTAACTCCGGCAGGTCTTGAAACTTCTGATGCTCTTGCGGCCCGCGAAGTCGCCAGACTTCAAGCAGGCGACGGGCAATCTGGGCATCCAGCGGTGATCCGCCGCCGGCAGCCAGGTTGACCCCTTCAACGATCGACCGCCAACCCGAGCGTTTGAGCATGTATCCCACAGCACCGCTACTCAGCGCCTCGCGAATGGTGGCATCATCCTCGAAAACAGTTAGGATGATGAACGAACTTTGAGTCATCGTAGGACTCAACGCCCGAAGCACATCGATACCCGTGCCATCGGGAAGCCCCAAGTCCAGCAGGACAACGTTCGGTTTCCAAAGTGGCAGTCGTTTTACTGCATCTTGAACGGTTCGAACCCCGCCCTGGAACTCGAACTCCGGCTGGTGCTCCAGGCATGCGGCGAGCATTTCACCAAAACCGTTAGAATCCTCCACCATCGCCACCTTGATCCGCGGCTTGTCCCAGATCATTTCGGGGTGCTCAGGAATCTTTACTGGTTCAGTCTTGGAGTCTTTCATAGGACAGCTCGAGGGACTCGAAGGACGATAACGGAATGGCCGGGTTGGGAAACTAAGGAAACCGAGCCACCAAAGTCCCCCACCCTGCTCAACAAACTCGACAGACCACGGCCCAACGCGAGAGCGGATTGGACGGCGAACCCGCCGCCATTGTCCTCGATTTGATAACAAATCCAATCCGTGCTGACTCTCAATTCGATTCCAACCTGAGTCGCACGGCCGTGTCGAACGGCATTTCGGGTCAACTCTTGAGTCGCAGCGATGAGCAACTGCCGAATCCACCCACCGATCTCAATATTGTGTCCGGCGAGGATTTTGAAATCTAAGCCCACTGAGCAGACACTCAGATAATTACGAGCCAATCGCTCGATATGCCCGCTCAGGTCGATGGCCGGTTCCGACACATCGCGCAAAAGCCATACCAGATTATCCAGAGCCTCCGTCGCCTCCACCGACCGGGAAAGGATGCGATCGATCGTCGGATCAACCCGCTTCTGCATCTCCCCGCTGGAGATCACTTGCTCGACGAGCAATTGGATCTCACTCAGTCGATTACCTAGATCATCGTGCAAGCTCCGAGCGATGCGAACCCGATCTCCCTGGATTCCTTCCAAAGCCCGAACATGCACTCTCCGCCGCTCGAGACTGTAATGATACGACTGCCATGCCGCCAGTACCCCTAACAAGAGGAATGAGCCCAAGATACCCACCCGCCATGCGGTGGGAATGCTGGAGGATCGATCCACCTCCACCCAAGTCGTATGGGTTGCACCCCACGCCCCTCCAGGCAGTTTATTCTGAATGCGGAGGGGAAACTGTTTTTTTGCAGGTGGGGTGATGCGAAAAGAGTCCGCCACGCCCAAGTAAATCCAGGAATGATTGTCTTCCAAGATGGAGTAGCGAACCAAAGGCGGTTGCAACGTGGCCGCCAGATTCCTCCGGAGGCTCACCTGCGAATCGCTCCCCTCGGGAATGCAATCAATCGTCTTTTCGTGGGAGTCGTTGGAAGTTCCGCCCAAGCGAGGGCTGATCACTACGCTTTGAATGGCTGAGGGTTGCTCACTGGCACTCCCTCCGTCCTGTCGCACCAGCAACACGCCTTTATTGGAGGGCAACGCCACTTCTCCAGAAGGCAGGACCCACGGGGCGGCGCTGCATTTCGAGGTTAGTTGGATCTCCGCCAGGATGGAGAATTGGATCACACGCCCCACGGCCTCCATCGTGACTGTTGACTGTGGATGCCCACGGTCTGGGGCCAACGCCCGATCGATCCACGCCGAATTCAGCTCTAAGTTCCCGGCATCCGTCGCCAACCAAAGGCCCGACTGGAGATCCTGAAAAACCTTCGAATTCACCTGGGGGAACACGCCCTGTTCGGGGCCGAGATAGGCAACTTTTCGCCCACTCCAGATAACCACTTCAGAGCTCCCAACGACTGTCAATCGGCCCTGACGGTCCACAAACAACGACTGCGGATTGTGCAACCTTTCCAACTCCAGAGGCAGAGGTTCCCAGTGCCCGCGGTCCCAACAGCGCAATTGGCGTCCCGCGATGACCCATAACCGATTTGCTTGGACTGCCAAATCAAAGATCGGGTTTCCCACGTGGATGACGTCGGGTTTGGCCGCATTCGGAGGCAAGTGCAGTAATTCTCCTAAATCGGTTCCAGCCCAGATTCCGCCGGAATCATCCACAGCGAGAGCTTTCACTGAAGCAGATCCCACCATCCCGGAATGATCGTGACCGGAGACACCCCTTCCCATGTCATCGATGAGCATTAGCAAGCCTCCCCCTCCGACCACCAACCCCCGGGGTGAAGGCGCCAAGACGTTAATATAGGTCCCGCCTTGGAGGGCTACCGGTGCTTGCGCAAGAGTGCTCAGACGATCCCCTTCCCGGACAAATAAACCGTGTTCCCCTGCTGCGGCCCACAACCGACCTCGGGAATCCAGAGCGATGCTCCGTATGGGGAAAATTTGGCGTTCGCTAATTTTCTGAACCAACAGGTTTTGAACCAAGTCGGGTCGCTTCGCCGTGGTCGGTGCCGTCGGGGTTAATAGACCATTGGAATCGCGACAAATTAGCCGGAGCCCCGACTCCTCCGCTCCCACCCACCAATTTCCCCAGGTATCCTCATGGATAGTCCGAATGGGCTCCGGATGGGTCGTAATCCGAAACAACTGCGGATCGGACCGGAGATCCGTGAACCGATACAGCGACCCGTGATCGGCCCCGATCAACAGTTCCCCCTGCAAGGTCTCATGGAAGCAGTGTGCCAATTGAATTTTCGCCTCCTTGGATGGAAACGCCGTCTGCCACTGTTGGCCAGTGCGGTGAACCAATAGAACCTCCCCAGACTGGGTCAGGATGGACATCCAGATCCGCTGCTGCCGATCCTCGAAAACCTCACACCGGCGGACACGGGCGTCGGGCGGGAGAGCTCCGGGAATACGAACCCATCCTTGCAGTGTTCCTCGCCAAAGATTGCCCCGATCATCCACTTGGTAAACACCGCCCTCGCGAGCCCCCCACAAGGCCGGCATTAGTTTCAAAGATTCTTTATCGGGGACAGGCCCCGGCGGCAGCACCGACTCCAAACCTCCAAACCGACCCCGAATCACCGTGCCGTTCTGCCACCAGACCCAATTCTTGCCGTCCTTCACCACATCGCTCGCTGAGAGTTCCTCCTTCTGATAGCCTCTGCCGGGGTGAGGCTTGAGGCAGTATACGATTCCCTCGCCTCGGAGCCATATTCGGCCAGTGCCATCAAAAAAGACCCGCTGAACTGGTTGATCGCTCAGACTTTCGAGCCCCTCCGGAACAAAGAACCGGGCCCCATCAAACGCGCGGAGTCCAAATCGGCTAACCACCCACAACAACCCATCGGGTGATTGATCCAAGTCCAGAATCGATCCACCCGGAAGGCCATCGCGCTCGCTCCAGTGGGAATTCAGATAGGCCTTGGATACCGGACGCTCCATTGGAACTGCTGCCACCGGCTCGGCCCGACCCAGTCGCGACAAAACTACGCATAAAAACAGCGAAACGAGACACCTTCGCAAGATTCGGATCAGTGAACCAAATCTGTGCAAAGTCCGCAGGGAACTCGAGTCCGAGGGCACGGTCTGAGAATGCGTATCCAGAGGCGCAGGATTCCGATCCCGGAAATGCGGCAATGGGTGGTTCATTCGTTCTCCGACCGGATGGCTCAGTTGCACGAAAAAACACGGTCTTGTGTCTCCTTCGGATCTCTCTGCCTTACCAAGCCATGAGTTCAAACGACCCTCGATCGGGATGTCCACAAAAGAATACATCAAAATCTTCAAACTGCGCCCACCACCGCCTCAAATCGTAACCTGAACGTCATTTTTAACCCTTTCGTCAGTCAATGCCTGCGAAACATCAAAGGGACATCACTGCTTTTGTGGATCTTCCGTCACAGAGTTTTGTTGGGTAGTTTAATAGTCGTATCTGACCTCATCCTCTCGTTTCGGGCGCAGCTAAAGCAATCCAGACGGTCTGATGAGACTCGACTTTATTTATTATGCACAGCGCCTCAATCACCCTCGGAAAGGACCTCCAGGGGCAATCCATTTATCTCCGGTGGTTTTTGCAGGAACACCCCTTGGAGCGGCAGTGCCTACTCGATATGTACCCGGCAAGTCGTCGGTGGTTGGTTCGTCTTCTTCTGTCCACCCGCTGGATCGCCTTGCTAGAAACCGAAATCAACGTGGCGGCAGGACTCACAGGAATCAGCGTCCAAGATCGCTTGAAAACCCTGAAATCGATATCGGATGCCTACCTCCGAAGACCGGTTGCTAACGGATTCCCTCGTTGGGCCATGAGGATTCTGAATGCGGACCCCATGCTATTGAGCAAATAAAGTTTTGCTTTTTTGATTTTTAAATTACAATAAACCTTAATATTACATGTACCGCTCCGCCAGATCCCCTGAAACTTCCTCGGAAGCCACCGTCCGCCTCTACAACTGGACGCTCATCGAATCCAAGGCCGGCCTCCGTCTCAAAGGCTACGCCACTGACCCGGCTCGGAGCGAGCGAGGCAAGCTGTTGCTGACCGCCCCACTGGTCGGACGCATCGGCCAATATCTTCTCTCCCAGAAGGGGTGCCTGTACCGATTGGAAGCACCGGCCACCAATGATCTGGAAAAGCAGACCTCCATGCGGGCTACCTTGGAGCAAATCAAGCCCGTGGGCGACGACCCCAGCAGCCCCGGCCGCGTTCTCCAAACTATTGTCGCTGACCAAGACCCCAAGATTCGGACTTTTCTGACGGAACTGTGCCAAGCTCAAGGACTCAACGTGCACGAAGCCGATTCGGCCGAACAGGCGGTTGACCTCATTCTTCAAGGCAAGGGTGACGGAGCCATCCTCCGCATCTTTGGCAACGGGGCTCTGGGCGTGCCAGTTTTCCGGATGCTGACGGCTGTTCAGTGGCCGCGGAAAACGCTCTTCATCCCACTAGAAACCATCTCCAACTGGGTGGAGATCCAGAACACCATCGAGAGCGGCACGCCGGTCGCCTACGGAGAGTCGCGGCGCATGTCCTTGGCGATCGAAGCCCTGCTGGATGGTCGGATCGGCCTCTCACGGGATGTTCTCGTCGAGAGCGCTCCCTCTCCTCTCAAGAGCATCTACCCGCTTTCCGACCGGGAGCGAAACATCGCCGCGATGCGGGGTGCCGGCGTCCCCTGCCAAGATATTGCCGATCAACTCGGTTTGTCGGTGAACACCGTTTATGCGCACACACGGAACATCGCCCGGAAAACTCGCCCCCTGCGCGGAAGCTTTGCGACGCTCACAACAAACCTCGATGACACTGTGGCTGCTTGACGCTGGATTCAGGTAGCGATTTAGGCTCCCATGGCCCGAACAAGCTATGGGAGCCATTCAATTTGGGACCGATGGTTGGCGGGCCATCATCGCCGAAGACTTTACCTTTACCAACCTGGACCGCGTGGCCCAGGCGACAGCAGATTATTGGCAGGCCAACCCGGCTCCCGGCGTCCACGGTAACCGGGCCGTCGTCGGTTATGACCGGCGTTTTCTTTCCCCAGAATTCGCAGCCCGAGTGGCCGAGGTGTTGGCCGGCAACGGCTTCACCGTCACATTGACCGACCGCCCAACGCCCACGCCCAGCGTATCCTTCGAAGTGAAACGCCAGAAGGCTATTGGTGGCGTGATGCTGACAGCCAGCCACAATCCGGCTGCATTCAACGGATTCAAGCTCAAGGCTTGGTATGGAGGCTCTGCTGAACCGACCACCTGCAAGGCAGTGGAAGGGCTTCTCGACCGAAACCCGGTCCGCTCCATCCCTCTGCCTCAGGCTGTACGGTCCCGTTTGGTTTCGGTCCGAGACATCCGTGGGGCCCACTATGCCGCCCTAAAGAAACTGGTCGATTTCCCACTCATCGCCGCATCCGGGTTAAAATTCGCGCATGAGGCCCTGCATGGGGTGGGCGCCGGTTGCTTCGATGAACTCTTGGCGGGTACCACCTGCCGGGTGACCACACTCAATGCCGAGCACAACCCAGGCTTCCCAGGCATTAATCCCGAGCCCATTGCTCGGAATTATATCCGATCGATTCCCTTCCTCCAGAAACACCCCCACGACCTTTGCCTAGTCACCGATGGGGACGCCGACCGAGTGGGCGGATTGATGGGAAATGGAGCACCACTAACCACCCACCAGATCATCTGTCTTCTGCTCCGGCACTACGTCAAAAATCGGGGCATGACCGGAAAGGTGGTCAAGGCACTGACCACGACCTCCATGGTAGATCACATGTGCGCGCAACTGGGTCTTGAACTCATCGAGACGGGCGTGGGCTTCAAATACATCGCCAGCGAGATCCTCAAAGGCGGCGTTCTTCTCGGCTTCGAGGAGAGCGGCGGCATCGGTTTCCCGGGCCACATCCCTGAACGCGACGGCATCGCCGCCGGACTCGTCCTATTAGAAATGCTGGCCATGGAGCGCAAACCCCTGAAAGTCCTCCTCCGCGAATTGGAAAAGGACTTCGGGCCGCACCGATATGCCCGCATCGATACCACTTTTCCGCTGGAGAAGCGTTCAGCACTAATGAGCTTCTGCTCAGAACACCCCCCGGCCCGCCTGCTGAAGTCAAAACTCGCCACGGTGAAGGCCTACGACGGGGTGAAGTTCATCGCTCAGGACGGATCCTGGTTGATGCTGCGCGGTTCTGGAACCGAGCCCATCCTCCGGATCTACGCCGAGGCCAAAACCGACGAAGATGCCCAAGCCCTCCTCCGGCAGGGAGTTCAGTTAACCCGCAGGGTCTGATCGCTCCCCAAGCCTGGTCAGTACCCCCCGAGCGCGGCGGCGTGTCCGTTCACGATAGCCACACCGGAACTGGTGCCCAGACGATTGGCTCCGGCTTCTAGCATGGCCAAGGCTGTCGCCGTATCCCGGATGCCGCCACTTGCTTTAACGCCGAAAGCCGAACCCACAGCTTGTCGCATCAAGCGAACGTCCTCGACGGTAGCCCCGCCGGAACCAAATCCGGTGGAGGTCTTCACGAAGCGAGCTCCTGCCTCGACGCTGAGCGAGCAGGCACGGATCTTTTCTTCTTCCGAGAGCAGGCATGTCTCCAGAATAACCTTCACCCATACCCCCTGAGCAGCCTCCACCACATCCCGAATCTCCCGAAACACGGCGCGGTCATCCCCGTCCTTGAGCCGGCCAATATTTAAGACCAGGTCGATTTCCTGAGCCCCGAGATCGATAGCCACCTCGGTTTCATACCGTTTGGCATCACCGTCCATGGCACCGAAGGGGAATCCGATCACCGCCGCCACCTTCACTTCCGAACCTTCCAACAAGGCAGCGGCCTGAGCCACCCGACTGCCGTGAACACAGACACTCCAGAACTCGTGTTCCAGCGCCTCGGCGCAAAGTTTGGCAACGTCCGCCGCCCGCGCCTCTGACTTGAGAAGGGTATGATCGATGTGACGGGCCAGATCGCGAGCGCTCCATTGCATTGCCCCAATGTCCCGATCCTCCGCTACGGGTTCAAGCTTGCAAGGGAGCCTGTCCCTTGGGAGGAGCGTGTCCCTTGGGAGGAGCGTGTAGATGCAAAAAGGCCGGCCTCTGGGATGAGGCCGGCCCTGTCTAACTGTTGACCACACAAGCGGTGGCTCAGTGGTTCAGAATTTCTTGCTCAACTCGATGTAGTAAAAACGGCCGCGCAAGTCGGCGAACTGACGAGCGACGTTGCTCTCGAAGGCCGAGAAAACGGCCGGCGGGCGCTCGTCGAACACGTTGTTGATACCGAAGCTGAGGTTGGCCTCGACCTTCGGGATGGTGTACCGCGTGCGGAGGTCGATCGTGTTGTAGTCTCGACCCGAACGGGTGTCGGGCGCGTTCCCATCGATCGTCTCGTAGTTCTGTCCGCTCTGATCTTCACGATAGGCAGAGGTGAAGTTCCAGGCGACAGCAGCATAATAACGCTCGTACTCCCAGGCCACCGACGCCGTGGCGCGGTATTCGGGAAACCCAACATCAGCCATGGCTGCACCGGAGGCCCAGAAGCTTCCAAGGTAATCGATCGGAGCCGAACCCGGGAAGTTCTCCATATTCATGGACAGCATCTTGGTGGCATTGCCTGCCAGGAAGAACTTACCCATCGAAGTTTCGATTTCCTGGGTCATCGACAAGTCGAGACCGTCGGTCGAACGGGTCCCCGTATTGATCGGACCCACGTTCCGGATCTGGTCGATATCGCCGGTCGTCGGATCCACAGCCACCTGAGCGCCCAGCGGATTGGCCGCGCTCGAAGTCGCAGAAGCCCCGTAGGGGTTCTTGGCATTGCCGGCGCCACCATTCATGGCCCATTGGTTGACAATGTACTGTTCGCTGCTGAACGGAACGCCCGTCTGGGTGATCTTGTAGTAGTCGAGACCCACGGTGAAACCCTTGAGGAAGTTCGGGGAGAACTTAGCACCGATCAGCCAGTTCTCGGCCTGTTCGGGTTTCAAGTTAGGGTTGTTGACGGCGAGAACGCCATTCTGGGGCTGGGTTCGGATCTGGGTGATCGGATTGTAAACCTCAGGATAATCCTGACCACCCGCCGGCTGATAAATCGAACTCAGGGACGGGGCGATAAAACCCTGACCGTAGGATCCGCGGATCACCACCTGCTTCTCGATCGGCTGCCATCGGAAGTTCACGCGCGGCTTAGCACCGGTATCACCCGCATCGGAGAACTGCTCATAACGGACCGCAGTGCCCACGGTGAAGGATTCCATGCCGGTGAACTTTAGATCGTTACCAAAGATAGGTACCTGAACCTCGCTATACACGGCGTCGGTCTGGCGGCCAGCAGCCCACGGGACGGCCGTGTTGAACGGAGCCACCGAGCCATTCTGGAGGGCGAAGTCGGGCGCGATGTCCAAGGAATCACGACGGGTCTGGGCGCCGAGGGAGGCTTGGATAGCCCCACCAGGCAAGTCGAACACTTCGCCGCGTACCAAACCGTCGAACTGCTGGGTAACATAAGCGCTCTGCGAGGTGGCCGAACCCTTGAAGCCGTTCAGGACGCCCGCCGAGTTCACCGCGGAGGTGCCATTGATCGGGGTGTAACCGAACGGATTGAACGCGGAAGATACGTTACCGGAGTCCAGTGCCGCCTGATACTTGCTGGTCAGCACGCCGCCGGTGATGACGGTGTCGTTCTGGGTGCGGTCGTACAGGAAGGCCGTTTCCCAGTTCCAGGTCGATTCACCGATGCGACCGCGGAGGCCCGCCACCGTGTGGATGCTCTGGTACAGGTCGTTGTAAATGCGGGGACCATTTTCGACCGGGCGGTAGGTGATGTTGAATTTATCGCCAGCGGGGCTTCCGGGGAAAACCTGCTGCCACCAGTGGTTGCCCGAAGACATCGTATACCCACCCAGAGGACCTGGGGCCAAGGTGTACGACGACTTGTTGCTCATGTAGTAGGCGTCCGCGAAAACCTCGAGGTGCTCACCGAAGAGCTGATGTGCCACGGAGGTGTCGAAGCCGTAGCGATCGTGCGGACGATAAGCCGTGGTGTAGTAGCCGTAGGGGAAGCCGGCACCGGTTCCCGGGACGAGGCTCTCGTTGCCGCCATAGCGCAACTGGGAACCCGCCGGCAGAACGCCGCGCAAGGCGGCCTCGGCTGCGGTGCGGGCCGCGGTGACTTGTGAAGCCGCCGTCGCCTTGGAAGTATCCACATACGCGCTGGGGTCGAACTTGTTACCAGCCACCACGATGGGGAATTGGAGTCCACCCACGCTCACTGAAGCCGGCACCGGACCGGTGAAGCTCGGAACCTGCGAGGCATTGGTCAGGCCTCGGGTATTCGAGAAGGCCGGGGTCCAACGCAAGGCGATGCCATTGGCCACGTTTAGAACGTCTCCAGAAGCGCTGGTCACCGAATGAGTGCCGAAGCTGCGCTTATTGAAGAAAAGGCCTGGATTAGAGGTGCCCGAAACGTTGCTGCCAGAGGGGAAACTGCGGTCACGATCAATGCTCAGCAGGTCGTTGGCAGAATTGTATTCGGCAGAGAAAAACGCCCGAGTCTTCTCGTTGGAAGTGCCGAAATTGACCTGGAAACGGCGCTGGGAAATATCCTTGTCCATCGTGTTGCCGTAGAACGCGCTGAACTGGGTGCCCTGGAAGTTCTTCTTGAGCTTAATATTCACCACGCCCGCGACGGCATCCGTACCGTAGATGGCGCCGGCGCCGACATTAAGCACCTCGATGCTCTCGATGGCCGCCTGGGGAATCATATTCAGGTCGGAAGTCGAGGTACGACGACCGTCCACCAGAAGCAGTGTCGCATTGCCTGGAAGTCCACGAAGACCCACGAAGGACTGTCCTGAACCGCCATTGCCGTATCCTTCGTTGAGGTTTCCGGTACCACCCATTTGAGGTAACTTGAGACGAAATACATCGCTCAGATTGGCGAACCCACCATTGACCGGTGAGGCCATGTCGATGGCAGTGACCGATAAAGATCCTTCCGCCTCGGCTCCCGAAAGGAGGGATCCGGTGATGACCGTAGACTCGAGGGTTTTGGCCGCAGGATCAGCGTCCTGGGCCCACAGAGCGGGCACAGTAATCAATTGGGATCCGAGCCCGACCGTGATGGCACTCCGGAGAACTGTGCCCCGAAACTGGCGATAGTTGTGGTACGACATAGGTTGGTTGGTCTGAAACATCCCGGTCACATTTATTTGACAGCGGGAATTCAAACCCACGGAAAACCCGCTTTGCAATTGGCGCAAGCGATTTTGTTTAAGAACGAGCAAAAAAACTTTCTATAAACCCGGTCACAGGCAAAACGACAAAATCGTCGGGTTGAGCGCCACGGCCGTTGACAGTTTTACAAGCACCAACCTAGTGTCCGTCCAACGACTCTTTTTCATGTACCGAGTAGCCCTTATCCTTGCCGTACTGGCCGCCATCGGAAGCTTGGCGCTGAGCTTCACCGTCACCAAACCCAAGATCGAAGGCTTGGTTCAGGAGCGCACCGATCTCCAGACCAACCTCGCGGCTTCAGAATCTGCCAAGGCCGAGGCTGAAAAAAAGGCCAAGGTAGCCACGGCAACGGCCGACAAGAAAAGCTCGGAACTCGCCGCCACTCAGAAAGAATTAGAGGCAGCCACCTCGACCGCAGTCACTCAACAAGCCCGCGCTGACAAATACTTCGCTGATTACAACAAGACCTTGGCCGACAAGAACAGCGCCCAAGAGCAGTTGGCCCGGTGGAGCGGTACCGGCCTCAATCCTGATCAAATTCTAGCCATGAAGGTCGAATTGAAGGCCTCAAAGGAGTTGTCCAGTGTGCTGGTCGACGAAAAATTCATTTTGCAGCGCAACCTTGCCGCACTGAAGAACAAGCTTTCCAAGTACGAGGACGAAAACCGCGTTGTTTCCATGCCCGGCCTCAAAGGAGCTGTTCTAGCAGTGGATCCAAAGTGGGAGTTCGTGGTTCTCAATGTCGGCTCTCAGCATGGCGCCTTGGAAGGTGGTCTGCTGATGGTTCGCCGGGGTGACAAGTTGGTAGGTAAGGTTAAGATCGTTACCGTGGAAGCCAATCGCTGCGTCGCCAACGTCCTTCCGACTTGGAAACAGGGGGATGTGGCTGTTGCCGCCGGTGATCAGGTGCTGTACTGATCCGACTATGAAGTCACTCAGTCAGCAATGGAAAGGGGTCGTATTGGCTGGAATGGTGATCATGCTCCTCTCTGGCTGCAGAACGGAAGATGAGCTCATTGGCCGTCCTTGGAACACCCCCAAGTCTTGGGAGTCAGGCCTTCCTTCGGCAATGACCGAGGGTCGCTGATCCGAGATTTTTGATTTGAAGCCAGCTGAAAAATGCTCGGAATAGTTCAAAGGGTGACCCGGCTAGAAATCGACGGCTTTTCACCCAATCCGGTCGTTTCTTGCGAAACCGCTGCATTCGAAACCGCTGCATTCGAAACAGCGGATTACGCAGCCAATTCCTATCAATCACCTTCGGACCGGCCGTTGATTAAACCCGAGTTCTGAATCAGCCAAACCCTTCCGGCCGATCAAAACCAGATCCCGCTGAGGTCGACTTCCCATTTACCTTGACCGGGCAGTGATCTTCCACCCATCCTCCGGATCCGTCCAAAAGGCTTCTCAATGTTTGCGCAGATCAAAGGTCTCTTCTCGAACGATATCGGAATCGACCTCGGAACCGCCAACTCCCTCGTCTATGTGAGGGATCAGGGAATCGTTTTGCGCGAACCCTCAGTGGTGGCCATCCAAGCCGGAACAACCAATGTTCTAGCAGTCGGAGAAGAGGCCAAGCGCATGCTCGGTCGAACCCCCGGCAACATCGTCGCCATCCGGCCCATGAAAGACGGCGTCATCGCCGACTTTGAGATCACCGAGGCGATGCTTCGGCACTTCATCCAAAAGGTCCACCACCGCAAGCTCATCATGCCGCGAGTGGTCGTAGCCGTACCCTCGGGCATCACCGAGGTCGAAAAACGGGCCGTGAAGGACTCTGCCACCCACGCCGGGGCCCGCGAAGTGTACCTCATCGAGCAACCCATGGCTTCGGCCATCGGAGTAGGCCTGCCGGTGCACGAACCCTCAGGCAACATGATTGTCGACATCGGCGGTGGCACCTGCGAGATCGCGATCATCTCGCTGGCAGGCATCGTCTTCAGCCGCAGCGTCCGCGTGGGCGGCGATGAATTTGACGAAACGATCGTCGCGCACATGAAGCGCGCTCACAATTTAATGATCGGCGAACGTACCGCCGAGGAGATCAAGATCCGTGTCGGGTCGGCGTTTCCGCTGGACCAGGAATTGACCATGGAGGTGAAGGGCCGCGACCTCAGTGCGGGCCTCCCCAAGACGGTCCTCATCCGGTCCGAAGAAATCAGGGCCGCCCTGCAAGAACCGCTCTCGAGTATTTTGGAGTCTGTCCGCATCACGTTGGAACGATGCCCCCCAGAATTGTCCGCCGACTTGGTGGACAAGGGTATCATGATGGCCGGCGGTGGAGCGCTGTTGCGCAACATCGACCGCTTGGTCTCTCAAGAAACCGGCCTTCCGGTCCACATCGCCGACGATCCGTTGAGCGCTGTGGCTACGGGCACCGGACGTGTGCTGCAAGAACTCTCCTTCCTCCGAAGAGTCGCTTCCTCCACGACTACCTGATCTCCCCGGGGTTCGTTCGTCCGTCACCGGATCGAACGTGCTGAATCGGAACCATTACCTTGCATTAGCCGGCGTAGGACTCCTCACGCTGAGCCTACTGAACTTGCCAGCCTCTCTCCAGACGCAGGTCAAGTCGGCCATCGGCGCATCGTTTCTGCCTCTCTTCGGCATCCGGGCCGCCGCAAATGACGTGCTCGATCGGGCCGGTTATCAGGTCCTCCCCCGCTCCACGTTGATTGATAACGTCTTGCGACTGGAACGTGAGAACGCCGAGCTCCGGGTCTCGGCTCTGCAGGGGGCTGATGCCCTGGCAGAGAATCAGCGACTGCGGATCGCCATCGGAGCGGCTCCACGCGGCCCCTGGCACCTCAAGCTGGCGCGAGTGGTGGGACGGGACCCAACAACCTGGTGGCGCTCGATCCAAGTTAATCTGGGATCCCGGGATAACCTGAAACCCGACCAAGTTGTCATGAGCGGCGCGGGCCTCGTCGGCCGAATTAGCCAAGCAGGCCTGAGTCATTCCCAGGTGGCCCTAGTCGGTGATGCCGAATGCGGGGTGGCGGTAGTGGTCAAGGAGACCCGCGATTTGGGGATCATCAAACCGGGTCAAACCCTCTCAGGCGATGGCGGGTTGGTGGAAATGACCTTGCTGCAGAACTGCCCGGGAATTATGGCCGGTCAGGTCGTGCTCACCAGCGGCTTGGGTGGGGTCTTTCCGGCGGGTCTCCCGGTGGGGACCATTGTCGACACCCGGAACGAGGACGGCAACGTATTCACCACCGCCCGAGTCCGTCTGGCTGCCAATCTCAACCGACTCGAAGAAGTGTGGGTGCTGCAGCCATGAACCGCTTCACTCTAATCCTACTCTTCCTTGTGACGTGGCTGTCGGTGTTCGCCCAGACCCAATTTTCAGGGCTTCGACTCTGGCTAAACGTCCCGATGGCGCTCAGTCCGGCGCTCATTTGCTATGCGGCCTTGACCCATGGCTTTGGGATTACCGTTTCCCTGGCCGTCCTGAGCGGTCTCTGGGCTGACTCCCTGTCCGCCTCACCACTGGGAATTAGTGTCATGCCATTGTTTCTGTTGGGGTTTACCCTGCAATTGCAACGTCACCTTATCCTCCGGGACCAGAGTTTTGCTCAGTTCTGGATCGGACTGGGAGCCGGGGTTGGTGTGCCTCTCCTAACCTTAGGGGTGCTTTCCCTGACCGGATCCCAACCCGTGACCGGTCGATTCACTTTTATCCAACTCCTGCTGCTAGGATTACTCAATGGCATCGCCTGCCCAGTCCTCTTCCGGATATTCGATTTACTCCACCGGAGCTTCGACTATCGCCCACTGACAACCTCCAGCTTCCGGGCTGATCGAGAAACCGTCCGGGGCCGCCAATTTCGCCCCCGTTGAACTATGCTGATCTTCGACCAGTTCAACAAAGGAGAGCGGCCATTGAGATGGATGGCCGGCGTAGTGGGCGCAGGCCTCCTGCTGTTGCTCATCGGGCTCCTGCGGGTGCAAATCTTCGGCCACCATCGCTTTGAGCAGTCCCTGCAAACCCAGAGTTTCCAGTCTGTGCGGGTTCCCGCCCTCCGAGGCCGCATCCTCGACCGGCAAGGGCGTGAATGCGTGGGGAACGTTCCCCGTTACCGCTTGGACGTGTATCTCGAGACCCTGAGCCGGGACTTCACGCGAGAATACGGCCTACTGCGCCGCGAGGTCGTGGCAGCACGCGGAGGCACCAATACCTCATCCCCCGGACTCTGGGATCGGATGATGTCGAAGCTCCGCCATGATCCGCCCCGGGTCCTGATCCGCCCCGAGGAGAACACCCTTCTCTGGAGGCAGGCCCGCTACAATGTCCTAAGCAATGTGGTCTCCCGGGTTGCCAACAAGGTCGGCCTACCACTGACACTGACCGAATCGGAACTGCACCGTCACTGGGCCAACAGTCGTGCCCTGCCGCTGGCTGTGCTCAAGAAACTGACTCCGCAGCAGGTCTCGCTTCTAACCGAGCAATCCTGGTCTATCCGGGGAATTAGCATCGAGCTGCAGGCCGTCCGCCATTATCCGCAGGGACCATTGGCCGCACACACACTGGGGTATCTGGTTCGCGCGGATGATTTCGAAGGCGAGGAAGGCGAATCCTTCGATTACCGCCTGCGGGATTATCGAGGGGCCGCCGGTCTGGAAGCAGCCTTCGACACCGCCCTCCGAGGCACTTCGGGCTCCAAGAGCATCCTCGTCAACAGCGATGGGTATCGGGTGGGAGAGACCATGACCACGGCGCCAGTGCCCGGACAGAACCTGATCACCACCCTCGACATCGAGGTCCAGAAAGCGACCGAGTCAGCGCTGTCTGCAGTGAGCGGCGAGGAACAGGGTGCAGTGGTTGTGCTGGATGTCCGCAATGGGGATGTCTTGGCCGTGGCCAGCGCCCCAAACTTCGATCCGGGCGAGTGGATCGATGGCATCAGCCGGGCCCGGTGGACCAACTACTACGATGTCCCGAAGCGGACGCCCCTAATGAACCGCGCCACCGACGGCGCTTATTCCCCAGGTTCCACTTTCAAGATCGTGACTGCCTTGGCCGCCTTAGAGAGCGGGTTAGACCCCGATCGAGTGCAGATTGTTGAAGCGAACCCCTCCAAACCGGGCAAGGGCCTCTATAACCGCGGGAACATCAAAATCGAGGACACCGCACCGCCGGGTCCCTACGACTTTCGTCGCGCTTTCATTCGATCCTCCAACGCCTACTTCATCCAACTAGGACTCGATGCCGGCTACGACCGGCTGCTATCCACCGCCCACCGGTTCCACTTCGGAGAACAGACACGCATCCAACTGCGCCCCACCGAAGAGCGGTCCGGCTGGATGCCCGAACCCGCCGAGGCGCGAGCCGAACGCTGGCCCCAAGGACGACTCGCCAACTTCAGCATCGGCCAAGAGGTCACGGTCACCCCATTGCAACTGGCCGTGATGGTCGCCGCGGTGGCCAATGGTGGCACGGTCTATTATCCCCGCCTGGTCGACCGCCTCGAATCGGGGGATCCGCTCAGCGAAGAGGCGCCTAGCTCCATTCGCCCTGGTCAGGTGCGCAGCCGCTTGGAGACCCGCCCCGAATACCTCGCCCGCATCCGAGCCGCCATGCGCGACGACGTCCTGGATCCCGAAGGCACAGGCACCAGCGCCCGCGTTGCCGATTACACAGTCTGCGGCAAGACAGGAACCGCCGAGATCAAGGGCAACGGGGTGAAGGACAAAGTAACCTGGTTTGCCAGCTTCGCCCCCTTCGAATCCCCGCGCTATGCTGTGGTCGTGATGGTGGAAAGCGGCGCCTCCGGAGGTCGCACCTGCGGCCCGGTAGCCCGGAAGATTTACGAACACCTGCGCGCGCGGGATGCGGGGTCCGGCCGGCCTATCGCCCTCAACCCGGCGCCCTAAACCATGACCCCGCTCTCCCTCCAAAATCGCCGTGCCGAGGCAGACATCCTGTGGCCCCTTTGGCTCTCGGTGTTGGGTCTGATGATCATCAGCGCGATGTTCATCTTCAGCACCACCGGCGGCACCGAGATAACGCGAGGTGTCCCATGGTACCAATGGACTGCCACCCGCCAGGTGATAGCCTTTGGTATTGGTCTCTTCGTGGTTCTCGGACTCAGTTGGGTGGACTATATCCGAATGGCACGGTGGGCCATGGTCGGCTACTGGGTGTCCATCGCCCTGCTATTGGCAGTCCATGTCCTAGGAACCTCCCGCAACGGTGCGCGGCGGTGGCTAGATCTGGGCCCAATCCAATTCCAGCCCAGCGAATTGGCCAAACTGACCTTCCTGTTCGCTATGGCTAACTTCTTGGCGCGCCCCCCTTCGGAGCTACGCTCGCCAAGCGTCTTCCTCAAGGCCCTCATGCTCACGCTCCTGCCACTGGGCCTGATCCTCAAACAGCCCGATTTAGGTTCATCGCTCGTCTTTCTGCCCATCACCCTGGTCATGATGCTGGTGGCTGGGGTTCCGCAGCGCTTTGTGATCAAGCTTTTGGGTGGCGCCTTCCTCATCGTCAGCCTGATCGCCATCGACATATTTATTGCACCCGAGAACTGGCGACTCATCCGCCTTCAGAACTACCAGCGCGAACGGCTGCTGGTTTATTTCAACGCCGATTTTGCCCCGGACTCCGCCACCCCAGAACAACGTCAAAGGGCTGCGCAGCGCAAGCGGCAGATGTCCTGGAATGTGGAGCAGGCGCTCATCTCGGTCGGCTCAGGCGGCTTCACCGGCAAAGGATGGAAGGAAGGCACTCAGCACCGTCTGGGTTACCTGCCCCGACTCGGCGCCCACAATGACTTCATCTTCTCGGTCATCGCCGAGGAGCGCGGCTTCATCGGAAGCGTCGCGGTCGTTACCCTTTATGGCATCGTCCTGTTCATCGGCATCAAGACCGCTGGAGAATCACGCGACCGACTTGGGCGCCTTCTGGCCATCGGCGTCGTCACCCTCTTCTTCGTACACATCTTCGTGAACATCGGCATGAACATCAAACTGATGCCGGTCACGGGCATTCCACTGCCCCTGCTCAGTGCAGGCGGAACCTCAGTGCTCTGCTCACTGATCGCGGTCGGTGTTCTTCAAAACATCCATTTGTACCGAAAGCGGTACTAAAACTCGAATCCTACAGACATGAGTCAACAGACATTCAAACGCGGCAAGGTGCCAATGCGTTTCAAGCCCACCCGGGGAATCGGCTCGCCGAACCTCAATCGATCTGCTGCCAACGCCCGCATGGAAGCCATCGGCGAGAAAGCCGTTGAAGAACGGGTGTTCGACATCCGACGCCACGAGTCCGAAATCCGGCGCGCCGAAAACCGTGCAGCCGGACTCCCCGAGGACACCATCGACGCCCCGGAGGTCAATCTGACCAAGAACGGCCGAGACCAGACCTACCGCTCCCCCGATCTCACTCGCCCGAAAGAGGCCCACGAGGAACCAGCAGAACAGGCACCCAAACCACCTCGCGAGCCTAAGGGGCTTATCGAGAAAGCGCGGGCCGCGGTCAAAGAGGTGGTCAAAAAGGTCAAACAACTCATCCGACCCGAGGAAAAGATCATCAAGGAAGTGGTCATTAACGCCGAACCACTGGAAACCCGCGTCGCGGTGCTAGAGGAGAGCAAACTGGAGGACCTCACGGTTGAACGAACCGGCGATGACCGGCTGGTTGGCTCCATCTACAAGGGCAAGGTAAAGAACCTCGAAGATGGACTGAAGGCCGCCTTCGTGGATATCGGCTTCGAGAAAAACGCCTTTCTCCATTACTGGGACATCATCCCCAACACGTTCGATTCCAGCGTCGAAATCGTGGAGCGCGATGACACGGGTAAATCTCGCCGGAAGGAAAAACCCAAGATCACCCAGAGGGATGTTCCCCGACTCTTCCCGCCGGGAAGCGAGATCATTATCCAAGTGACCAAGGGCTCGATCGGCACCAAGGGACCGCGCGTCACCACCAACCTTTCCTTGCCCGGTCGCTATCTCGTCCTGTTGCCCAATTCCGACCAGTCTGGCATCAGCCGCAAAATCGAGAACGTCGAGGAGCGCCATCGCCTCAAGAAAATCGTCCGCGAACTGACCATTCCCGAGGGCATGGGAGTGATCATCCGCACCGCCGGTGAAGAAAAGCGCAAAGCGTACTTCGTCCGTGATCTCGCCCTGCTGCTGGAGGAATGGAAGCTCATCCAAGAACGGATCAAGAGCCAGCCGATGGCCTCCTGCGTTTATCAAGAGCCCGACCTCATCGAGCGCACCGTCCGCGACTTCCTCACCGAAGACGTCGACAAGATCGTCATCGACGACCTCAAGAAGTTCGAATCGATTCGCGACAGCATCAAACGCATCAGTCCCCGATCCGTGCGCAAGGTACACTTCTACAACGAGGCGGAGCCGCTGTTTGACCGCTACAACATCACCCGCCAACTGGAGGCCGCCTTCAGCCGCCAGGTGAACCTCAAGAGCGGCGGCTACCTCATCATCGACGAAACCGAAGCCCTCGTGGCCATCGACGTGAACACCGGCAAGCACAAGCAGGCCGGCACCAAGGACCACGACGCGACGATCCTCAAGGTGAACCAAGATGCCGCGGACGAAATCGCCCGCCAGCTCCGCCTGCGAAACATGGGCGGCATTATCGTACTCGACTTCATCGACATGAAGTCGCGCCGCGACCAGCAGTCCATCTACCAGCGGATGAAGGACAACCTCAAGCGGGACAAGGCTAAGACCCACGTCCTGCCGCTCTCGCAGCTCGGGCTCATGGAAATGACCCGCCAGCGCCAGACTGAAAGCGTGCGTTCATCGCTCTACGACGACTGCGAGCACTGCACGGGCCGTGGCGTCATCAAGAGCGCAGAGACCATGAGTGTCGAAATTCAGCGCAAGCTGACCCAAATCCTCAAGGGTCGCCCGCGTGACGACGGCGACTTCCAAGTCAAGATCGTCTGCAACCCGCGCGTCCTCGATCGCTTGCGGACCCGCGACGAGAAGTTGCTCATCGAATTGGAGAAGAAATTCTTCGCCAAGCTCAGCTTCCGCCCGGACCCCACCTATCACAATGAGGAGTGGAAAATCTTCAACGCCATGAACAACGACGAGTTGGCCAAGTCGCGGAATTGATCGAAGCCCCAACCGCCGCCCCGGCCGATTCATGGCCGGGGCGGCTTTTTTTAAACCCCTCGTTTTCCCCAATGCCTCCCACCCGATTCTTGCTGCTCAGGCGGCGGTGATGGGACGAAAGGAGCTCGGGAATCTCTCGCGTTCCCTCCGACCGCAAGCCCTTCCAGCGAAGATCCATTTTCACCGTTCCGAAAATTTCACTAGCTCTCACCGTACGGAACGTTAGAAACAGAGAGTATCCCCAAAGTCCGTCACCCCAAGCCATGAACAGCCAACGCTTCCGCTGCACCCGTGCCTTCACCCTGATCGAGTTGCTGGTGGTCATCGCCATCATCGCAATCCTCGCCGGCATGCTTTTGCCCGCCTTGTCTCGGGCCAAATCCAAGGCAGTGAAAACCCTCTGCGCGAGCAACTGCAAGCAGTGGGGTATCGCGGTCAATTTGTACGCCTCCGACAACCAGAACTCCTTCCCAGACAACAGCGGTGGCGCCGGATTCAGCTGGATGATGCCCACCATGAGCAACTTCTGGAACGGCTACCTCATTAAGAATCGCCGCACCTCGGCCAACAACACCCGTGCGGCCAACGACGTCCTGTTCTGCCCGACCGATGACTGGCACCGCGCCGCAGAACGCGGGATGATCAGCACCGACAATGAGCCCCAATTGACCGGTTACTTCTACTTGCCAGGTCGGCGAACCGGAGACGCCGATGTCACCGGAGGAGCCCAGGGTACTTCTGAGTGGTTTTTCAAAAAGAAACTCGGTGGCATGTACGAAGCAGCCCCCATCATCATCGACCGCATGCAGGCCTTGGGTTCCAAGACGACCAACATGCTCGACCCCAAGCTGAACTGGTTCACCGATTACAATGGCAAGAAAGTGGCCACGGCCGTTCACCGAATTACCCGAGGTGCACCCGAAGGCGGCAACTTTGGCTTCGAAGATGGCCACGTTGAATGGCAGTCCAACAAGCGAGTCTCGCTCGGCTCCGACTACGGCGGTTGGCAATGCTTCTTCAAAATCCCAGTCGCCACCCCCGTTCCGTGATTCATCTTGTGAGCTCTCTCGTGAGCCGGCCTCACAGCTCACAGAGAACGCGCCCCGCGATTTTGGATCGGATCTGAGGACCCACTCTTTCGCGGACAACGCTCCGCGCGAGGGTTACTCCCGGCGAAAGGTGAGCACGGGCATATCGCGCAGACTCGTGCGTCGCAAGACTGCAATGTACCGACGGGACAAAGCCCCCAATCGGGCAGTAACGCGAATTTCGAAGGTGCTGCTGACGGTCGAGAAAACCGCCAGCGGCGTGCCTTGGTTGGGCATCACCGGAACCCCCTGCAAGCGGGCGATGTCTTGGGGCCCGCGGGCTGGTGTGTCGTCGTAGGTGCCATCCACCCCGTCCATGCCCGCACGCTGTTCTTGGATGTTGCGAGCAATGTTCTCGTCACCACCGCAGGCCATGACCAAAACAGGATATGGAGCCGTGTTGATGTTCACCTGACCGCTGGACACCGCCGAGAACACGTCTGCCAAGCCCACCGACCCCGCGATGCTCTGTCCTAAAAAGGTGGACTGGACGCGCCGCCCCATTGAATCAACCGAGTGCCTACCGCCATTGCTGCCATTGCCGCCACTACCGCCGCCGCCACTGCGGGGGCCCCAGTACAACTGCGGAGTAATCCCACGGATCTTGAGCAGTTCCGACATGTCGTCGATTGGACCATTTTTAGCGACATAAGGAGGATTGAGCATCCGGTAGAAATCGCTCTCTGCGCCGCCACCCATGGCCGAATCGTCATTGGGGTCGATCCAGTCCCGGATCGCTGAAGAAACATCGGCCGAATCCGAGCCTCCGGCACCGCACAACTGCAAGATCAACTCCAACAACTGGGGATTGCGGGTAGCGATGGAATTGATGTTGATGTAGCGCTCTGCGTCCACGATCTCGATGGAAATGGTGCCATCCCCAAGAGATACATCCGTCAAGGAGACACCCTCGAAAGGATTGTCTGCGATGTTCGTCGGACCTACACCGCCGGCCCAAAACTGGTTGAGTCCGTCGTAAGTCTGTTCACCAGGAATCTGCCGAGACAACGACAGAACCCATTTGGCCATCTCAATGCCTGAGCGCCCCATCCATTCCATCTCGCTCTCGCTCTGGGTGCGAGTAGCCAGGCGACCCTCCACCTTCATCGTGTAGGCAAAGGCCGTGACGATGACCGCCATAGCGAAGATCAGCAG
This sequence comes from Akkermansia muciniphila, assembly GCA_945893185.1. Classification (GTDB taxonomy): domain Bacteria; phylum Verrucomicrobiota; class Verrucomicrobiia; order Limisphaerales; family UBA9464; genus SXXZ01. The sequence goes on along the minus strand of CAMDDW010000021.1, from coordinate 15,146 downwards.
CATGACCATCAACAGCGCCACACCCCGCTGGTGATTTTTGGGGCTGCCCCGCGTCTGGACAAAGTCATTCATCATGGGGCGCCTCCGATCACGCCCTGAGCCTCGCGAGGCACCGCAACGGTCGGCAAGCGAACCACTCGGCTGACGATTTGCGCTGGCTCACGAGAACCCTTCGACACACCAAAACCCAGTGTCACACGAACGATCACGGGCAACTGGTTGGTCGAAAGCCACTCCTCGACAAAGTCCCGCTGCTGACCATCCCAGAACTCCAACTGGAAGAGCTGCACCTCACGCGCCAAGACAATGCTCGCCGGCTCGCCTCCGCTTTCGAAATCTGCCAGCAAGGAGTTCTGTTCGAGCACCAAGTCGTTGCCGCCCGGAGGAACGTAGAAACTGACACGGCGGATGCGTTCGCCTCCGAACATTCCGCTGTTGGGGAACGAATCCGAAAGGTCGGCCGCGAAGCTCACCGCGGCAAATTGACCCGCCGTGTCGGCTTGAAAGAAGTAAAGCCGCGGATTGGATGCAAACATTGTGGCCGACGCGAGGGCGTCTTCTACGGTACGCATGGCCATCCGAGCCCGCTGGGCATCTGTGGTGGAACGGATGGCCGCCTGCGAACTCTGGAAGATCAGTCTCCAGGTCGAGTAAATCATCATGAGGATCAGTGCGAAGAGGAAGATGGCCACCATGACCTCCATCACTGTGAAGCCTCCCCGCCGCAAAGACCGGCCGTTAGAAAACCTCAGCCCTCTCATCGGTTCGCCCCCTGAACATATTGTTTAGGAAAATAGAGAGCGCTCATGCGGCGCTCCGAACCCTTAGGGCCACCCACGATGACAAAGTCGGCACGGAACAAACCATTGGTGCCCACCTCATAAACCGAGCGGCTCCATTGGTAGCCCGGGTAGAGCTTGCCGAAGTCGCCATGGTCGGACATTTCCTCCAGGCGATTGGAAATCGACAACTCGGCCGCAAGGCTGCTGGCGTCCACCTCGACCCGATTGAGGGATTTGGCCGATTTGAGCGCCGTGGAACAAACCGAGATGAACCCGAAGAGCGCCAGCGCCATGATGGCTGAGGCAACAGCCACCTCGATCAAGGTGAACGCCGCACCGGCCTGACCTTGGCGGCCTATCATGACTGGGCGGCACCTCATCGAAGGTCCTCGATCGAAAGCCGTGCCGTGATGACTTCTAAAATAAGTCGCTTCACTTCGAGCCCTCCTTTCAGCCAACTGAGTTCGGCGGTCATCGCATCGCTCGTTCCATTGGGGAAAAACCGGATCGCAGCCAACGGGGAACTCATCATGTTCTGTCCGTTCACCAAAAGACTCCGGAAGGCGACATCGTCATTGAGTTGCCCATGGTACGGAGGTTTAGCCAAGGGACCAGAACTCATGGACTCGGAATCCCGAAGCCGATCAAACGAGGCCATTGAAACCCCATTGGTGGCCCCCATTACGCCCTCCGGTGCTGGTTCGACCAGAACCCGCCCCTCTGCACCGTAGAGCACCACCTGCATCGGCCGATTGCCCATGATGGCCCGGGCCCGCGCTTCATTGCAGGCCGATTCCATCACCTCGAGAGCCTCGGCCATGGGGCCCTTCTTGTTGGCCATGAAGCGGGGAACCGCCACAAACATCATCACGGACACAAGCATCACCGCCACCACCAGTTCGATCATGGTGAAGGCGGCGCGGGCGGCGGCACCTTGGAACCGAATGTGGAAGGCCGTCCTCATCGCTTCAGTCTCTTAGCGAGTGGAAATGCTCTCGGTGATCTTGAACATTGCCGACATCACGCCCAAGAGCATGAAGCCGACCACAAAGGCGATGGCCACGATGATCACCGGTTGGATGAGGTTGGTCATCGCCGTCAAACCGACATTGAGGTCGTTCTCGTAGGTATCCGCCACATTGGACAAGGCCGCGGGCACGTCGCCGGTCTCCTCACCGATCTTGATCAGGTCGATCATCAGCTGCGGAAACAGTCGGCTCTTGGCCAGGGGTTGCGCCAAGGTCTTGCCGTCGGTGACGGCCTCGCGGGTGCGGGCAATGGCCTCCTTGATCACCACGTTGGGCATGACTTGCTCGGTGATGCGCAGCGCCTGCAACACCGGCACACCATTCTGAAGCAGGGTTGAGAGCGTGCGCGCGAACTGCCCAAACAAGTTGAGTCGGACCACCTTGCCAATGACTGGAAGCCTCATCACCAAACGGTCCAATGACTCGCGACCCGCCTTGCTAGCCCGGTAGCGTCGGAAGCCGGCCACCGCAGCACCGCCGGCCAAAAGGAGTGCCCACCAGTAGCCACTAAGAAAATTGCTCATGGCGATGAGCAGTTTGGTCATGGCCGGCAACTCGATTTTGGTGTTGTCGAAGAGCGTCATGAACTTCGGCAACATGACCGTCATGAAGAAGATAACCAGCGCTCCACCGACCACGCAGACCACGGCCGGATAGATCATGGCCGACTTGAACTTCGACTGAACCTCGGCAAACCGATCAAAATGGGCCGCCTGCCGCCGCAGCACCTCTTCGAGCGCGCCGGACTGCTCACCAGCCCGGACCATGTTGATGACCAGATCCGGGAAGATGTGGTTCTGGCGAGCCATGGCATCGGAGAGACTCCGACCCTCGGTCACATCCTGCTTGAGCTGGCGACTGGCCTCACCGGGAATCCCCTTGGAGGACAGGCTTTCCATGCTGCGCAAGGCCATCGTCAGAGGCATTCCCGCACGAAGCAAATTGGCCAACTGGAGCGTGTACATGGCCAACTCCTTGAGTCCGGGCTTCTTGGGGCCGCGAGCGAGGAGTCTGCTTAATCCTGCCTGGGAGCCCTCGGCGGCCGCCGCCCGAGCTGCGGGTGAACCAGTGGACGACGAAGACTTCGCCGGCTTGGTCGAACCCTTTGCTTGGACCACAGAAACCGGGATCACTCCCAACCGTTCGACCTGCACGACGGCAGCCGCACGGTCCCCCGCTTCGAGGACTCCTTCGACGACTTCACCCGAACGCCGCCGTGCCTTGTAGTTGAATTGCGCCATGTCGCGTGCCGTTTGGATAACCGGCGCGCGCCGAAAGTTCCATCTCCCCGATGCAGAGGCTTCAGCTAACCGCCAAGAGAGAGACCCTTTGTCTCTCGGCGTTGCGGCTAATTCCCTGACCGCGCGGGTCCACCTGCAAGGTGCCATCCACCCAGAAGGCATACTGGTGGTGGCCATGGCGGATGTTCACTGAAGCCTGCCAAGACCCATCAAAAGCTTGAGCCATTGGATTGGAATCCGGGTTCCAGGCGTTGAATTCTCCCACGACGGCTACTTTCTGGGCCTGGGGAGCCAGGCAGATGAAGTGGACCGGGACCAGCGCCTTGGAACCAAGGGATCGCGGGGGACTTGGAGGACGGGAAGCCGAGTTCATGAATTCTAGAAAGCGTCTCGGGTAGCACTAAGTCTTACTCTTTAACTCTGCGTGCCATCCGAGAACCGGCTAAGAAAACCATTTGTAAACCTGGGGCAAGTGGATTTCTCAACAATCCGTCGATTCCTTAAATCCACCGCCCTGCAGACGGGTTGCAGATTCAACCATTTCCAGAGAGCCTCACTGGCAGTGCTGGGCACTTGGATTAATGCCGTTGCTGGGGTTGGGGCCCTCCTATGGGCTCGACGCCCCCTGGGCAAAGACAATCAACCTCCCGACTTGGGGCGATTCCGCTGGGGGGCCGCTGGTTTGGCGGCGCTCATCGGTGGGAGCGGGATCCTCCATGCCCTGCCAACCCCAATGTCCGGGGCGATCCGATATTTGGGCATTGCGCTGGTCGGCCTCGTGTTGGGCAACCTCACCGGCCGAATTTTGGGCCTGCAGCGGGTTCTGGACGCCTGGGGGCGCACCCTTTCGAGTCATCTGCCCAGCCCTAATGGAAAACCCACCGATGTGCCGGGTGCGCTATCCATCGGAGCTCTTCTGGCGCTCAACCCATTGCTCATCCCCGCCGCAGTCCAGGACGGACTGGAACATCGGTGGGTCGGACTGGCCTTGAAGGCCGCCTTGGACGCGGTTGCGCTCTATGCGTGGGTTCGGAGCCTGTCCCCAATCCGATGGAGCCTGTCCCTCCTGATGCTGGGGGTGATCCTCGTCTGGCAGGCTTGCTGGACGGCGGGCGCGGCAGCCTTGGCCCGTTGGCTCCCAGCCCAGGGCGTTTCCGATGCACTCATGACGGCTTGCAGCCTGCTGATTCTTTGCAGCGCCCCAGCTATCGCCGGTGTGCGTCGAGCCTCTCTAGCCAATTTGTTACCGACGCTGGTCTGGATTCCGGCCCTGACATTCTGGCTCCGCGGCGGTTGATCGCTGCGAAAAGGCACCTAGATCCCGCACTTCCCTCGGTCGCATTCGATCTTTAAGCTTCAGTCCATGATCCCGAGGTTGAAGTCCCTTCCCAGTTGGGCATCGCTGTGGTCGGTGCTCTGGGCGCTACCCCTCTTGGCGCAAGTTCCAATCCCTCCGGCCCAGTTGGCCAAACTGCCACCTGCCCTGAAACGACCGGTCGACTTCAAAACGGAGGTTTATCCGCTATTCAAGGCGGCTTGTTTCAAGTGCCACGGCCCCGAAAAGCAGAAAGGGAAATACCGCATGGATACTCGGGAAGGGGCCTTCAAGGTGACCGCCGACCATGGCCCTGCTATCCAGGCCAGTGACAGCACCAAAAGCGCGATCATCGTCATGGCCGCGGGGTTCATCGATGAAATGCTCATGCCTCCACCCGGAGGCAAACCCGGTGAGAGCGACCCCCTCACCGCTGAACAAATCGGCCTGCTTCGGGCGTGGATCGATCAAGGAGCCGTTTGGCCCGATGGACCCATCGCCGAGGTGATCCAGGTGGTTCGCTTTGAACCAGATATCCAGAAACTCTTGATCGCTTCCTGTGCCAAATGCCATTCCGGCGCAACCGCAGAGGGCGGGTTCTCGGTGGATTCACTCGAAAGGTTGCTCACCGGGGGCAAGACCTACGGCCGGGTCGTTGTGCCTGGCGACCTCCGCAAGTCATCACTCCTGACCATCCTCGCCGGAAAGGATGAAGACATTCCCAAGCCAGAAGCCCACCGGGTTTCCGAGAAGTCTCTCAAACAGGTGGAGGAGTGGATTCGGCAGGGAGCGAAATAGCGCCGCGGTCGGCGCGGACATACTGCAGGAAGCGCTCATTCCCCACCGTCCTCACGCGGACCAGGCGAAAGCGCACCGCATCCGCCAGGCAGGCCGCCAACGGGCCGTCTGCGATCGTGGGAGCAGCCTGTCCCCCAAAGATCCGGGGAACCCAGGTAAGTCGGATTTCATCGACACAGTCCGCGGCCAAAAGAGTGGCATTCACCCGTCCCCCGCCCTCCGCAACCAAGCGACGAATTCCGTGACGCCCGGCCAACCAGGCCAAGGCGGCTGGAAAATCGACCTGACTTCCGGGCGAACTCCAAACCTCAGCTCCGAGATCCCGCAATCGTTGCAGATTTGGTTTCGAAGCGTTTCCAGCGCTGAAAATCACGATCGGGGCCCCGGGACGCTTCCATAATTCTGCCTCAGAGGACAGAGAGCCGGAGCCACTCACCACCACTCGGACGGGCTCTGGAGCCAACCCCGCTCGCCGCCGGGCGTCTCTATGTTCCGAAGAGCCTGTCCCCAAAGTAGCTCCGGTTTCTTCGACGGTTCGAGCTCCGCACAGGAGGGCGTCGGCAGTAGCCCGTAGGGCATAGAGGGCCTTTTTATCGTGAGGGCTCCCAAAAGTGGTCACTTCGCGGCCAGCGGTAGCCACCTTGCCATCGGCCGTCATGGCCATGTTGATGACGACGTACGGTCGTTGCCCGGCTTCCGGCAAACCAGGAAGCGATTCAATGGAGGAACATGGCGTCGCCATAACTAAAGAACCGATATTGCTCCCGAATAGCCTCCGCGTACGCCGACTGAACGCGTTCGCGCCCCCCAAGCCCCCCCGGATCGGCAAAGGCACTGACCAACATCAGTAAGGTGCTTCGGGGCAGATGGAAGTTCGTCAGGAGCCCATTAACTATGCGGAACCGATAGGGTGGGTGAATAAAAATACGGGTCCGACCGGTGCACGGTTGGATGGGGCCTTCGGTCTGGGCGGCCACGGTCTCCAAAACGCGCATGCTGGTGGTCCCCACGGCAATGACACGCCTCCCCGATGCTCGAGCATCATTGAGCGAATGAGCAGTCTCACTACCTAAAAAATACCGTTCTTCGTGCATGGTGTGCTCGGATAGCGACTCTGCCTTAACCGGAAGGAAGGTTCCGGCCCCGACGTGCAAGGTCACGTAGCACAGACGAACCCCCTTGGCTTGCAGAGAATGCAGAATGCCATCCGTAAAATGCAGGCCGGCCGTCGGTGCGGCCACAGACCCCGCAGCACGACCATAGACGGTCTGATACCGAACGGCATCCTGCTCGCTGGCGCCTTGTTCGCCCCTCTCAATGTAAGGAGGCAATGGAATTTGACCGATCTTGGAGAGCCGTTCCCAGAAGAATTCCGGTTGCTCCCACCGGACCAGGATGTGCCCGTCGCAATTCTTGTCGATGACCTCGCACACCAGGTGATCCGTTCCAGGTTCCCCGAATTGCAGACGCATGCCCGGTCGAACTCGTTTTCCCGGGCGGACCATGGACCACCAAAAACCCGTCTCGGTCTCCTCGAGCAACAAGAGTTCCACTCGACCCGGTGACTCAAGTTTCCGCCCCAGCAAGCGAGCGGGGATGACCCGAGAATCGTTCATCACCAACACATCGCCTCCTCGTAAAAGATTAACGATATCGGAGAATTTCTGATGCTCTCGCCCCCCGGAATGACGGTCCAACACCATCAGGCGAGACCCATCCCGCTCCGCGAGCGGAGATTGGGCAATGCGATCGGACGGCAGGTCAAAATCAAAATCCGCTACACGCACACAGGGAGGAAAAGGGAAACAACCGAAAATGTCGATCCGAACATGGCTTAAATGTTAACGGTATTCATTGGCATTTCAGACTAAACTCCAATTGTTTATAACTTGTTCATAAGAAATAGTAAGAAAATGGAATGAGTTAGTTGCAAAAAGGGAGGCATTTGCTGTAAGAAGTAGCCGTTCACAGGAATCAGTACGTTCGGGTGCTTCTGGACGAGGGGTAATCCCTCACACACTTAAATGACCGCCGCAGGTGACATTACAGAAATCGGAGCCGGTATGACTGGAGTCATTCCAGCATTCCAGCGACCCCGTTTCACCTGGCGCTACGACCACAAGCTCGATTCCCAGGGACGGGTTCCATTGCCAGCCAAATGGCGACCTGAAGATCCCTCCAGCCTGTCCCTTATGGCGGTGATGATCCGACACCCGTCGGAGGCAGAATTCGTGATGGTGCTGCCCGTCGAACAATTCGATCGCTTCAGCAACCCGATCTGCCAGGGCGACTTCACCGACCCGCTGAGACTGGCCGAGAGACACGACTATGTGGATCGGATCATCGAGCTAGAACTCGACAGCGCCGGGCGGATTTGTTTGCCCAAAGAAATGCGCGGAGCCGCAGGTCTGACCGATGACGTTCTTTTCGTCGGATGCATCGATCGATTCGAGCTGTGGAACCCAGAAGCCTATCAGACGGCCCGCCTCTCAGAACGGCTTATCAAAAAGGTCCAGAATCCCCAAAAGACATGAAGCTGTTGACACTGCTCAACCCGCGCTCTTGGTTTTCTTCGGGCCAACGCGGTCCACTCTCTTCCCTTCAACAAACCTCTAGCTTGGGGGGCGTCCCATTCGGTTCCGTCAAAGCACTACCCGAGACACTCGTTCGCCGCTTTTTCTCCTTTGAGAATCATCGAATACCGAACCGAAACCTCATTCAGGGAGAGCTCCAACTGCCTGCGGTGACACCCATGCGCAACGACCTCGTCGAGGACGACGTAGAACTGGTGCGCCGCCGCCGAGAAACTCGACTCCTGCACGAGACCCGACCGCCCGGAGCCGGCGGAACCCACGATCCTGAACTGGCCGTCAACCGCCTGCGGAACCGGGCACCGGAGACCAGTCGCCTGGTCGCGCGGGACTGAATGCTTGATGCCTCGTGCCCTCGTTTTCCCACCAACCCGTTCTACTGACCGAAGTAGTGAGCGCACTCCAACCCAAGGCACACGGACGTTACCTGGATGGCACCCTGGGTGGCGGTGGTCACGCTGCGGCGATTCTGGAGGCCAGCTCACCGGATGGATTTCTCTACGGTTGTGACCGGGACACCGAGGCCCTTTCCGCCGCCCGTGAACGACTCAAGCCCTACAGCGAGCGCTTAGAGACCCATCAGTGCAATTTCACCGAGGCAGACCAGTGGATCGCCCCCCAATCCCTCGACGGAATCCTGCTCGATCTCGGCGTTAGTTCCCATCAACTCGACACGCCCGAGCGCGGGTTCTCCTTCCAGAAGGATGGACCTCTGGACATGCGCATGGATCAGAGCGGATCTGGCCCCACCGCGGCCGACCTCGTCAACACGCTCCCGGCCATCGAATTGGCGGACCATTTTTGGAAACTGGGCGATGAGCGCCATTCCCGAAAAATTGCCCGAGCGATCGAGACTGAGCGCCGTAATCGCCCTTTCACCACCACCGGCCAGCTAGCTCAATTCATCGAGCGGATTTGTCCGCGGCGGGGAGCTCCCACCCACCCGGCCACCCGCTGCTTCCAGGCATTGAGAATCGCCACCAATGACGAGTTGACCGCGGTCCAAACGGGCTTGAACCGCGCGTTCCAACTCTTGGCCCCCGGTGGCCGATTGGCGGTCATCAGTTTCCAATCTCTAGAAGACCGCCTAGTCAAGGAGTTCATGCGGCGCGAGGCCCGGGACTATGACTTCGAAGGCCCTGAGGACCATCCGGATTTCCGGCACCCGCGGCGTCCCCGTGGCCGGGAGCTAGCCCGAAAAGGAATCGCGGCCTCGGAATCAGAACTGAGCACCAACCCTCGGGCCCGCAGTGCGCGACTGCGGGTGCTGGAACGACTTCCGGAACCATGAGCACCAAAAACCGTTCCGAAATCCGACTCGGCACGATTGTGCGGGCTCTCTTGGGTTCCGCACTCATCGGGACACTGGGGTTCCTGTGGATTCTCCAAAGCCGCGCCCATCAGCGGCTTCAAGACCAGATCAGCCAGATCCGCACCCAATGCACAGTGCTCGAGCGCTCCATCGGGCGAGACCATCAAGAAATCGAAAAGCTCCTCACCCGACCCGCGCTCATCCGCCGCATTCAGGAGCTCCGACTGGGATTGACCAACATCGCCTACCGCCAGGTCATCCACGTGACCAACCAGGCTCCGGGCAGCACTCCCAATTCGGAAGTGACCCGCAATAACACCCATCCTACCGCACCTGCCCCCCCTTTGGCCGTGGCCATCCCACGCTGAATTCACCGCATGAACACCCCGTCCACACCCGACAAGACGTTGACCGGACTGACCGTCCTGTTCTGTGTCGTGTTCATCGGGTTGGCCGGGAGATTGGTGTACATTCAGGGCCTTCGTCCCGATTCCCCCCGCTACACACTGGGCGCCTCTCCAGCCCGCACCACTTACATTCCGGCACCCCGTGGTGAGCTCCTCGATCGTCGCGGCGAACGCCTGACCTATTCACAATTCACCTACAACCTCCGCGCCAACCCAGTGGTGATCAGCAACCAAGCCAAACACTTGGCCGCCCTGCTCTCACCGCTGCTGTCCATCCCAGCGGCGGCCCTCGAGGACCGTCTCAGTATTCGACCCGAACTGCGCTGGAAAGCCGATACCAGCACCAACTCCGCCGGTCTGGTCGCCACCCAATGGGTGCAAGTGCTGCACACCAACCAAAGTGTCCTGGTGGCCTCCAACCTGTCCTTTGTGGACTGGACCCGGGTCCACACCAATTTAAAGGTGTTCCGATCCCCAGAGGAACGCCAACTGCTGGCGGCTTCGGCCGCGGTGGCCCATCGACGAACCAATAGTCCTCCCATCGCCTGGTGGGATTTGCCGAGACGCTATCGCGTTCGCAAGGAGATCGCCCGAGACAACCGGGAAATCAACCTAGCCATGAAGCGGATCCAACCCCAATTGAGGGAGGTTCGCGAAAACGGAATCACTGCCGAAATTATGGAACGACGCGTCATGCCGCACGGCGAACTCGCGTTGCCCGTTCTGGGAACCACGACCAACGGGATGATCCCGATCGTAGAATACCGGACTGCCACCAATCGCATTCGCGTCCGCACCCGAGAATTGCCCCCCGAGATCCATGGCGCCGACGGTCTCGAGCGGCAGTTCAACGACGAGCTCCAGGGGGTTGCTGGTCAGGCGATCATCCGACGAGGCAAAGGCCGTGAATTGGCTGGTACCCGAGAACTGGACCTGGTTCCGCAACCCGGTGCGAATGTCCGACTGACCATCGACGCCAATCTCCAATACGTCGCGGAGAACGCACTGCGCCAAGGGATGGCCAAGCTGAAGCCCAACTGGATGTCGGCCATACTGGTCCGCCCTTCGACCGGTGAAATTCTGGCCTTGGCCAACGCCACGGATCCAGACTACTCACCAGCCCGACAACCCGGCTCAACAACACAGGCCAGCGGACCGCGCAAACCTCAGCATCGCAACCACGCAGTGTCGGAGCTCGTCGAGCCTGGATCCACTTTCAAGCTGGTCACCTACTCGGCCGCCCTCGAATCACTTCCAGGTCGAAACCTCTCCCCAAGTTCTCTGATCGACTGCGAGGGCGGATCATGGCGACCCCCTGCCGGACGCAAGAAACCCATCGCCGATGCGCGCGGTCACAAACTGCACACGGTTACCTTGGAAGAAGCCTTCGCCGCATCCTCCAACGTGGGCGCAGCCAAGCTCGGGTATGCCCTTTGGGATTCTGCTGCTCCGCCGCGAGCCACTTCGTTGGTCAAGTACGCCGAGGCCTACGGATTCACCCGACGAACCGGCATCCTCTGCGGAGGAGAGCCCAACACGCGAATCCCGGCCTGGGACGGCCTCGGCACTCAGCTCATCCTTTCTTACGGCTACGGCATCTACGCGACGCCGCTCCAGATCACCATGGCCTACGCCGCCGTGGCCAATGACGGCATCCTGATGGAGCCCATGCTGGTGAAGTCCGTGGAGAGCTCCTCGGGCAGCATCATTCGCAATCTTGCCCCGCGTCAGGTCGGCAGGGTGGTACGCTCCGACACAGCCAAACACCTGGTGCAACTCCTGACCGCAGTGGTGAGCTCCAAAGGCACGGGCAAGGATGCCGCACTCAGTGAGTATACCGTCGCCGGTAAAACTGGCACGGCCAACAAGATGACCCAGGCCCACATGGCTGCCGGCATCACCGCCCATTTCAGCACCTTTGTTGGATTCCTCCCCGCTGAGAACCCTCAGATCTGCCTGCTCGTATGCGCGGACGAACCCACTGGGTCGGACGGTCGGGCCGCCTATGGAGCCGCCTGCGTGCCCGTCTTCAAAGAGATCTCCCGCGAGGCTGCGAGCTATCTGACAATTCCTCCGTCACCCGTCCTGGTAGCTCATGAAGCGGCTACCGATCGCCCCGCCCTCCCGCGTCACTGACCATGCTGACCGCTGAACCCATGCTCCAGACTGCGCCTGCGTCTTTGACCGCAGAGGCGACCCTCGCGGCGTGTCGGCCGAGGCACCCAGCCCTCGGCATCAGCGAGCCGACGCGGTTCCGCCGATCCAGCCCGTCCCGCAAGGTCGCTTCGCCGCAACCCCTTTCAGAGCCGCTCCAGACTTCTGTCCATGATCATCCCCTGCAGCGTCTGGATTTATGCAAGATCGCCCGTGAGGGACGCGTCTCAGCGGCCACCGCCTCTTTCGTCCACACCTTGCTCAGCGGGGCGGGGCGTCGTCCGGCCTTGCTCACTCCAGAAGGAGGGCTCATGGCGGGCCGACTCTTCCCTCAACGACCCAAGATCAGCGAGGCCTCCGAGTGGGAGCGCCTCTTGGCGACCCATGTCCGATCGGGTGGAGACTGCCTGATCATTGAAGAAGACTCCGAAATTCGAGAACTGCTCGCCGGCGTTTCACCCCGGTCGCACCTCCAGGTACCGACCTCTCCACGCGCCTGGATCCAGGCACAGGCGCTGCATTGGCGCGGCAGCCGCCTGCAGGTGTTTTCCCACGACGGCACCCCTCGGACCGCACACCTGCCACTGGTTGGAGGGTCGAACCTCCTGGCCCTTAATCTGGCACTCAACCGAGTCATCCACGCAGGTTGCTGCCCAACGCGAACCCTGGCCACGCTCCCCTCTCTGGATCCCCCGACCGGGCTTCTCGAACCCGTCCATGCCGGCCAACCGTATGGCGTCTTCGTGGACCGAGCCTCCTGCGCCGCCGACCTGGCCGAACTCCTTACCGAGGCACGCACGCTGTCAGGTCGTCGCCTTGTGCTCGTGACCGGCATTCACGGCAATTCAACCCCTGAAGAACGACGAGCCTTGGGGGCGGCGGCCGCAGCGGCTGACGAGGTGATCTTTACCAGCGACAATCCACGCCATGTACCGGTGGCCTCCATCCTGAGAGACCTCCAAGCGGGTCTGGGTGGCGGAGCCCTGGAAGAACCGGACCGTCACGCCGCCATCGCGACCGCTGTCCTCCGGGCCAAATCGGACGACCTCGTGCTCATCGCGGGCAAGGGAAGTCGCCCCTTCCAAGAGCTTGGCAGTGCCGTCATACCCTGGGACGACCGACTGCATGCTCGGGATGCATTAGCCGGGCGGGGCTGGGTAGGAGATTCACTATGACACCCCTACCAAAACCTCATCTTCTCGGCGTCTTGGCCGGCCTATTTCTGGCCTCAGGACTCATCATTTCCACAACACTCCTGACTCGGACTTGGCTCAAGGTGGCCGACGCCGAATCGATATCTGTCACCGGATCGGCCCGTCGCAACGTGAGTTCCGACTTGGTCGTCTGGCGTGGTTCTCTCACCGTCGAAAGCCCCACGCTTCTGGCCTCGCAAGGAGTCCTCGGTCAACAAGAGGCCATCACGCGCAAGTTTCTCACTGCCCAGGGTGTCACCAACGCCCAATTCCATCCGGTCGTCATCCAGCGCATCCAAGTTCGCGCCGGCAAACAAACCGGCGAGGCTGACAGCGAGACCGAAAGTCCCACGACCCGATTCCGCCTCAGCCGCACGATTGAGGTACGCTCCGGTGACATCGATGCCGTCCTGAGCATGGATGCCAAGACATCTGAACTGGTCAATCAGGGCATTGAATTCGCCTCCTCCTCCCCGGAATTCATTTGGACCAAGGCAGGCGAGGCCAAAATTGAAATGCTGGCCGATGCAGCCCGCGATGCCCGCGCCCGAGCCGAGCAAATCGTCTCCCAAGGCGGACGATCCATCGCCCGGATGCGCTCTGCCAAAATGGGCGTTTTCCAAGTAACCCCGCTGTATTCGACCCAGAACACCTGGGACGGAATGAACGACACCACCTCCCGGGAAAAGACTGTCACCGCCGTGGTGAATGCAAACTACGCACTGCAATAATGGAACCAGTGACACTCCAATTCATCGCCGAAGCATCCCAGGGGACTTTTCACCCCCACGAGGCCGGCTGTGTCCGTGTTTCCGGGGTGTGCACCGACTCGCGTCGCCTTCGGGCTGGTAATTTGTTTCTGGCCCTGTGCGGCGAACGATTTGACGGGCACGATTTTCTCAAAGATTCCGGACTAAAAAAGGCCTCGGCCGTCGTGGTCTCCCAGAATCGTCTCACAGACGTTCCTCAAGGAATACCGGCCGTCAGCGTGCCAAACACACGCGAGGCCCTGGGACACATCGCCGCAGCCTACCGCAACCGATTCTCACTGCCCGTGTTCTGCGTGGCAGGATCCAACGGCAAGACGACCACCAAAGAATTGCTGGCGTCCCTGCTCGAAACACAGTTTCCCACCCTCCGATCCCAGGCCAGCTTCAACAATGATATTGGTGTGCCCTTGAGCCTTCTTGAGCTAGATGGGTCTCATCGGGCGGCTGTCCTGGAGGCGGGCACTAATCATCCGGGCGAACTGGCTCCATTGGTGCGCCTGATCGTCCCACGCTACGGTGTAGTCCCGCAAATTGGGCGCGAACACTTGGAGCACTTCGGTGACATCGATGGAGTCATCGCCGAAGAGAGCGCCCTGGGCGAGGGCTTGCCCGCCGATGGCGTCCTATTCCTGAACGGGGACTGCGAGGCAGCCCGACCATTGGCCTCTCGCACTTTGGCCCGCGTGGTGCGCACCGGATTCGATGCCGGGAACGATTGGCAGGCCCGAATCCTGGACAACGGCTGGACCTCGACCCGCTTCGAGGTCACCGCCCCGGAGCCTGAATGGTGCGGCGTCTTCGAGATCGCGGTGTCTGGCCGGCACATGGTCTCCAATGCCATTTTAGCCCTAGCGGCCGCCGCCGAACTACGGGTCCAACCCGAAGCGGCGCGGAAAGCCTTGTCGCAGTTTTCCGGAGCTAAACAACGTCTCCAATGGTCGGAGCAGCGAGGGATCCGTTGGTTAGACGATACCTACAACGCCAACGCCGACTCCACATTAGCCGCGCTCCAAACCCTCTCCGAATTACCCTGCACCGGACGCCGTGTGGCCGTGCTGGGTGACATGGCCGAACTCGGCGAACACACCACCGAGGCGCACCGGGAGGTCGGAGCCGCCGCCCATCGTCTGGGTATCGACCTACTAGTCTGCATCGGCCACTCAGCCGGCCACACCGCAGACGGCGCCAGCGGCCTGAGTCAAGTCTTGGCTTTTTCCGACGTGGAACAGGCGGTCCTTGCGCTCCGTCCCCTCATCCAACCGGGAGACTGTGTCTTAGCCAAGGCTTCTCGCAGCAGCCGTCTGGAACGGCTTTTCGAGGCACTTAGAGGCGACAGCATCGAAAACCACTAACCCGGCATGCTCTACAAGCTCTCAGAATTATTCCCGGTGGTTCCCTGGGCGGTGTTCAAGTACGTCACCTTCCGCAGCGCGGGCGCGGCCATCACTGCTCTGCTACTGAGTTGGCTCCTAGGCCCACCGGTCATCGAAGGGCTTCGGAACCTCAAATTCCGTCAAGACTACCAGCCCAAGGATGTCCGCAATCCCGGCGATGC
>CAMDDW010000020.1:0-49020 GCA_945893185.1 Akkermansia muciniphila | reverse complement strand
ATCCACCGGCGCAAAAGATCTTTCTGGGCGGCGCTGATCGTCTTGTGGGATTCCGGCGGCGGCATGATCGAGTCCGGATCATTCGTCTCGAGACGCTGCCAGAGTTCACTGGCCTTCAGGTCGCCGGGCCGAATGGCCACTCGGCCCTCTTTGTTGGGAGTAAAGGCTCCCTCTGCAATATCTAGGCGCAAACCCGCTTTGCGCTTCTTGGCATCCAACCCATGACAGGAAAAGCAGTTGTCGGAGAGGATTGGGCGAATGTCCTGATTGAAGGTCAGGTCTGCAGCCAGGGCCGAAACAACCGAGACCGTCGCCATCACCGGAACCCACCGGAATGCGCTTTGAACCAAGCGAATGGGAAGCATGGATGAACTGTCTCTGGAAACCGTAGAGATTCAACTCCACAGGCCAAAGTTTTGAAGAGAAGTTACTTCGGTCTACTCGGTCACCCATCCGAAACCGCTCACCGCGCGAACCGGAGGGGTGACAGCGGTGGATGGAGGATGGGTTCTTCGACCGAACGTCGGTCGGGACTTCAACTCTGCGGTGTCTGCACAGGCCCGGCGCAGATTCGAAAAATGCGCCCTGCCGGGCACAGAATCGGAAAGTGCGCCCTGCCCGACGAAGGCAACAAAAACCCCCGGGGCCGAAGCCCTGGGGGTTTTCGATAAATTCTCTTTGAAGGTTTCTTGAACGACTCGCTAGCAATCCACCTAAGATCGATCAACTAAGACCGATAGACCGTCAAAGCAGAACCCTCAGAAAACTACATTAGTTACCAGCCTTGACCGGAGAGGGAACAGGATTCGGCCGGGTCGGAACCACTGCAGTCACCTTGACGTTGGCGGACTGCTGGATCGCCGAAGGCATTCCGGCCGGCAGGATCATCGTGTTAGCGACGACAGAGGCTGCAGCGGGATCGAACATCTGGCCGCCGCACACCTCGTAGGAGACACCCCGGTAAGACACCGTGACGCAACCGGACCAAACAGCC
The DNA here is from genome assembly GCA_945893185.1 of Akkermansia muciniphila. Classification (GTDB taxonomy): domain Bacteria; phylum Verrucomicrobiota; class Verrucomicrobiia; order Limisphaerales; family UBA9464; genus SXXZ01. The sequence continues at coordinate 48,026 of CAMDDW010000020.1, read as the reverse complement.
ACCACACCGTTGTCGGTGACCTGGTACTCCGAGGAGCGAATGACAGCCGTCACGGTCGAACCCTTAACAATGTAGGAGGACTGCGAAGAAGTTTTCTTCACGTAGCCGGCCACAGTACCCACCTTGAGGTTGATCTTGGTGGTGATCACCGGTTCGGAACCGGATTTGTCGACCGAAAGCTCGTCGAAGGAAATCGAGGAATCCGGAAGGATGACGACGGTCGGACCGTTGTCGGCAAGATACAAATTGGCCTGAGCACCGGCACCGGTCTCAATCTTTTGGCCTGTCTTGATCGCCTCGCCCACGAACGCAGCCTGACCGTCCACTTTGACGCTGCCCTTGATTCCGGTGAGTTCAGCTTTGCCAGTTTCAGCGGCAGAGAGAGAGGAACCCGCCATCATCGCGGTGATCGCGCAGAGGCCGGCGAAGCGGGGAGAGATCCCGATCATTTTCATGGTATCGCGTGTAAGAGGTTAAATTTTGTTTCTTCCGGAGTTTAGGAACCGACCTTGGGAAGTCAACCGGGAATTCCGATGAAACCACCCACAAAGTTCGGCCTAATTTCGCTGATCTGTAGTTATCTATGAACCGGTGAGATCCTAGAATCAAGACTTTGCCGCCACGATTTCAGCCAACCCGGCGGACCATAACTCCCATGCGTCCAGCAGTTCACGAGATTGCTCCACATCCGGAGAGCGCATGGGCAGCCGAACCGACCCTACGGCGATTCCTTCATGAGACAAAACCGTCTTGAGGGAACCCAGGTACCCGTTCTGACCCAACATCTCAATGAGGCGGATGGAATGCCGCTGAGCACGACGGGCGACCAACCAATCGCCTCGGGCGGCCGCCGCCTGCATGACTCGGTACAAGGGGGCCGCAAGATTGTAGGTCGATCCCACGGCTCCAGTGGCTCCCAGAGCGAGAGCCGGCAACAGCAAGTCATCGCACCCGTAAAGCAACTCCTGCCCCGGACTCAAGGCCGCCACACAGCGCTGCAGCAGCACCAGGTCCGGATTACTGAACTTAAGCCCAGCCATCGTGGGAATCCGCTGGGTGGCCTGAAGGAGAAATCGATCCGAGGCCAAATGGATTCCGGTCATGCCCGGCAGGTCATAGGCATGAAACGGCAGGCCAGGAGCCCCGGAGGCAATGAAGGCGCTGGACTCAACCCAAGCCTCCACATCCGCCGGCTTGAAGTAACTCGGAGCCAGAGCGGCGATGCCCGTTGCACCGAATTTCTGGGCATGGACCGCCAATTCGCGAGCCTCCCGAAGGCAGTTGGAGCCGACATGAATAATGCACCGCAAAGACGTGCCCCGGAGAACGGAAATCCAGCGTTCGGCCAATTGACAGCGTTCGATCGCGCTGAGGGAGTGACTCTCGCCGGTGGTGCCGTTGACAAAAACACCGTCTACACCCTGCTGAAACAATCGAGTGGCCAGAGCCTCCACAGGCCCCAAGTCCAAGGTTCCGTCCGGGGCGAAGGGAGTTACAGGGGCAGCGATCAGGGGAACTCGGATCGGAAGTTGGGCATCAGGGGACATGACGAGAATGGAAGTCTCGTCAGTGCTGAGACCCGAATGCAACGCGGGAAACCACGAGCAACCGGTCAACGCGGATCACTTTCCGGGTTTAAAAAGTACGGATGCGTACTAATCTCTCAAAAACTGAGGTCACTTATGCCCATACCCACTGTCGCTCCTGAAGCCGTCGCCGCCGCCAAGATCCAACTCAACCAGCACCTGCTGGAGATCATCGAGTGGCATTTCAACCCCGCCACCGGGTGCTCCTTCTGGCTGGATTGGGCCCGCAAAAACTGGGATCCGCGCAAGGAGATCACCTGCTTTGAAGACCTGTTGAAGTTTTCCCACTTCCAGGATGAATCACTGCGCGACCTACAGCCCGAGGTTTGGGTCCCGGCCGAGTTCAAGGGCAAGCCCTTCAATATCTTCGAAACCGGTGGTACCACCGGTATGCCCAAGCAGCGCATCGGTTGGAATGACTACAAGATCGATTACTCCGAGTTCAGCGACAAGATCAACGACGACCACTTCCCGCGCGGGGGCGCTTGGCTGATGATGGGGCCGACCGGTCCTCGCCGTCTGCGCCTGGCCATTGAACATCTGGCCAACGTCCGCGGCAGCTCCTGCTACTTCATCGACCTCGACCCTCGCTTCGTGAAGAAGCTCTTGTCGAACAAGCAGTACGACGTGGCCAAGCAATACATGGCCCACGTGGTGGACCAGGCCGCAACCATTCTGAAGCACCGCAAGGTCAGCGGCCTCTTCACCACGCCCAAGTTGCTGGAGGCCTTGGGCGAGCAGGTGAACCTCTGGGAAGCGGGTATCCGCGGCGTGTTCTGCGGCGGCACCTCCATGAAGCCCCAGGAAGTGCGCTTCATTGTCGAGGAACTGCTTGAGGGACGCATCGGATTCTACCCCACCTACGGCAACACCCTAATGGGTCTGGCCGCGAGCGTGCCGCTGCAACCGGAGGATAATTTCAGCGTGACCTATTACGCGCCACAGCCGAGAGCCGTCTTGCGCGTGGTCAAACCCAACGCCACCGAGGAGCTGGTCAACTACGGCGAATTCGGCCGCGTGGAGCTCACCACCCTGACCCGCGAGTTCTTCATGCCGCGGTTCTTGGAGCGCGACGAGACCATCCGCCGCGCGCCGCGACCTCCCTATGCCTGGGACGGCGTGGGTGATGTGCGCCCGTTCGGTGCTATGGAGAAGACCATCGTCGAGGGAGTGTACTGACGTCCCGGGCGGCCTTCGTCCGAAATCCCGACGCTGCAACGCCGACCTGGGTAGACCCGGTCGGCGTTTTTGCGTTTCGGAGTCTCACCCTCTTGGAGACTCCAAGCCTCAAGGGGTCTGAGCCGGCTTGGCTGGTGAATTGGTCTCAGTCTGGGCCGCATCCTTGCTGGGCTTCTCCGATTTCGACTGGAAGACGTGGGAATAGCGCAGCCGTTCGGGCAGATCAGAATCCAACCGCCCGGCCCTCCACTGCCAACCGACGGACGCCGTGAGAGCCAGCACCAGATACAGACGCCACGGCCGGCGTGTCTCCTCGAAGGGATCCACCAAGTCGCGGGTTGAACCCGGCGGCAACTCAGCGATGGCGGTCAAACGGGTACCGAAAGGCACATTAATTCGCGCCTTGGCGTTCACGGCCCAGCCGTTGGCGTCGAGGATGGGGCCCAAGTTCCGCTTGCGGAGTTTGATGTAGGTCATCACCAGCGACGGTCCCGAGATGAGGACCATGATGCCCAGGATGGCACCCACCATAGCGAAGGCACCCTGCAACCAAAGGTCTTTACCCAAAGTAGCCACTGCCGAAAAGAAACCACCGATGGCCCCAAAGGCCACGCCCAGGGCGGCCACCGTGCCGACGTCCACTTTCTGGGGAACATTCGCGGTCACTGCAGGGGCAGCCCCCTTGGTCACCACCGCCGTCGCGGCCGCTGTGAGTTTTTGGTTGGCCGCCGCATCCGCCTCGGCCGCCCGCTTAGCGATCTGCTCTTCCACCCAACGAACGAAGCGCTTGTAGGGCTGCCAGAAGGCCTGACGGAGGCTGATGGGGTTGGCCACGATCTTGGTGATGGTGGCGTCGTAATCGAGCCCCTTGCGGTCGTAGAACACCCCGTTGCGACCCACCATTAAGTTCTCGTCGTCGCCCTGGGAGAAGATGGCCACCACGGTCACCTTCTGGCTGGTCGCCTTGCGCACGCACTCGACGTAGGCCAAGTAGGCTCCGGCCAGGCTGGCCATCACCGCGTGCTTGGCTGGATCCGCCACCGGGATGCAGAGATTGCAGGACCGCTGGTCGAGGTAAAGGATGCCCGCCTGGAAGATCGCTGGTGACCCGCCGTCATAGAGGTCGCGGAAATTCACGAAGTTCGAGGCGAGCACGATCAGGTCGCGGTGGAAGCGGACGAGTTTTTCGACCGAGGCGACCCCGGACGCCTCCGCCTCCAACTCGCGGTCGCGAGCGATGAGCGCGGTGATCATTGTCTTGGCCGGCCCCCGAAGGATTTCCCTCACCCGGGCGATGCCTAAGGTCTCGACTCGGACTCCGGCTTTGGTCCCCAACCACGCGGTATGAGGAGCCAAGCGGTTCTGAAGAGTTTGCCACTCCTCCTCGGTAAGACTCTCGCGGTCTCCCAAGAGCGGCCCAACGGAGGCCGAACGAAACACGGCAATGGCGGCGGCGTGGGCCGGGTTGAGACCCGTGACCAAGGAGAGCGGTTGTCCAGGAACGATTCGAGACAAGGGAAAACCGGAGACCTCCTGCGCCGACAAGGTCAGGTCCTTAGTCAAGAGAGCCTTGTAATCGTCCTCGGTGCGGTTGAGCAGCAATGAAAGACGACCTTCGAAGGCAGCCAAGCGGCAGCGACCGAAGTAGTCGTCGATCTTAACCTGCACCGCCTGCACCGCGGCCACCGCGGCGGCCGTCCCGTGGCCGGCGGGAAGGATCCGGGATGCATCGGTTTCCGAAACAGCCACCCAGGCCTCAAACCGGGTCAACTCGACAAAAAAATCCTCCAGTTTCGCCGCGTCGATGCCCGGCTTCCCACTACGGTCTATCACAGATCCGACGGCGGCCATCGCTTCACGGACCACTTGCTGGATCGCGGGTTCCTCGGCGGATTCAGGGATAATGACTCCGTCACCATTGAAGACAGTGTTAGCGAAACTCTTGGTCGCCGCCGAAGCATCCTCAACCGTGATAACCTCGGCCGAGGCCTTGCCCAATTGACGTAAAATCACCCGCGCCGAGCCAAGGATCTGGCGCCCCTCCGGAAGGGCTTCATTCATCGCCGACAAGGCCACCCCGTCGCGCCCCTTCACGAGGTCATCAGAGTCCTTGAGCATTGACCCGGCCCAGCGAATTGCGGCGATGAGCTCCTGAGCTCGAATGCGCCCGTCTGCGTCGGTGTCGATGAGTGCAGCGGTCTTGGGATCGAATTCGATACCCGTGGTCGGACAGGCTAAGGCCACCCAGAGTTTCTGGTCCAACTGGTCCAGATTCATGAGGTCGGCTCCGGTCTGGAGCTTGACCTGATCAAACCCGCCGGCGCGGAAGAACTGCCAGAGGTGCAGGGGCCGGGGGGCGGAGGCGGGCAGTGTTTGCATGGGCGGACAGCAGCGTTGGTGACGACCAATAACAGCGGGATCGATCGGACGCTACCCAGTGTATCGGTCGATACCGAGGTGGAATTCAACCAGGCATGGTGATCTCCGGCGGAGGCGGGGATTCCTTGAGACGGCGATGCATCTCCGGATCCGAACGCTTCAAAAGCTCGAGGCGTTTCACAACCCCCTCACCCCCTGCACCGCCGCTGTGGCAGGCGTCAAGCCGGGTATAAGGCTTGAAAGGCTGAGGCAGCCCGATCACTCGTGCCCGATCCGGCGTCCACTCGGCCACGGGACGCCGATCGAGAATCATCCAACTGTAGGGCAGACTGCGCAGGTCCACCCCGGCACGACGCCCGAATTGAACCCACTCCCCGTCAGTAAAGGCCTCGGTCGGGGCCTTGGCGAAAAAATGACACCAGTCGGCCTCCCGACCGGCGACCTGAAGTCCGCAGGTCTGACGGTGCGGACACGGAGCAACAATGTGGAATTCTTCCCGCAACTGCTCACGCAGAGTGATTAAGCCTCGACTGCAGGCATGGGTGCCGGGTTCCAACCACAAGATGCACTGGGCCGCTCGCACGGCCGTCATCAGTCGGGGCAGATCGTCCCGATGTAATTCGTTGAGCACATGGCTGATCACCAACGTGGTGGCGGAGTCCGCCCCGGACGCATCGGGCTCTGCTCGAAGACCTGGAAAGCGCTCCCGGGCCCTGCGGGCGGCAAATTGCGTGGCCAGGGCGGAACGGTCGTGGAGGCGGACCTCAGAGAAGGTTGCCGGCCCAAAGGCATCGACCACGCAACGCGAGGCCACACCGCTGCCGCATCCCCAGTCCAGCAAGGAACCCGACGGCGGGGTCCAACCCAGACGCAGCAACTCAGACAAGGCCGCCCCCCACTTCCAGGCAATCCGTTGAGCATAAGTGAAGTCGTAGCTCGCGAGATCCGACACGGAGCGCCAGTAGGGCTCACGCACAGGCTCCGAACGCAGGAACAACGCTCGAAGTCGTTCCAGAGATGCCCAGTCCACTTCCTTCCAGGTCATGACACCGTCGGGGTTTCGGATGAAACCGGGGCCACTGAAACCGGGGCCACGAATCCGGGCAACTCAAAGCCCAATCGCTCCGCCAGACGCTGACGGCTAATTCCGTGAAAGGCGGCGAAGTCGGCCACAGCTCGAGCCCGAGCCTCAGTATCACCCATAGGGGTCCTACGACGGATGGCCGCAATCATCAGATTTTTGCCGGTGTGCTCGGTCGAAATAAACTCGAAGACCCGGGTCTCGTAACCAGCCCACTCGAGCAGCAAGGCTCTCAGCGCGTCCGTCGCGAATTCTGCATGACGCTCCCGAAAAATGCCGTGACGCAGCGAGCCGGCCAGCGGCGCAGACACCGACAATTGGGGCCGAACCTCACGATGGCAGCAGGGCGAGACCAATAACAGCGCGGCTCCGGATTGCACTCCCTTGGCCAACGCCTCATCGGTCGCAGTGTCGCAGGCATGCAAGGCCATCACTACCGAAGCGGACTCGAGACGGCTTGAGGCAATGTCGCCGGCCTCGAACTTTAACCGGGTGAATCCGCAACGGCCGGCCACGGCCCGCCCCTGCTCGACGAGACCCGAGCGCACCTCGACACCCAAGGCCGTGACCGTTCCGGTGCGAGTTTTGGAAAGGTGCTCATAGGCCGCGAAGGTCAGATAGGCTTTGCCGCACCCCATATCCACCAAGTGCAGTGGGGCGGTCGGATCCAGGTGAGCCCCGACCAATAGCGGCTGAAGCACTTCAACAAACCGATTGATCTGCCGGAACTTGGCCTCCATCCCGGCCTTGACAGAGCCATCGGCCGCGGTAACACCCAACTCCTTGAGCCAGACCGAATGACCCGGGACTGGCCGCGCCTTAGCCCGATCGTGGGCCGTATCGGGCACTTCAGTGACTTCGGGATTACCCAACAGCATCCGGGTCGGCCGCCCCTTGCGGAAGGTGAGCTGGGCCGTGCCGGTCGTTGTCGACAGGAAGGCATTGAGAAACTGCTGCCCCATAAGGTCGCGCAACAACTCGATCGCCTCGCCGTGAGAGAAATTCTTGGTCACATCCCGCGTCGGATGACGATACACGAAGGAGAGCACGGTCGAGTCTTTGAGAGACACGGGTCGGATGAACACATTGCGAATGCCATCGGGTTGGAGCGACGCACCGAGGTTCAGCCGGACCAGGGTCCCGTCTTGAGCGCTCTGACGCACGTGGTCCAGAAAATCGTCCACCGTCTTGGAACTCATGACTGCTGGTTCTAACCGATCGCGGGAGTCGGGGACAGGACGCTTTCTGGGGGCAGCGGTCCGGCCAGGCGCAGGTCGGCCACACATTCCACGTGCTGGGTCTGGGGAAACATGTCGAGCGGCTGCACCGTCTCCAACAAATAGCGTCCATCGGCACACAGAATCTTGAGATCCCGAGCCAGCGTGGCGGGATGGCAAGAGACATAGAGAATTTGGCCCGGCCCCGTCCGGCGCAGTACCTCTAGGCTGGGAGGACGACAACCGACACGCGGAGGGTCGAGCAGCACCGAGGTCTGGGAGGGATCCCATTTGGCCAAAAGACTCGGAAGAACCTGATCGGTATCGCCCGCCACATAAGATCCATTGTGGATGCCGCGGGATTCCTGATTGCGACGGGCCGCCCGGATGGCCGGAGCGTCCAATTCAACTCCGACAAAACTTTCCACGACATCGGCCACCTCCAGGCTAAAGAAGCCCACCCCGCAGTAAGCATCGACCAAGTGCCGGGCTCCGTGACTGCGCAGTCGTTCCTTCACCACCCGAACCAACTCGGGCAACAGCAGGAAGTTATTCTGGAAAAAGGAATGCTCCGGCACCTCCCAGCCCGGGGCTTCCATACGGAGCACCGTCTTGATCCCGCCCTTAGGAGGCGGATTACGCCGCCACTGTGTGATGGCCTCGTTGATGGCCGGCTCGGCGATCACACACGACTCGATGTCGCACACCAGGCCGCAGTCGGTGCGTATGAAACCCAGGTTCAGTTTCTGAGCCGGCTTGTTCCACTGGCTGCGAACCAAGACGCGGTTGCGGTAATGGTAAGGGTTCGGACACGGGATCACCGGTTGGACCACGGCCGGATCAAAACCACCAACACGGCGAAAGAGCTCACTGATTTGCCGGTACTTCCAGCGGAGTTGGGCCTCGTAGTCGATGTGCTGGTATTGGCACCCACCACATTCACCGAAATAGGTGCACTTCGGTGTCACCCTCTCGGTGGATGCGGTGAGGATCTTCACCAACTCGGCCCGACCGAAGTTCTTCTTCACCTCGGTGAGCTTGGCCTCGACCACATCGCCCGGCGCGGTGAACGGGACGAACACCACGAATTCACCCACCCGGCCGACACCTTCCCCACCAAAGGCAAGGTCAGTGATTTCCAGACGCAGCCGCTGGCCGGCGACGGGCAGTCCGTTGGGCAATGATTCCACCCCGCCGAATTGCCACGAATCAGGCCTCCGACAAAAGGACGGACTTGAGAGAAGTGACTATTCCCCGTTGGGATAGGATCCGAGGATCTTCACAAAACTGCAGTGCTGACCCAGCATTTCGATGGCCTTAGCAACCTTTGTGTCCTCGGCGTGGCCGTCGATGTCGGCAAAGAAGAAATACTCCCAGGCCTTCCGCTTCGAGGGGCGCGACTCGATCTTCGTCATGTTGATGCGGAAGCGGCGGAAGGGAGCCAGCGCCCGATGCAATGCTCCAGCCTCATCACGCAAACTAAACATCAGGCTCGTGCGATCGGCCCCAGAACTAGGACCGCATTGGCGACCCAGGACCAGGAAACGGGTCGCATTGGCCGAGTTGTCCTGGATGTCCCGCTCGAGGATAGGGATCTTGTATCGCTCGCCCGCCAGTTCGCCGGTGATGGCCGCTGCGTGTTTTTCCTTCGCAGCCAACTCGGCTGAACGGGCATTCGAGCTGGTCTCGACCACTTCGGCCTGAGGCAGACTGCGCTGAATCCAACCCCGACACTGAGCCAGTGTCTGCGGATGGACGTAGAGTTTGCGAATATCCTCGCGGCGTCCCTTGGCGGCCAAGCAGTGGGAAATCTTGAGAACGATCTGCGAGACGATCTTCAGGTCACTGTCCACGAACATGTCCAGCGTGTGGGTCACTACGCCCTCGGTGGAATTCTCAACGGGCACGACGCCATAGTCGGCCTGCTGTCGCGACACCTCGTTAAACACATCGGCGATGGTCCTCTGGGGCGCATAAGCCAGCGAGGCACCGAAGCGTCGCAAGGCGGCCTGATGGGTGAACGTCGCCTCGGGCCCCAGATAAGCGATGGTCAGACTGCGCTCCAGCGAAAGGGCGCACGACATGATCTCGCGGTAAATGGCCCGCAGACCTTCGTTGGTAATCGGCCCCTGATTGTGGCGGAAAACCTTCTGAAACACAGCCCGCTCCCGATGCGGTGCATAGATCTCCTGGCCGTGGCGGGTCTTAATGGCCCCGATCTCCAGCACGTGACGCGTACGCTCGTTGAGCAGGCGCACGATGTCGGCGTCCAACGCATCGATGGCCTGACGGTGTTCCAGCAAGGACATGGCTCCCGCCACGATGCCGGAACTCGCGAGCGGGGCGAAGGAGGTTTTTCGCCGTCCTGCCAAAACCTACCTCCCCAGAGACAATCGAGGAGCCAGGAACGCCCAAAGGAAGTACGGCGCGTCGACTCCCAAGACCGCCCCGTCCAGCAACCCGGGGGCCCTTTGTGTTGAATCGTTGCCCCCCGTCCCCCGCGCCAAAAAAACAGCCCTCTGAATCGTTAGATCCGAAGGGCTGTTGCTGTTTTTAGTGTTCGAGGCTTTCAGAGCAAGAACACCTGAGAGGAACCTTCTTCTCAGTCAAACGCGTGTCCAGCGCAGCAGAGGACATTGCGCAACTTGTGGCGCACGAGTTCCTTCACAGCCTTGCGGGCCGGCGCGAGATACTTGCGGGGATCGAACTCCTTGGGCTTGGTCACCAAGACCTCGCGGATCGCGGCGGTCATGGCCAAACGCAAATCGGTGTCGATGTTGACCTTGGTGCAACCCACGCGGCGGGCCACCTCGATGTCCGCCTCGGACACGCCGGCCGTCTCTTCGCCGAGGTCGCCACCGTACTTATTGATCTTCTGGGCGAGGTCCTTAGGAACCGAGGAGGCTCCGTGCAACACCAGCGGGTAGTCACCCATACCGGCTTCGAGCAAGGCCTTCTTGATGGCCTTGAGGCGCTCGAGGTCCAGATGCTGTTCACCCTTGAACTTGTAGGCACCGTGGCTGTTGCCGATGGCAACGGCCAGCGAGTCCACGCCGGACAACTTGACGAACTGAACGGCTTCATCGGGATGGGTGTAAGCCCCGCCCTTGGAGTAGCTACCACCCTCTTCACCGTCGTCGTGCTGAGCGCCGACGAGCATGCCGAGTTCGCCCTCGACCACGCAATTATGCTTGTGGGCGTACTCAACGACCTTGGCGCAGACCTCGACATTCTTTTCGAAAGGATCATGCGAAGCGTCGATCATCACGCTCGTGAATCCCTCGTCGATGCACTGCTTGCACAGTTCGAAGCTATCACCGTGATCCAGATGGACCGCGATGGGGATGGTGGACAGCTTGACCGCGGAGTCGATCAGCCCCTTGAGGTACACCGGATGGGCATAATCGCGGGCTCCCTTGGAGATTTGCAGCATCACTGGGGCCTTCTCTTCCTCGCAGGCCTCGATAATGGCCTGGAGCAGCTCCATGTTGTTCACGTTGAAAGCACCGAGAGCGTATTTGCCCTTCAAGGCCTTCGCGAACAATTCGCGCGTGTGGGTCAATGGCATAAGTCTAAATGTGTTACAGACCGGTTCGTGAGAACCGAATAAAGAGAACACACTAGGAAAGTGCGTTACGGCTGGGAACTGGTTTTTTGCCTCACCGAAAACCCGTGGTCACCACCAAGGACCATTGATGTCCACCTTTTGGCTCATATCCGTCGCGTCATAATCCTTCGGAAAGCGGAACAGGGCCACATGCCCGTCACCGTAGGCCATGTTCCATCCCCGCTGACCGCGGTTGTTATGCCAGAGGCTGCGATCGCGGGTTGCCCCGCTCACCCGGCCATCCCCAGCATCACGACTTCCATGCCAAGGCCAGTCGCCTTGAAGAATCTTGGTCGACGATGCCAAGGCGATTTCCGAGTTTTTGATGGGCTTAGAGTCACCCGCCACCGTCGGCGAGGCCAGATTCCCGGTGATGTGCTTCACCCCAAACCAGTCCACCGCCCACATCACCAGGTAACTATTACCCCACGCCGGGTAGCACCCTTTCTTGGACTCCGCCGCCCAGTAACTGTCGCCCTTGTCGGAGGGGCAGCGAAACGCCTCCGGTGCCGGCACGTAAACATTGAGAGGACGGTTGGTCTCCCAAGCATTGCCATCATGCACAATGCTGACCTTCGCCTTGCCTAGCGCGGCCCGAAGCGGAACACCCGCGGTCCCTGACCAAATCTCTCCACCCACCGTGGCCCAGTCGCCATGAGCCGGCATGAGATCCTGATTGTCCGATGAATACATCGCATAGCCCAGATACTGTTGCTTCTGGTTGGCCACACAGCGAGTGGCGCTGGCCTTCACCTTCGCCTTGGCGAGTGCCGGCAGGAGCATTCCAGCCAAAATCGCGATGATGGCAATGACGACCAACAGCTCGATGAGCGTGAAGGCACCGCGTGAAACGTTTGTCTTCATGAGCAATAGAAACTCCCTACACCACCCACCCAAAGCACGCCAGAGACAGTTTGATATGTATCCGCCCGTCACTCTCTCGATCGCGCCTGAGACCAGCGCCAGCACGACCACGTGCCTTAAGCGGCAGCGGAGCCACCGCCCAGCAACCCGCTCCAAAAGCAAGAACACCCACTCCCCTCTTTCAGGTCACGGAGAGAAACCTCATCCACAGACCTCAAGCGATGAGCTTGTGGACCACATCTCCGAACACATCGGTCAGGCGGAAATCGCGCCCCTGTAAACGGTAAGTCAGCTTCTGATGATCGAAGCCCAAGAGGCGCAGAACCGTGGCATGCAAATCATGGACATGAACCTTGTCCACCGCCGCATTGAAGCCGAAATCGTCCGACTCACCCAACGTCATGCCCGGACGAATCCCCCCGCCGGCCAACCACATCGAGAAGCAATTGGGATGATGATCGCGACCATCGTTACCGCCTTGCACCATCGGCGTCCGACCAAACTCGCCGCCCCAAATTACCAGAGTGTCTTCGAGCAGACCCCGCGCCTTGAGGTCTTGAATTAGAGCCGCATTAGCCCGATCCGTGTCCATGCAGTTGCGCTTCAGATCGCCCGACAAATTTCCGTGCTGATCCCAGGCCTCGTGGAAAATCTGCACAAACCGCGTACCCCGTTCGACCAGACGGCGAGCCAGAAGACAAGCCGTAGCATAGGTCGTTTTACCAGGTGTCGCCCCATAAAGATCCAAGATGTGCTGAGGTTCCTGACGGATATCCATCAACTCCGGAGCACTCGACTGCATCTGGTAGGCCATCTCGAAGGAATTGATGCGGGTGGCAATCTCCGGATCACCCACCCGACCCAGACGCTGGCGGTTAAGCTCTTGAATGGCATCCAACGTCTGCCGCTGGGACGTGCTGTCCACGCCCTTGGGATTAGAGAGGTAAAGAACCGGATCACCGCCGCTGCGGAAAAGAACCCCGTTGTAGACGCTCGGCAAAAAACCTGCCCCCCAGTTGGAGGCCCCTCCACTCGTCCCCTTGCTACCGGTCGAAAACACCACGTAAGCCGGAAGATTACTGCTCTCGCTGCCCAGACCGTAAGTCGTCCAGGCACCTAAGCTGGGGCGACCGAACTGCTGGGAACCCGTGTTCATGAAGATCTGCGCCGGGGCATGATTAAAGGCATCCGTGTGCATCGATCTCACGATGGCGATATCATCGGCCACCTTGGCCAAATGAGGCATGAGCTCTGAGATCTCCTGACCCGACTGGCCATGTCGAGCAAAGCGAAACTTGGGCCCCAGCAGTTTGGCATCCGGACTAATGAAGGCCGACCGATACCCCTTGAGCAGTTCGGCCGGGGGCAGCTTTCCGTTCCACTTCGCCAACTCCGGCTTGTGGTCGAAGAGCTCCAGATGGCTTGGGGCCCCGGCTTGGAACAAATAAATCACTCGTTTCGCCTTGGCCGGAAAGGCCGCCGGCTTCGCCGCCAGCGGTTGAGCGGCGGCAATCCCCGGACTCACCGAAGCCGCCCGCGCCGAATCACCCAGGAGCGCATGCAAGGCCGCCATGCCCAAACCAACACCGCAATCCCGGAAGAACCACCGCCGAGTGAGGTGCGCCTGATGCTGGACCAACGCCTGCTGAAGGATGGAATTAGGGGTCATAAGATTCACTCCTTGGTGATGGTTTCGTCGAGATTCAAGAGGGCCCGGGCCACGGCAGTATGCGCAGCCAAGGTCGCCGGCGTGACACCCGAGGGAAGCCCGGTCACCGGTTCGGATTTGCCCACAGCCATTTCGGCCGCGTTCAACCAACCCTCGGCTATCCGCGCCCGCTGCTGATTTAGAAGACGTCGAAGAGCCTTCAACTCCTCCGGCTGCGGCAATCGGCTCAGTACCTGTCGGAACGCGAAGACAATTCTCTGGTCATCGGTCTTACCGCCCTCATTGACCGACTTCCGGGCCAGAGCCTGGGCAGCCTCAACAAACTGCGGTTCATTGAGCGAAGTGAGCGCCTGCAACGGTGTATTGGAGCGAAGTCGACGCACGCAGGACACATCCCCATTGGGTGCGTCGAACGCCTGCAGCACCGGATAAGGAATGCTGCGGAAGCGGAAGGTGTAGAGCGAACGCCGATAGCGATCTGGACCGGTTTCCACCCGCCAAGTTTTGGGTCCATAGCTCGCCGGAGGCTGGAACAAAAAATCAGGCGCCGGAGGATAAACCGCCCGCCCTCCGAGGGTGGGATTGATCAACCCGGACACCGACAGAGCGATGTCCCGAACGATCTCACCCTCCACACGGAACCGCGGGCCTCGCGCCAAAAGACGGTTGTTGGGATCACGCTCCAGCAAGACCGGACTCACACGACTGGATTGGCGGTACGCCGCCGAGCTCACAATGAGCCGGTGCAAGTGCTTGACGGACCAAGGAGCCACCCCGGGTTGCGAGGGCTGCATGAACTCGACCGCCAACCAATCGAGCAATTCCCGATTGGAAGCCGGTGGCGACTGCATCCCGAGGTCCTCAACGCTCTCCACCAGTCCAACCCCAAAATACTGCTGCCAGAGTCGATTGACAGCCACACGTGCGGTCGTGGGCGAGCGGGGATCCACCAACCAACGAGCGAGTGTGAGGCGGGAATCATCGGCACCGGCGGGCAACGAATGCAGGAACGCTGGCGTCCCATGAGTGACTTCGCGATCCGGCTTCAGCCAGTCCCCGCGCCGGAGCAGTCGGGTGGCCATTCGACTTTCTCCCGGCCCCTGCCCTTGTCGCGCCGCGAACACCAGCGCCGGAGCTCCCTCCGGCCACTGCTTCCACAGCGCCTCAATCCGTGTGTTTACCTCGGCAAAGTTTGTCTGAGTGGTCCGCCAATAAGAGAACACCGCTCCCGTCTGAGCCGGAGTCCGTCCCTCCGCCGGAGTCTTCATCACGATCTCGCGCACGGCCGCCGGCAGTGGATCCGCCACCGCATTGGTGGCCGACGAAACCGAAATACGGAACCGCCCTAAGTTGTGGGTCTGCAAATCATCCGAGTTCCATCCACCGTGTTCCTGATGGAGCTCAAACTCGAGAATCGCCCCCTTTGGAAAAGAGACCGGCTTTTCGGCCACAAAGACCGCCTTGCGAGATTGGTTGCGTCGCCCCGGTCCCGCATCGATACCCCAGGCCGTCTCCTTTTTGCCGTCGATGGCATGAGATACCGGACCATAGGTGCGCTTTTTATCGGAGCGGTCGTCGAATTCTGCCTCCAAAGATTTTCCCTCATTGGCAAAGTCGGCGGTCGCCTGAATGAACTTCACGGAGACCTTATTGGCCGGATTTTCTGGATCCGTGGCTGTCACCTTGAACTCGCTGAGCGCGGCCATGCCGCGGATGGACCGTCCGGGCCCCTGGCAAGGCAAATTGGGATCGGTCAATTGCTCGAGACGGAACGCCGAAATGGAGGTGAGCCCATTCGTTCCCCGGAAATGGGGTGCCCACTGAGTGGGGGCATAACTGGCAGCACGAATTGACCCGTCTTCATATTGATAGAACCGCTCCCCTCGTTCTCCGACATGCTCGCAATGAACGACCGTCCACTCCGGCTGGTCGCTCCGCACCGAAGCTTCCCAAGCGGCCATGCGAACCTGCCAATCGGCCGTGGTGTGGCGAAGAATCTCCTCCTGTTCCCGAATCTGCCTCACCAACTGGTCACGCTGGAGTTGTTGCGAAGGGCTATAGGCCACCACGGACGATTCGTGATCGTTGTTTAGGAAGGCGAAGAAGCGGTAGTACTCCTCCTGCGAAATGGGATCGTATTTGTGATCATGGCATTGGGCGCACTGGATGGTAATGCCCAGCACCGCCTTGCCGATGCAGTCCATTCGATCAATGAGACCATCGATGCGAAACTGCTCGGGATCTGCCCCGCCCTCTTCGTTCAACATCGCATTGCGCAAAAACCCGGTGGCCACGCGGCTGGAATCGGTCGCCTGAGGCAACAAGTCGCCAGCGATTTGCTCGATGAGAAACTGGTCATAGGGCAGGTCGCGATTGAGGGCGTCGACCACCCAATCTCGGTACGCCCAGACAAACCGAGGCTTGTCCTTTTCGAAACCATCGGAGTCGGCATAGCGAGCCGCATCCAACCAATGTCGTCCCCAGCGTTCACCGTGATGCGGGGAGGCCAGCAAACTCGATACGACCCGGTCCCAGGCCCCGGGCGTTTTGTCGGCCAGAAAATGATCCACGTCGGAGGGAGTCGGCGGCAGACCGGTGAGATCCAGATGGAGGCGACGCAGAAGCGTGACCCGGTCGGCCTCCGGAGACAGGTTGAACCCCTCCCTCTCCAGACGAGCGACAATAAACCGGTCGATCGGAGATCGAATTCGATCCGCCCGACGCACCACGGGCAACTCCGGCCGTACCGGAGGTTTCCAGGCCCAATGGTCGCGGCGCACGGCATTCGTCGTCGATGCACCCCAGGCGACACCTCCGACCCAAAGCCACCCCAAAAGAAGGATCCGAAACCCAGCATGCACCGGAGAAAAGGAGGAGGCGGTGGTGTTCACAACATCCGACTCTGCCCCGTGTCCGATGGTTGGTCCAATCGGATTTGAGACTCACTCGGGCCCCGGATGCATGACAGGAAACGTCATTCAGCCTTCATGCGGCCAGATTAAGTGAATCGTTTCGGCAGGCATAAAGGTCGAGGCGGTGTTTCCTCGACCAATAAGCCAAAAGAGCCTGTCCCCTCCCAGGCCGTCCCCTCTCAGTCCTCTCCCAGCCCGCCAAGAGCCGCGTAGACCCACCCACGGAGCCCGCACCTTAAATGTCGAGGCGGTGTTTCCTCGACTAGTAAGCCAAAAGAGCCCGTCCCCTCCCAGGCCGTCCAAAGGCCCTTGGAAACCCTTTTCTGATTCCGGCACTAGCAACGGTACTTGCCGACAAGTCATCGGCGACGCACCGTTGTATTCCAGCAAACCATGAAACGCGTGCTCCTCTCCGTGATGTCCGCCGCCCTGGCGACGGCCCTCCTCTCCATACCCACCTTGGCAGCCGACAAGAAAGACAAGAAGTCGGACAAGGAAGGGTGGAAGCAACTCTTCGACGGCAAAGACACCTCCCAGTGGCGCGGCTACAAAGCGACCTCGTTCCCCACCAAAGGTTGGCGTGTCGAAAACGGAACCCTGCGGCACGTGGCCGGAGAAGGCGGCGGCGACCTCATCACCCTCGACAAGTTCAGTGATTTCGAACTGCGGTTTGAATGGAAAGTCTTCCCCGGAGCCAACAGTGGCGTCATCTATCGCGTGACCGAAGACCACAACGCCTCCTACGAAACAGGCCCTGAATACCAAGTCCTCGACGAATCCAAGCACGCCGACGGCAAGAACCCCAAGACCAGCGCCGCCGCGCTCTACGCCCTCATCGCCTGCAATGCCGAGAAAGAACTCAAGCCCGTAGGCGAATGGAACAAGGCCCGCATTGTAGTCAAAGGCAACCAGGCCGAGCACTGGCTCAACAAAAAGAAAGTCGTCGAGTACCAGTGGGGCGGCTCCGAGACCCAGAAGCTCATCTCCGAATCCAAATTCAAAGGCATGCCCGGCTTCGCCAAAAATTCGAGCGGCCACATCTGCCTGCAAGATCACGGCGACGACGTGTGGTTCCGCAATATTAAGATTCGCACCTTCTGAGGATTTGCGGCCCGGCCGCGCAGAACTCCCCATCGACCCTCCCTCATCCGAGTGAATCCCATCTATTGGGACTACAACGCCACCACGCCTCTGGACCACCAAGTCCGGCAGGCGATGGAACCGTACCTAGAGAACGTTTGGGGCAACCCCTCCAGCGTTCACGCCGTCGGACGACGAGCCCGGGCGGCTTTGGACGAATTCCGCTACCGATTGGCCGGAGCCTGGAAATGCAGGCCCAGCGAGGTGATTTTCACCAGCGGCGGAACCGAATCCAACAACCTGGCCGTCCTTGGAACAGCCCGCCTCCGAGGAGCCCAAGGTTACCGCCACCTGGTAGTCTCGCCCGTGGAGCATCACGCGGTACTGCACGCGTTGAAACACCTCGAAGCCCACGAAGGGTTCACCCTCACGCTAGTGCCGGTAAATCACCACGGCCGCGTCTCCCCTGAGGCCGTAGCCGAAGCCCTTCGCCCCGACACCGCTCTGGTCTCGATCATGGCTGCCAACAACGAGACCGGCACCCTTCAACCCGTAGCCGAGATCGGTCGGTTGTGCCGCGAACGGGGCGTGATCTTTCACACCGACGCCGTCCAAGCCTTCGGAAAACTGCCCTTCGAGCGCATCGACCAATTCGAGGCCGACCTAGTGTCGGTGTGCGCCCACAAATTCCACGGGCCCAAGGGGGCCGGTGCGCTGTTCATCCGCTCTCCCCTGCTCCCACATCCCACGCAACATGGCGGAGCCCAAGAAAACGAACGACGCGGTGGCACCGAGAACCTGACCGCCGTAGCCGGTCTGGTGAGCGCCTTCGAAACCCTCGTCCTTCAACCGGTTTTCCCGACGGACTCATTGAGAGCCTGGACCGAACGTCTGGCCCAGACCGTGACTTCCCTTCCAGGCGTCGAACGCCACGGATGTCCAGAAAATCGCCTGCCCAATACCCTGGCTTTCTCGGTCGAAGGCACCGACAGCATCTCCCTCTTGGCCAACCTGGATTTGGAGGGCGTTTGCGCCTCCAGCGGTTCCGCGTGCACGGCCGGATCTGTCGAACCCAGCCATGTGCTCCGGGCCATGGGCGTGCCTGAGTCTCGCGCCAAGGCCCTCGTCCGTTTCTCGCTCGGCCGAGAATCCACCGAAGAGGAAGTAGACCGGGTAGAAAGCCTGCTCCCCACCCTCATCGATCGCTGCCGCGGGTGACCCCGCTGGAATCTTAAATTCCAAGCACCCCGATCAGACCGCCGGCTTGGCAATCCAGGGCGACGGGTCCCCCACAAAGTCCGCCAGCATCGCTAACTGCCGTTCCGAGGGAATGGGCAGAAACTTGCCGGTGGCCTCGGCATAAACAACACCATCGGGCCCCAAGACATCCCCGCGTGTCAGGAAAAGTCGCCCCCGACGATTGGCCGTCAGTTCGGCACGAACCTTCAGAGGGACTCCGGGGGACACCGATCGCAGGAACCGCACGTTCAACTCGGCCGCAAAGGCAAACGAGCGTGTGTTCACACCAATCACCCAAGCCATGACCTCATCCAACACCGTGGAGATCAACCCGCCATGCACCACGCCGGTGAACCCACAGTGTTCATCACGGAACTGAACCAAGACCTCCACGCCGCGACCCTCGCTGAGAAGGGTCAACCCAAGCCCGACGGGATTATCGATCCCACAGACAAAGCAACCCCGGGTGACGGGCAGGCTTTTCCAAGAGCCCTCTTTTTCAGCGCGCTCAGGAGGGCACATGACTGAGGGTCATTCCCAAGGCCAGCAGCGCGATCAAGCCAAAGTAGGCGATACCAATCGTCCAACGTTGCTGAGGCTCGACTTCAAAGAAACGCCGCGACTCTTCATCCCGCGCCCGGAAGAGGGAGAACAATCGAGGCAAACCCATGACCAGCACCATGAGTAGAATTGGGCTAATCCAGCCCCGCGTCATCGCCTCATAAACCAGGTAGGCGGTCATCAGGGCATAGCCCGCCACCCACAGCCAAGGAGACAGCGCAGTGACAATCCGGCCTCCATCCAAGAAACCAACCGGAGCCATATTGAACAAGTTGAGCGTAAAGCCCGAGTAGGCCAGGGCCGACCAAAAGGGATCGCCCGTGGCCACGTGGAGCATGTAGCAAATACCCGCGCCGATCGTTCCAAAAATAGGCCCACCGATGCCCACCACGGCCTCGATCCACGCATTCCGAGGGGCGTCCTTGAGCGCAATGAAAGCACCCATGAAGGGAATGAAAACCGGCGCCCCGACCCGGAGCCCCTGACTTCGGGCGGCCACCAGATGGCCCAATTCATGAACAAAAATGAGGACCACAAAACCCAAAGCAAACTTCCACCCCCACAAGAGGGCATAGGCTCCCACGCTCAGGATCATCGTACCGCCCGTCTTAAGAAAAACCGGAATAAACTTCAGGAACGGCATTAGGAGCAAGAGCTTCGAGCCGAACTGAAACACGGTGGCCGCCAGCAGGGCGATCGTACCCCAAAAACCTTTTCTCTTCTTCGGGGGCGCTTCAACCGTCACGGGAGGCCGCGCTTGTCCGGAATATCCCGGGAGTACCGGGGGCTTTGTGTCGGAGGATGGAGGTTCATCGTCCATAGTGAAGAACCCGACTCCAGTCCGAGGAAAACCGCAATCCAATTGCGGCACCCAGTTGCGACAGCGAAGCCGAGAACTCTTTCAGGGAATGGCGGTCCGTGTCTGCGGACGTGGCGCTTTCGGAGAAATCGCCCTACCTCGGAGGTGCTTGGGTGAGGTTGGGGTTTTCGGCCACTCAGAGGCCGTCCGAGGACCTTCTAACAACCCCCAGATGTGGCCCGAGGACTTCCGAGATAGGGAGCGATTTCCGAGTGGTCCGTGTCTGCGGCAGTCCAATCTCTGCGGGGTCCGTGTCTGCGGACGTGGCGCTTTCGGAGAAATCGCCCTACCTCGGAAGTGCGTGGGTGAGGTGGGTTTTTCGGCCACCCAGGGTTCAGCGGGGAGGGGAAGCTAGCATCGTCTCTTCGGCGGGAAACGGCGGCTTCCGGGGCGAAGTAAGGGCTTTTTCGACCAACCGACGCCAGGCAGCGCGATCATTGGGACTCATGGCCTTCCAGCGCTCCGCCCTCCGCAGGAACTGCTCCCGGTCGGCAGGGCTCAGGGCCTCAAATTTCTGAAACCCACGCACACACCGCTCTCGAGCATCGGGCGTCAGAGCGGCGAAGTCGCTCAAGGCCCGTTCCATCTGATGGCGCTCGGTTTGAGATAGGGTACCCAAGGCGGCCTGACGCTCGTCGACCGTGAGGTCAAAGAACCGCGAAAAGGCAGCCGCCTTCCGGCTCCGTTCGGCCAAAGGCAGAGCCAACCATCTCTCCATTTGCTCACGGGCCACCTGCTGCGCGGACGGTGAGAGAGTGGCCATATAGGCTTCGACGCGCTGGCGATCGGAGGACACCTCGGCTTGGCGAACGAACCACGACAGGCGTCGCTCACTTTCGAGAACATCGCGCCGCTCGGCCTCGGGGAGCAAATCCCAGGCAGCCAAGCGCTCCTCGATCCAGGGAAGGTCTTCCTCAGGCACCACGGCCATCAAGGGACCTCGCTCTGTTGGGGGCATTGGCAGGAGGGTTCGCAAGGAATCCTGAAACTGAGCCAAACGCAGACGAATCTCACGCTCGTCGGGGCGGAGAGCCCCGAACTCCCGAAGCTTGGCCTCGATGAGCGTCCGAGCCGCGGGAGTCTTTCGCGACAACAAGGTCTCCCGTTGTTCTAGGTTGGCGGCCAAGAGTTCCCGAAAACGATCGGTGGGGGTGCGAACCTTGGGCACCGGAGGCAAGGTGGCCTGTTGAGGCAGGGGTGGACCCGATCGAACCTGAGGTGTTTTGGATACCCCCAAAGGATGCGGAACCGAAGGAGCGGTCTTTATCTCACGGGTCGTCTCACGAGTAGTCTGAGGACGCACTAATTGCTGAACATCTTGCTGAACACCCTGCTGAACAACCTGCTGAACAACCGATTGCCCAGAATTGGATTGAGGATCCAAAGGCTGCCCCAATGCCACAGGAACCCCCGTCGAAGCCACGACCAGAAAACCTATCACCCAAAGACCTGCAATTCGCAAGAGTGGCAAGAGTGGTCTGAAGGGCGCGTTGCCTCTAGACAACTGGACGAGAACTCCCTTGGGCCTCTGCAAAAGAATCTCCTCGAGCAACCTCATAGAACCTCTTTGGGCAGTCTCATGGAACGTCCTCGCGGAGGGCCTGCATGAGCGTCACATCGTCGGGGGCGGAGCGGGTCTCCAAAAGTTGAACCGCCTCGAAATCCTGCAGAACAGCCACCCCCGGCATCGCGGCAGCGATCGACAACTCAGCCGCTGTTCGGGCCATCGTCCCATGTCGATGGACCTGAACCCGTTGCCAACCCCAGTTGAGGGGAATCGCCACGCAAACCAAGGCGACAACAAGGGGGATCGAGTGCGCCCAAATTCGACCGGCTATCCCCGAAAAAAACTGAACCCCATTCGAAACTCGGACCACGCTCTGAGTCCAGCATCGGGAAATCCATGATCGGGAAATCCACGACTCTTGTTCAGGAGATTCCTGGAGGTCGGAAAGGACTCGAGCAGTAAAGTTGCTGGAAACTCTCGGCCTGGGCTGGGAATCCAAAAGATGATTCAGCGCCAATTCTTCTTCCAGACGCCGCGCCTCGGACGGACGTTCAGACAACTGCCGGCGCCATTGGGCGGCCTCGTCGGCCGTCAAACGGCGTTGGGCCACCTCATCCAGCCAGTCTTGGTTCAGCGGAGAGTGCATTGAGTGGTCGTCTTACAGTCAAAACCGGTCTTTCCGGAAAGTTGCGCTGGGAGTTTCCCCCGGTGAGGTGGGTCCGGCAAACATCTGAATGACTGACAATCGGCAAACATCCCCTTAATCTGCGCCTTGGTCGTACCGATTGCTTGCCAGATGCAACCCTTGCCCACCGAAACAGTGGCTCCTCGTCCCGGCTCCGGCTGGTTGACCGGAGGGTTGGCCGTGCTGAATCCACACGGGCGCATCCTCTCAGTAAACGAGCCCTTGGCCGAATGGCTGGAAGAGACCGCCGAGGGACTCATCGGGCGCGACTGGTCCCAAGTACTGAGCCACCGCCACCCGGAATGGGAACCAGAAATCCGGGCCTGGACCGAATCGACGGCCGAATTCCGAACCCAAGAACTACCGGGCCCTCCCGACCAGCCCGACGGTTGGATCCGCCTCACCGGGGGCCGCAGCCCCGGCGGACTTTTTGCTCACATCGAATCCTCGGTTCCCCCTCGAACTCGCCTGGAGGAGGAGTCTTGGCCGACCGCGGGTCGCGGCGGCGAGGCAAACCAGCGTCTGCGTCTCCGGTTGCTGCAAGCCGAAGCGCAAGTCGACAACCTGATGCGACGTTGGCCCGGGGTGATTTTCAACCAACGGAGTGACATGTCCTTCCACTACGCCAGTTCGCGTTTGGAAGAACTCACGGGAGTCCCCCTCTCGGAGTTCCTGCACCGATCCGACGTGTTCTGGAATGTCATCCACGAGGCGGACATGCAGGAGGTCCAGAGCCACATCCGCCGCGCGATCCGAAGCGAGGTGGGCCTGAGCACCCATTTCCGCATCCGCCATGCGCGAACCGGACGCGTCGCCTACATCTTGGAGCGGCGTCAAGCACTGCGAACCGAGAGCGGGCTTTTGCTTGGATTCGAGGGAACCTGGCTCGATGTCTCACGGCAGACGATCGCCGAGCGACGGCTCAGTTCGGCCGCTTGGCGGGACACACTGGCCACCCTCACCATAGGCATGGCCCACGATTTCGGAAACATCCTCGCCGGCATCCACGCACTGGCCGAGACGTTGGAACCCGTTGAGGGCACCGATGAACCCCTTCGGGAAAGTCTGGATCTAATTAAACGCAACGCCATGCAGGCCAGCGCATTGGTGCGGCGGGTCTTGAGCCTCCATCAGGGGCGCATCGGCGAATACGGCTACTCCGACCTGAATGAACAAGTGAGTGATCTCTCCGAATTAGTCCGGAAGATTCTCCCTCGACGCATCCGCTTCGAGTCGCAGCTAGCCTCCCTACCGCTGCCGGTCTACGTCGATTCCGTCGAACTACGCCAAGTGTTCCTGAACCTGGTGATGAATGCAGCGGACGCCATGCCGCACAATGGACAGCTCTGGAGCTCGACTCATCGAATCACCGAGACAGAGCCCTTGCCCCACCTGCAAGGAACCTTCCCTAGGCTGCCGGCTGTTTGCGTGAGCATCCGAGATAACGGAATCGGAATCCCGGAACGCCATCTAGGGACCATCTTCGATCCATTCTTCACGACCAAGCCGGTGAACAAGGGATCCGGACTCGGCCTCTACAACGCCCGACTCTTCGTCGAGAAACATCACGGAGCCATCTCCGTAGAATCAATAGAGGGTCAGGGGACCACCTTCCGACTTTGGCTCCCCGAGGCCGACTTCACCGAACAGGAACGCGTCCAAGAGGGAGAAGAACGGCGGCGACGCACCTTGCTGGTGGTGGGAGCGGCCGGCCGATCCCTAGACACCACGGTTGATTTCCTGCGGCGGGGCGGATTCTTCGTCGTCGCCGAGAGCCGGGAAAATCAGGTGCTCGAGATGCTAGATTCCCTCGATTACGAGTTCGATGCGGTCCTGGTGCAAGTGGCCGCCGACACTTCGGATCGCATCGGTCAATTGCTGCGTGAAATTCGCCAACGCAAACCTCCGGTGAAGTCCATCTTGCAGATCATTGGCAAGAATGAAGATGAAGTGCACAGCGCCTGGCTCAAAGATGCCACACTCACCCTGCCTTCGGACCTTCAGGAGAGCGAGTTCCAGCGTCAGATCGATGAATTGTTCGACCCCAACACCAGCCGATGAACTCACCCGACGCCTTGTTTGAGCCCTCTCTCAAGCGAATCCTAGTCGTGGATGACGAGGAAATTGTACGCATCGCCTTGCGGCAGACGCTGCGGCGGGAGCACTACGGAGTCACGGCCTGCTCATCCCCCGAGGAGGGCCTCGAAGTTCTCAAGACAGAGGCGTTCTCAGTCATCATTTCCGACTATCAAATGCCGGGGATGACTGGCCTGGATTTTCTGGCCCAAGCCAAGCAACTCCAGCCCGACGCCACCCGCATCCTCATCACCGCCGTCCTCAGCCTCGACACGGTCATCGAGGCCATCAACAAGGGAGAGATTTACCGCTTCGTCGTAAAGCCATGGATCCGCGAAGAACTCCTAGCAACGGTGCGCAACGCCATCCAGCGCCATGACCTGATCGTGCGCAACACGGTCCTGCAAGCGACCACGCTAGTGATGAACGAGCAACTAGTGTCGCTCAACAAGGTGCTGGAATCCCGCGTCTCTGCCGAAGCCGATCACCGTCAGCGGCTCTCCGAAATGAACCAGGCGCTGGAACTTAATTTGCATCACTCGGTTCAGCTCTGCCTGAAGGTGCTCCAGTCGTTCTATCCCACTCTGGGCACCCAGGCCCGCCGAGTCCTCGGACTGTGCCGAGCGATGGCTGACCTCCTAAAGCTCTCCGCGACCGACCGCCAGACGCTCGAGTTGGCTGCTTGGCTCCACGACATCGGACTGGTGGGAACCTCCCGCGGACTCATCCGCAAGTGGCTGCAACACTCTGAGGCGCTCAGTCCGACCGAGCAGGCCATCATCGAACAACACACAATCCTCGGTGAGGAGTTGGTCGATTTCGCGGCGAACCTGAAGCACGTAGGTCGGGTCATCCGCGGACATCACGAGCAGTTCGATGGACGCGGTTATCCAGACCGGCTCGCAGGCAAAGAAATCCCCTGGCTCGCACGGGTCCTTGCCGTGGCCGTAGCCTATGCCGAACAGCAGGCACCTCACGCGGCGGCGGTCGAAGTGCTTACCTTGGGCAGTGGTTGGCGCTTCGATCCCGAGGCGGTTCAATTACTGCTCCGCGCGTTGCCCCACGCTTCTCTACCACGCCAAGAACGGGAGATTACCCTGCTTGAACTCAAACCCGGCATGACGCTGGCGGCCGGAGTGAAGACCCTGTCCGGGATGCTTCTGGTGCCGCAGGGCCAAGTCTTGAGCGAGGCGCAGGTGGAGGCCATCCACAATCATCACCGCATGAAGGCGGTGAGCCCCGTCTTTCTCGTCTTCAGAGACTGACCTCACCTGCAGGGGCACGACTAAAACCGTGCTCACACCCTGCTGCCGCTCCTGGATGCGCCCTAGAGCTTACGGAGGCGGATGAACAGCCCGGGAGCGGCATTGGCGGGAAGCTGAATCGAAGTAGGGGCGTTGGTTCCCTCGGTCACCACTTCAGACAGACCCGGCACTGGAACCCACGTCCCACCCAGAACGGTCAACTGCTCCACCTGATAACGCCCACCGGCGGCTCACAATGCCCGGCTACGACGCGCTCAACGACCTGCTGGGAGCCATCGACTCCGCGGCCTATGCACACGCTCTCACCGCCTTCCTGCAAGCCCATGCGGGACTGTTGCCTCGCAGCCTAGCCTTGGACGGCAAGAGCGTCGGCAGCGGCAAATGCGGCATGATCGTCACACTGTGTCGTCACGAGGACGGACGCCCCGTCGCCATGACCGTGGCCCACGGCAAGAAGGAGGACTGCGAAGTCTCCGAAGGCCGCGCCCTTTTGGCCGATCCCAAGTCCAACTGGTCAACGCGCTGGTCACCGCCGACCCTCTTCACAACAAGACCGAGACCTTGCGCATCATTCTGGACACAGGCGGCGATTACCTTGTTGGCACTAAGGAAAACACCTCTAAACGCCTGACCGGCGCGAAACAAGCCCTCCAAGACTCCCCCCTTTTACCCTGAGCCAAGAAGGCGACCACGGGCGGTTGGATGTACGTCGCGGTGCCGTCGCCCCAATCACGCCCGTTAACGCCGGTCTTCCGGGAGCCCGTTCAGCCGTCTCAGTCCAGCGCGACTGGATACAGAAAAACGACCCGCTTCAGGGGCAGAAAAGCCACCTGCGCCACTTTATCGTTAGCCTCGCTGTGGGCGAAAAGAAACGTTCGACCCAGGCGGCGCGCGGGCACTGGTCGGTGGAAAACGGCAACCACTACAAACGCGACGCCAGCCCCTGGCAGGAAGATCGGCACCGCCATCGCAAACCCGCCGCTGCGCTCAATCTGGCGCTCACCCGCAACGTCCTCTTGGCACTGATCCCCTTCGAGCAAGGCCAACCCTTAGCCGACTTCTTCGAACTCTACAACAACCACCCAAGCCGCGCCCTCCGACTGATCCTCGACTCCCGCCCTGTCCTATGAGCCTGCCAGCCAAACGCCCTGCGGCGGGAGTTCAAAATGAGACTTAATGTGGGAGCAAAAGGAGACTGGGTCAGAGCGAGAATTTTCCGAGCACATCCGACCACCGGTTTTCGGGTGGTTTGGGTGGCGTGGTGACGATCCAGAATTGGCGACCCGCCCTCCCCTTCGAGCGATGGGGGCACAAAAAAACCTCGGGATTGATCGAGTTTCATCGATCCCGAGGGTTACGAATTCAGAAATTCTGACTCCGAGGCTTACTTCTTCTTGCGACCGAAGAACTTATGGAGGTTCTTGAGCCCTTGAACCGCGATCTCATTGCGGGTCGGTTCCATGCGGCGCCAAATGGCGGCAGCGCGGGCGATCACCTTGACGTCGGTGGTGAAGCTTTCGATGACCACGTCCCCGGAATACTTGATCGACTTGAGGGCTGCCACGATGGGCTTCCAATCCAGCGAATCGTTGCCCGGAGTGCCACGGTCGGTGCCACACGCATGGAAATGCGAGAGAAGAGGGCCGGCCTTCTTAATGGCGACCGCCTGATTCTTCTCCTCGATGTTCATGTGGAAGGTGTCGAGGTGCAGTTTCACCGCCTTGGAACCAATGGCCTTGATGAGTTTGAGTCCCTGATCGCAGGTGTTCAGAAAATCGGTCTCGAACCGGTTCAAGGGCTCAATGCAGAGGGTCACTCCCTTGGATTCCGCATACTTGGCCAAGGGCTTGAGATTCTTGACCACCAGGGCGAAGTGCTCCTTCTTTTCGGCGTCGGTGTGGGAACCGATGCGACCCACCACCGAATAAATAGGCCCAATGACAGACGGGCAACCCAGGATCACCGCTTGATCGATGAGGGTCTGCACGTAGGTCGTTGCCGTGGCCTGTTCTTCGGGTGTGCCCCGGAAATCCCGACCCGGCCCCATGCAGGCGCAAATACTGCCAATAACCAAACCATGCTTGTCGGCCGCAGCCTTGACCTTGACGGGATCGATATGCTCCGGGGCCTCAACCGGGAGTTCCAACGTGTCAAAACCCCACTTCTTGAACTGGGGGAACAGCTTTACTGATGCGGTCGTGAAGGGTGAGGTGAAGAGAAATGTATTAATACCAAATCGCATAAAATTTAAATGTTTATCGTTAACTTATAATGTAATCAGCAAATTCTAAGCAATAATCACGATTCGTAGGTGGCCCGGTGAAACCTTGCCAAGTCACGATTTCCGGTTTTGGCGGAGATATTAAGTCCTTTGAGCTTCTGGGTGTCGGGTTCGATCCAACGCCACAAGTCGGCGTGACCGTCGGCAAAGGACAGCACGCCACCGTTTCCATGTCGGCTGGCTGCGGTGTTCTGCCAAGTCCAGCGAGGGGGAGCCGCCTGAACGGCGAAGTAGCCGTCGTCGATGCTGTCGGCGTTTTCATCGACAAAAACCATGGCCTGGGACTTGGCCTTGGCCAATGCAGGAAGGAGCATGCCTGCGAGAATCGCGATGATGGCGATAACCACCAGCAGTTCGATGAGCGTGAAGGCCTTCCGCCCGAAGTTGAGAGATCTCGTTTTCAATGGGATCAGGGAACTGGGTGTTTTGTATCCATTCACCGGAGTGGATTCATCATAAATCCGACTCGCGAAGGTAGATTTTTAAAAAACCCACCTCGCTGCGCCTTTATCATGGACCGCCTGCTAGATCAGAAGATCTCCCCTAGGGCTTGCCGAGATCCGATTGGCGGGAAGACTCCTCCCATGTCGTCTGAAGCTCCGCAGTCTACACCCTTGCCAGGCCGCGTGAACATTCGTTGGTGGCCTGCCGGAGTGATCTTGGGACTGATGGTCTTGGCCATGGGTGGGGTGCAGTCGTGGAGCGAGTTTCCCTTTCAGCGCAGGAATTTAATTTGTCTGGGTATCGCGGGTGGGGCCGCAGGGCTCGAGCTGCTGTGGTGGCTTTTCCTGTCGCGGGCTCGTTGGACGCTGCGCTTGGCCGGTCTCGCCGGAGTCGCCCTCCTGGCGGGAACCGCCCGCCTGACTCTCCGCATTCGTGGGGTGACCGGAGACCTGATCCCCATCGTTGAAACCCGATGGGCGCAGCCCTCAACGACCCTCGCCACCGCCGGTACAATCACCACAACCGACGCCACTTCAGCTCCGATCACTCCCTCCAGCTCCAACGCCCGTTTGCCCGGTGATTACCCTCAATTCTTGGGATTAAACCGCAACGGTATCGTTGACGGACCCTCATTTCAAACCAACTGGACCCTTTATCCACCTCAACTGCTGTGGAGGAAGCCAGTCGGTGGCGCGTGGTCCGGTTTCTCGGTGGTCGGCGATCTGGCGGTGAGTCAGGAGCAAGAGGGCGAAGAAGAAATGGTGGTCTGCCGCCACATAAATAACGGTAATGTTGTATGGAAAACTGGTAATTCAGCCCGTTATTTCACCCCTATCGCCGGAGAAGGCCCCCGCAGTTCACCCACAATTTCTCAAGGACGCGTGGTCACCCTCGGGGCCCGGGGCTGGCTTCAGGCGCTGGACTTGTCGACCGGAAAACGGCTTTGGGGCACCAATATTCTCGAATTCTCCAAGGCCGGAATGCCCGAATGGGGACTTTCAGGTTCTCCGCTGGTGATTTCCAACAGAATTATCGTTAGTGCTGGAGGCCGCGACGGACGCTCATTGCTCATCTGGCATCTGGACTCAGGGCAACTCCTGGCCTCGGGAGGTTCCTCCTCGGCTCAATACAGCTCGCCCTACCTGACCGAGTTGGCCGGGGTGCCCCAAATCCTCCAGTTCAACCACCGCGAAATTAGCTCCCACGATCCCGTGACGGCCCAAGTGCTCTGGAGCCGGCCTTTTGGAGTCCAGTTCCCGCTGGTGGCCAACCCGGTACGGGTCTCTTCGAACCGCGTGTTTTTAAGTGCCGGATATGGAGTCGGGGCGGAACTGCTGGAGATCTTGAAGGCCCCATCGGGCACCCTCGAGGCCCGATCGGTTTGGACCTCCAAGCGATTGAAGGCCAAGTTTTCCAATCCCGTGTTTCGGGACGGATTCATTTACGGCTTGGACGACGGAATACTGGCCTGTTTGGACGCGAAGGACGGTTCGCAACGTTGGAAGGAAGGTCGGCACGGGCACGGGCAAGGGTTGTTGATCGGTGAACTGTACCTGCTAATGGCCGAGCACGGCGAATTAGTGCTGCTGCATCCCACTCCGGACGGTCCCGGTGAACTGGCCCGCTTGAAGGTCTTCAGCGACAAGACCTGGAATCCCATCGCACTGGCTGGCGACCTCCTGCTGGTGCGCAATGACCGCGAGGCCGCCTGCTACCGATTGCCCGTGCGGTAAGCCACGACGACGGAGTCAAACGGCTGCCTGCTCGTCGCCCTCTGTCATGAAGGAAAATCGGGGACAAGGCCTCGATTGCCAGGCACTTCAGGGAAGGCGGATGCCGTAGAAGCACTGCCACTGGCTCTGACTAGATCCCAGCGTCACGTTGCGTGATTGGATCCATTGAACATGGCCATCCTCGAAGAGAAAATTGCCACCGTCTGGAATCCCGCGCTGGCCGGCGTGATTGGCCGTCTTGGTCGGACGCCCATTTTCTGGCAGGATCCACTTGATGCCCGGGTTCATCAGGTTGGTGGAATGTGCCCCATGGCCTTGGAGCCGATCGATGAGGATGGGAGCCGCAGAGAACTCCCCACCGAGCTTCTTGCGGTAGTGCCAGTCACCCAATCCATCGGAGTTGTAATCCCAGGCCCCATTCACACGACCCGGCAAGAAAAAGTAGCCAATGAATACCGGGCGACTCACGTTCGCGGCATAACTCCACGCATCGGCCTGCCGGTTCCATTGGTCGGTCGGACAGAAGAGCACATGATTGGCTGCCTTGCGGTCGTTCCGGGACTTCGGAGCCACATTCTTCATCAAGTACTTGTCGGTAAAGCTGCGAGCATTGGCTCCGAGCCAACTCAACCCCGTCCCGTCGGTATTGTCTGGAAACCGGTCCTCATTGTCGTTGGCATAGAGGATCACCGCGATACCCCATTGCCGCTGGTTGCTGCTGCACAGGGTCTTAATGGCCGCGGATCGGGCCCGAGCGAGTGCCGGCAAGAGCATGCCCGCCAAGATGGCGATGATGGCGATGACCACCAGCAGCTCAATGAGCGTGAAGGCGGTCGATCGGGAGGCAGGATTCCGGCTGACAGTCATTGTGAGGCTTGAGGCTCACCTTGCTTCAAAGAAGCGACAGCGGTCAATCGATCCCACTAAACTTACTCACCCGCGACGATCACCCGGTAGAACCGAGTCGGCCCATCAGGCAACGGGATGGAAGCCTCACTGTCCGACAACGTCGCTCGAGGATCGTTCTCCTCCACCTCCAATCGACTCCAACGGCCCGCAGGCGTGATGTCTGAAGCCCACTGAACTTCAAAGCGCCGGCCGGCCCATCGATTGAATCGCAAAACAAACCGGGAACCCTCGCGGGCGATCAGTGGTTTCCATCGGCGCTGCGGGTTCAACGGTCCTTCCCTCAACAGGTATTCGGTGAAGTTGTTGAGTCCGTCAGCATCCGGATCCAACGACTGCGACCGGAGAGACTCCCAGGGTTGCGGTAGCCACCGGGCTGCCCATTGATCGTATCCCTGCCGCTGGGGCAAGTCCTCGACGATCCAGCGCCGGATTAAATCAACAGCTGCAGTATCCATTTCCGACGTGCCCAAGGGCGGCATGTGAAACGCGCCCAATGTGGAAATTCGACGGAAGAGGGAAGAGTTCTCGGGATGCCCCGGGTCGATTCGAAATTCACCGAGACCTATGCCGGAGACCGAAGACCGAACCCCGATCAACCCCATTTGATCGAGAGCCGTTCCGATGCGTGCATCCCAGGGCGTGCGGGTGAGTCCTCCGGGCTGATGGCACGCGGCGCAGTTGGCGTCCAGATAAGCCCGAACGCGGCGCTCCAGGGTTTGGGTCTCATCCGTCGGGCTCACCAGTGCGGGCATTTGGTGGGTCCGAACCAAGGGCTCCGAGAAATAGCCAGCAGCCGACCAGGCATCGAGTTGAGAGAGGAGGGTCACCCCCTCGCGGGTCCGTCGATTGAGTTGGGCGGTATTAAAACCTGCAGGCCCACCATTGACCGATGTGTGACAGGACAAGCACTCATTACGACCCGGAAAATGCCAGGTCTGGGTGACCAACTCGGTCGGGGTCCATGCATAGAACATCGCATCGGACCCTTCGTCCGGAACGAGATCCGCGTCGTTTCCTTCATCATTCCATCGATAGCTCGCGCCAGAAACCCCGTTGGTCGTCTGGATCAAGATCCGGGTTTCCATCGGAAAGAGCATCGTGCTCGGACGGTGGTACGGGCGCTCAAAGTGCTTCACCCAGACCGTGCCGGTCGGGAAGGTCCAGGCTCCTTCACGGCGAAAGGTCATCATCGAGTCGTCGCCCGGAAGCGCGAACCATCGCCGCTTAATGGCATGGTCGGACCAGAAAGGCGCGTTGATCTCGTAAGGCACTAAACCAGGCCGTGGGGTTAGAGAGGGCAAGTTCTCGAAGAGCCCGGTCTCCGACAACTTCTCAGGCCAAACTTCTCCCACCACCGGGCGTTGAACTAGTCGGTAAATACGCCCTGAACCAGAAGTGAGCAGCAGCGAACCGTCTCGGGGATCCGCACCGAAAGCCACCACTCCGGGCAGGTTCACAATCCAGGTAACCTCCGGTTCACCGGGTTCGCCAGGGCGCAGCACCGCGATGTCTCCGGTCCAATCGGCGAACAAATAAGCGCCATCCAACTCCGGGTAAAACGAGCCCCGGTAGAAATGACTTCCGGTGATGGCGGTGCGGCCGGAAAAGTGGGAGTACTCGAACTCCGGTAAGGCGGTGCCTTCAACCTCCGGGTCGGTGGTAGAAATGGTGCCTTCCCACCAAGGCCACCCGTAGTTGGCGCCAGGGCGGATCCGATTGACCTCTTCGCGCGAGCCATTGCCAACATCGTTGCACCACAGCTCACCTGTTTTGGAATCAAAACTGAACTGCCATGGGTTGCGCATGCCCAACGCATAAAACTCGGTGCGCAATGTTTGAGGGTTTTCCCCCGTCCAGATCACTTGATCCCCTACTCCGTACTGACGGGCTCCGACAAACGGATTGTCGGCAGGCACGGAATAGGCGTTGGAATTAACACCAAAGCCTGGGTTCGGCGGAAGGTTCCCTGGTTTGCGATCCACATCGAGACGAAGTATGCCCCCGAAGAATCCTGCATCTAGCCGCTGGGTCACTCGATTGGACCACAGGCTGCCATCTCCCACCGATAAATAGAGATACCCATCGGGGCCAAAGGCGAGACACCCGGCGTTGTGATTGGGCCCCGGATCTTCCTGATGAAACAAGACCACCTCGGAGGCCGGATCCGGACGCCCGTCTCCCCCGGGTGGGACGGTAAAGCGGGAGAGTCGATTGAAGGACTGAATCAACCCACCGGCGCCTTCTTTGGAGGAGTAATAGACGAAGACCCACCCATTGGTTTGAAACCTCGGATGGAAGGCCATTCCCAACAGGCCAAACTCCTGTTCGAAGAAGACACGATCCGAGAGGTCCAAGAACAACCGACTGGACATCTTATCGGACAAGGATACTTCGTAAGCCACGCCGCCCATGTTCAGGAAGATGATCCGGTTGGTTTCGCCAGGTGGGACGGCAAAACCGAGGGTCCCCGGTAGAGGTCCTAAGGTGGGAAACGCATCCTCCAGCAACCAAGTTCCTCGAACCGGATTACGGGGCACCTTACCTCCATCCCAAAACTTCCGATCCAGAGCCGCTAGGGGAGTAACAACCCACCAGAGACAGGTCCACAGAACGACCCAGATCGCCAACGGTTGATATCGCCCACCTCGTAAACTTGTTCTCGGAATCCCTCCCATTCATCGCGCTAGACGCCGCAAATGTAACGGGGGTTTCACCAATCATTTACAAATGTGAATTAAACCCAGAAAACCTCTCGAAACCACGAGGCATGAACCACCCAACTGCGGCCGGAGGGCCCCTTCTTTTACCCGAGGTGGTGGCATCAGCCTCCCAAATAGGCGCTGCGCACTTCAGGACTGTCGCGGAGGACTGATGAACGGTCGGACAAGAGAACCCGCCCTGTCTCCAAGACGTAGCCATGGGTGCTCACCTCTAGGGCCAGGTGGGCGTTCTGCTCAACGAGCAGGATAGGCAGCGAACGTTCGCGGTTGAGTTCGACCAACCGGGCGAAGATTTCCTTCACCAATAGCGGAGCGATGCCCAGGGAGGGCTCGTCGAGCATGAGAAATCGCGGACGGCTCATCAACGCCCGGCCGATGGCCAACATTTGCTGTTCTCCGCCGGACAGGGTGCCCGCGTGCTGGTCGCGGCGCTCCTGAAGCCGAGGAAACATGCCGAAAACATACTCGAGCTCCGAAGCGATCCACTGAGAATCTCGCTGCAAGTAGGCACCCATCTGAAGGTTTTCCATCACCGTCAGGTTAGCAAAGACCAGTCGACCTTCTGGCGAATGGGCCAGACCCCGGCGAACAATTTCATGCGGGGCCAACCCCGTGATGTCTTGGCCATCAAAGAGGATCCGCCCCGAGGTGGGCTTCACCATGCCGGAAATGGCCCGAAGCGTGGTGGTCTTGCCCGCACCGTTGCCGCCGATGAGGGTCACGATGCCGCCCGCCGGCACCGTTAACGAGATGCCGTGGAGGGCGGTGATGGCACCATATTGGACACTCAGATTGTGGACTTCTAGCACGGCGGGAACGGCAAGGTTGGGTGTTTTCTAGTCTCCCAGGTAGGCGGCGATGACCTTGGGGTCGACGCGAATTTCCTCGGGCGACCCCTCGGCAATCTTCCGCCCATATTCCAGAACATGGATGCGCTCGCAAATACCCATCACCACCTTCATGTCATGCTCTACGAGCAGCACGGCCAGGCGGAAGCGGTCTCGAACGAAGCGGATCAACCGCATCAACTCGTCCTTCTCGGACGGGTTCATGCCCGCGGCCGGTTCATCGAGCAGGAGCAATCGGGGCCCCGTGGCCAGCGCGCGAACGATTTCCAGACGCCGCTGATCCCCGTAGGAAAGACTTTTGGCCGGAGCCTCCTGGACACGTTCCAGGTTGAAGAGGCTTAGCAACTCACGGGTTCGTTCTCGCAATTCGGCCTCCTCGGCGTGGAAGCGCCCACCGCGCAACCACGACTGCCAGGTCCGGTGCTCCAGGTGACGATGAAAGGCCACCCGGACGTTGTCAGAGACCGACAAGCTGGGGAAGAGGCGGATGTTCTGGAAGGTCCGGGCGATCCCGCGCTCGGTCAGGTGAAAGGGCTTGGCTCCCGCAGTGCCCGCGCCCGCAAACTCGATGCGTCCCTCAGTGGGTTGGTACACGCCGGTGATCAGGTTGAAGAGGGTGGTTTTGCCGGCTCCATTGGGACCAATGAGTCCGGCCAACTCCCCTTCCCGAACGTCGGCTGTTACCGAAGAAACGGCCGTCAATCCGCCAAAGCGAATGGTCACGTTGGTTAACTGCAGCAAGGAAGTGCTCATGCGCCTCGCCTCCGACGTTCACTCCGATGGAACAAGCCCTGCGGACGCATTAACATCAGCACGATGAGCATCAGGGAGTAGAGGATCATTCGCATTTCCTTGATCCAGTCCAACGACCAGGCCGCGCCTCCGAAGGGATTGGGCACCGAGCGACTGCCCAATTCACGGAGACCCTCCGGGAGCAGGGTCAACAAGATCGCCGCAAAGACCACACCGGCATGACGCCCCATGCCTCCGAGGATCACCATCACTACAATCTCGATGCTCTTATCGAAGGAGAATCCACCAGGGTTCAGATAACCCTTGAGGTGGGCGTACAAACCACCGGCCACGCCAGCAAAGAAAGCCCCGATGCCGAAGGCCGTGATCTTATAGCGGGTTGTATCGAGGCCCATGGCTTCAGCGGCCACCTCATCGTCGGCCACCGCCAAGAAACCACGCCCATGGGTCGAGTTGAGGAGCGCCCAGACGGTGTACACGGTCAGGGCCGCGGTGCCGAAGGTCCAAAACAGGTTGCTGTAGGCAGGCACTCCAGTCAGCCCTCGGGCACCGCCCACCATGTCCATGTTCTGGAGAACCACGCGAATAATTTCCCCAAAACCCAGGGTCACGATGGCCAAGTAGTCGCCCTTGAGCCGGAGCGAAGGGGCTCCAACCGCCAAACCGGCCACTGCAGCGAGCAAGCCCGCAGCAATGAGGCTCATTGGGAAAAAGACCCACTGCAGGAGAACGGGATGCCACCCCAACCGGGGAGCCACCACCGTGGTCAACATGGCCGAGGTGTACGCGCCCACGGCCATGAAACCCGCGTGTCCCAGCGAGAATTGGCCCGTGAAGCCATTGATGAGATTGAGGCTGGAGGCCAACACCACACTAACTCCCACCCCCATCACCACGTCCAGAAAGTAGGGATCCATCGAACCAGAAACCGCCGAGGCCACCCCCGCGAGGATTAGGGCTGCGAGCAACCAGCGTTGGGCAACAGGAAACACCATGCTTAGACCTTCTCGACCTTGAGTTTGCCTAGCAGGCCAGCGGGCCGGAACAGGAGGATGGCGATGAGGATGCCAAAGGCGATGGCATCGCGGAAGGTCGAGAGGCGCGTGCCCGACACGAAGGTTTCCACTAGACCGATGAGCAACCCGCCCAGCGCCGCTCCCGGCAGATTTCCGATGCCACCCAGCACCGCGGCAACGAAGGCTTTAAGCCCCGGCAGCGTGCCCATCAAGGGATCGATGCTCGGGTAGTTCATTGCGTAGAGAACTCCGCCCGCGCCGGCGAGGGCTGATCCCAGACCGAAGGTAAAAGAAATAATCCGGTCATTGTTAATGCCCACCAACGAGGCGGCGGTGGCGTTGAACGACAAGGCGCGCATGGC
Organism: Akkermansia muciniphila; assembly: GCA_945893185.1. GTDB lineage: Bacteria > Verrucomicrobiota > Verrucomicrobiia > Limisphaerales > UBA9464 > SXXZ01. Next base: position 11,194 of record CAMDDW010000020.1, on the reverse strand, counting down.
GGTGCCGATGCGGGTGTGATGCACAATCCAGTAGAGCAACCCCAGGAGACTGAGGGCGACCCCCAGCACCACCAACTGGTGAGTCGAGACAGTCAAGGCACCGAAGTGGAGCTGCTGCGATGGAAAGAGCGCCGGGAACGCCTTGGGGTTGGGACCAAAGCCAAGCCGAGAATTCTGCGCCACATTCTGGATGAGCAACGAGACGCCGATGGCTGTGATCAGCACCGTGAGGGTAGACCGCTGACGCAACGGCTTGTAGGCAAGCTTTTCAATAACTACGCCCAAGACGGCGCACACCGACATCGACAACAGCAAGGCCGCCAACCCACCACCGATAGACTGGGTGGGCAACCCAAGTTTCTCCACCGAGTACCAGGCAACGAACGCTCCCAGCATGAACACATCACTGTGGGCGAAATTAATGAAGCGGAGCACGCCATACACCATGGTGTACCCCAGGGCGATGAGGGCGTAAATGGCCCCCAAGAGCACTCCATTGAGCAGTTGTTGCAGGAACTCGGTCATCGGGTTCCGCGGGCCCCGCCACGCGGACAAGCACACAAGAAAACCTCAGTCATGCCCAATGTCGAGCGTCGGCGACCTGCGCTGCGCTGGGGCCGAGGCGAAAGCGGGGTCCACGTCATCGCTGCTGGGTGGGTTGTGCAGTGACAATGACCCGGCGAGCCAACATTTGAAGGGTGTCGTCGCCGCCCAAGCGCTCGGGATGGATGAAACCCATACGACCAAAGCGCAGAACCTTCTCGAGGGCATTCTTGAAGTCTCCCTTCCTAAGATCGGCATCGATCAGGCGAGCCATCATGCTACCGGGAGACCCGGGATCCTCAGAAAAGTCCATGGGCCCAAAGCGCGATTCGTCAGGATTCAGCGCTTCCTCGAAAAGGACCCGAGCCCGTGCATCATTACCTCGATCCCAACTCACTTCGGCCAGGCGCATGCGATGCATCCGCTGGCGGCCCGGATCCAAGCCAGCCAGCGCGCCCAAAAACACCTCCAGACGCACCGAATCGGGCAGATAAAATGCCGAACGCTGAGTGCGGTGACGCAGCAGCAGCAAGTCGACCAACTGGCGCAAGAGGCTGAGGTCTTGGAGTTGCTCTTCATCGGAGAAAGCCGGGTGATTAACCAGTGAGGCGACCTCGCCGTCCGGGGCGGGATTCTGAATGGCGTAGGTGGAAAGCAACCGGAGCACCGTTGGATCGTTCGGTTGAAGTTCCTGCCAACGGCGCAAGACGGAGCGGAAGATCGGGAGTTGAGGAATGCCGATCTTAGCGAATTGCCGGGCTAAGGCTCGGCAATCTTCGGCCGTAAGCGGAGCACCCGCCAGGTGTTCCCCGAGGAGCGTCCGCGGCCGAGGATGCAAAACCTCGTTGAGCCGATAAGGCACCATGGCCATCCCGCGGGCAAAGAAGGCCCGCTGGGCTCGGTACTCGAGCACGGGATGAAAATCGCTGTGGATTGTCGTGCCGTCCGGGGCCACAAAGAACGCATCCCCGAAGGCCACCATCTGCAACGCCAGCACATTGACGGGCCGGGTGATCTCGATGCGCCCGAGGTCGGCCGCGACAGCAGGTTCGGCAAGGCGGCGAGCCATAGCCTGCAAGTCCGGACGGTAGGGTTGGGCGGCCCCGATGAGGAGCAGGTCGCTGGTGGAGGTCTGCCACAAGCTCAGGTGCGGGAAGACAGAACCGAAAGTAGCCACAACAGTGGCGAAGGTCTCGTCGTCGGTCTCGTAGGTTTGGACCCACTGAGCACAAAGCCCCCCGGGCTTCAGGCGCGTCAAACAGTCTTGATAATACTCCTGACTGAACACCGCCGCGACACCCGCCATCCAGGGATTCGAGGGCTCGGTGACGATGACATCGAAGGACTCCGGCGTGGTCTGAAGGAAGGTCTTGGCGTCCTCGATGTGAGTGCGGCACCGGGGATTGCGAAGGGCATCGTGGTTGAAGGGAGCGAAATGATCACGGGCGACCTCGGTCACCTCCGGGGAAATCTCGACCAAGTCCACGGACTTCACCGTAGGATGTTGCAAAATCGAGCCAACCGTTACGCCACTGCCGGCGCCGACCACGAGAACCCTCTCGGCGGTGGGATGGAGCAACATCGGCAATTGGCCCGCCAAAATCTGGGTGCTCATGTCCTCACCCGAACTGGCGTCAGCCTTGCCGTTGACCTTGAGGCTGATGCTCGCCTGTCCCGCCCGGTTGGTGACAGCCAGAATCGCAACCGTCGATCCGGCCCCGTCACGATGGTAGGCCAGGTTGTAGATGTCGGCACGCTGGCGGAATTCGGCGATACTCGCCGGAGGTCGAACGTCGCGCCAGAGTCCCAGAACGAAGGCGCGCGACCAGCGTTCACTGAGCGTGAGCGAGACCGCAGCGACCAGCACGGCCGTGACCACCAACCCCTGGACCAAGGCCCTCGTGACGCCACCACGCCGGGAGGCCAGGGTAACCCACCCGATGAGTCCGTTGATGCCGATGCCCAGAGCAAGGGTCGAAGCTAACCCGAGGACGGGCAGGAAAACCAAACCGGTGAGAACGGCCCCCAACACCGTCCCCAATGTGTTGACGGCGAACACCCGACCCACCGATCCGCCGGTTGTACGGAAGTCGGCCGTGACCACGCGACTGGCCAACGGCAGGGTCATACCCAGGCATACGGCCGGCACAAAGAGCACACTGAAGCAAATCAGCACTTGGACCAGTTCATACAACGGATAGGCCGCCGGCCGCCGGGCGATGACGTCGGCAAGATGGGCGAATGCGTACGGAATGAGGTCGTAGAAGAACATCGAGACCAACAGCGTGCCGGCCAGCGCCCATTCGGCGACGGCGAAGGCGACGAGCGTGTCGTAGCGCCGGCGCCAGGCCGACACCAGCGCGCTGCCGACGGCGATGCCGCTGATGAACGTGGCCAGCATCAGCGAGTAGGCGTGAGTGCTGGATCCGAGCGCCAGGGCCAACAGGCGGGTCCAAGCCACCTCATACAGCATGGCCACGAAGCCCGACAGGCCGGCGGCCACCAGTGCCACCCGGCACTCCAGAGGCGTGAAGGACTCGTCGGTCGCAGAACGTGCTGCCGGTTGGACCGGCTCATCGAGGCCCTCGCCGCTGCGGGAACTCAGGACGTACGCGACCAAGGCGATGCCGAGGCTCAGCGTCGCGCCCAACTGCACCACCGCCTCGAGGCCCAGCGCGGGAATCCACCACCAGTCGGCCAGCAGGATGCCAGCAACCGCACCCGCACTGTTGATCGAGTAGAGCGCCGCCACCCGGCCGCGGAGTTCCGAGAGTGAACGGGTGACGTACTTGGTGAGCACCGGGAGCGTCGCGCCCATCAACACGGTCGGCAGGAGAATGATCAGCACGGCGAAGCCGAACTGCAGGGCCAGCCGCGGAGTCCCCTCGGAATGGAACGTGCGAATGACCGACAGGAAACCCTGTCGGACAGCCTCGAAATACCACGGGAAAAACACAGCGAAGAGTCCTATCCCGGCCTCCAGACAGGCATAGAAGAAAAGCGGTCTCCGGAGCGAATCGGCCCGCGTGCCCAGCAGGGCGTTGCCCGCGGCCAATCCGCCCATGAAAGCGGCGAGAACCGCGACCACAGCGTAGCTGGTGCTTCCGAGGAAAAGGGCCAAATACCTCGTCCAGACAACCTGATAGAGCAGGCCGGCGAGGCCTGAGACAAAGAACGAGGCAAGGATGGTCCAGAAGACCCCGCGGGAATTCGACTTCATGGTGTGGGATGATGCTATATCGGACCCCAGGAAAACCTAGGTCAAGGTCGAGGACTTCGTCGCTTGCAATCGCTGCCAGATCACCCGGAAGGCGCTGGCAAAGTCTTCGGGTCGCCGTGAGACCCATTCAGCGACCGCTTCTCGCGTAAACCATCCGCCCCCGCGGATCTCCGAGGGTTGGAGCACAAAGGGCCCCTCGTGGTCTGCGCAGTACACACCACAGAATTCCCAGCCAGTGTCTGCGGTGGCCTCCAGTTCGAAGATTCTCCGCGGAGGCTCGGACAGTTCGACCCCCAGCTCCTCGGCGACTTCCCGGAGCGCGGTCTCGTCCATGCCATCACCGGCGCTCACGTGCCCCGACGAGGAGGAGTCCCAAACCCCGGGGAAATCATCCTTCCAAAGCGCCCGCTGCTGGAGGAACAACTCGCCCCGTTGATTGAAGACCAGCACATGGACCGCCCGATGACGCAGCTTCAGGCGGTGCACCTCGCTCCGCGGCGCTTTGCTGATGACCTGATTTTGCTCATCGACCACATCAAACCATTCCTCGGACATACGGCCCGAGGTTCCGACAAGACTCTTGGAGGGGCAACCGGAGATCGATTCGGGATTTCCGACCCCTCGGTCTTTCCCGTGACTGCCGCTTGACGGATGAGGAGTAGCTTTCGAGATTGGTGCCTGATGTCGCAGGCCAAACAACAGAAGCTGGGAAAACGGGAAACCCGGGATCTCGACGTGGAGATCGGCTTTCTCGAAGGGTTGGTTGGAAAAGATCCCCAGTACGTTGAAGCCCTCCAGCTTTTGGCTGATGACTACACCCGGCGCGGGCGCATCAACGATGGCCTGCGGGTAGACCACCAACTCAAATCACTCCGGCCGGGCGATCCGGAGGTGCTCTTCAATCTGGCCTGCAGCCTCTGCTTGGCCGGTGAACTAGAATCCGCTATAGACGAATTGCTTCGGGCCATAGAAGCCGGATATCGCGACTTCGACTGGATGCTCAAAGACCCTGATCTGGCTGCGGCCCGCAAAGACCCCGCCTTCCGAAAGGTCCGGGACCAACTGAAGATCCTCAAAGACGAACTCTGAGCGAGCTGGGCTGCAAAGGAGATTGTGAACGGGTTTGGCGGGCGTGGAGTTGAGCTCTTATTCTTTGGGCTTAAAACCCTGCACAGACCCCTCTTGCAGCCCCCGGGCTTTGCGCACTAGTTGCAAGAACTCCGCCCGGTATCCCTCGCGGTCCGGCCCCTGTCCTTCTTCGGCCAGGGTCTGAACTTTCTCCCAAGTCAGGTCACCCTTGAAGGGGGAATCACGCAGCATCAATCCATAGCCAACCACGGCGGCGGCAAACTTGTAGTCGGCCGTCGCCGCGTCAGAACTCCGGCTTACGTCCGCGACACCCATCTGAAGGCTCCGCGAAGGCCTGCTCTCAGCCGAACCTTGGACCTGCCCGTTCGCTGGAGAACGGTATCCTACCTCCAAATTGAGCAAATCACTCGAACTGCCCGCCGGAGCCGCTAATTCGGAACCGGAACCGGGCCGCGTAGAATCGGTCGACCGAGTGGGAACAATCTCGTACAACGCGGTGATAGACCGGCCGGCATCGATCTGAACGCCGGAGTGAGTCGGCGAGGCCTTCGGCGCGGTCGCCGATTCCCGACTCTCTTGGCTGAGCAATCGCCATTGGTCAACGCGGGCAGGATTGAACCGGACGTCCACCGTCACGTTTTCGGCCACCGTGGTCGGAGTGGGCTGCAACTCACGTCGCAGCAACGCCAGGGCTTCCGCCGGTGTCGCCGCGGAGGCGTAAGTACTTCCTACTGGAGGGGGCATCCAGGGAGACGAGGAGGGTTCCAGAGGTCCTTCAACTCCCAGACCCACTACACTCAGCAACACGCCCCATTCGGTTTGCTCGCGGATGAGCAGTTCTAAGGCTTCCCGGGTGCCGGCTTCGGCGGAGAATTCTCCATCCACAATCCAAACCACTCGGTTAATGCCTCCAGGAACATGACGTTGGTCGGCGAGCGCATACGCCCTGCGCAGGCCCTCCAACCCACGCGGAGCGCCTTCGGCTCGCAAGGCACCCACCCCTTGGATCAAACTGCCTCGATCCGCAGCCGCGGTCGGCGGGAGGATTATTCGTCCCTGAGGCCCATCAATAAGCAGGGCCAACGAATCCCGCCCATCCAGCGCATCGATGAGAGCCTGCAAGCTTTGTTGAGCCCAAGTCAGGCGGGCCGAAGAACCAGGACTGAGCCCAACCAGCACCACCATGTTGGCCCGAGGACGCCCCGCCGTCGGCGCCGGTCGGGCCTGGAGACCAATCTTCACCAGACGGTGATCCGGACTCCACGGCGAGTCTGCCACTTCGACCTGGGCCGAGACGGGATCCGATCCGGACGGCGCGGGGTAATCGTAAGAAAAATAGTTTAGCAACTCCTCGAGCCTCACCGCATCGGGCGAGGGAAGCTGACCTTCTTGAAGGGCCTTGCGGATCTGGGGATAGCTGGTGTTGCCCGGCTTCAGCGAGAAGGTGGACCGGGGCGTGGTCGCCGCCGACTGGAAGGGAATCTCCCGGGTGGTCTGTGCCCGAGGGCGGGGCGCGGAAGTCTTAGCCTGAATGGCCGGGGTGGCCGAGATAGCTGAGGTAGCCTGACGGGCCTGGGACTTTTGAGCCAACTCGGCGGCAGGGCTGGCCGCAGGGGTGACCGAACCCGAGAGCACGTCTGCCGAATCGGCCGACGGGGCCAATTTATACCGTTTGACCTGGGCCACCGAGGCAGCCACCGAGGCAGGCGATTCAGGAGATTCCGACGGGGTCGACGATCCAGTCGATCGGCCGGGGCTGCCCCAGGCCTGCGGAGACTCTCCTCGCAATATGTCCTCCCGGGGTTGATCGATGAGAGGGGCATCCGCTGCCGTCGCCTGCGTTGGCGTTGATCGGTCTGCTGAGATCGATAGAGAGGCTTCAGCGGGCGCATTCGACCCTCCGGAAAGAATGGCCGCCGCCGGGGACGGCGCGGGTTCCGAGGGCCAGGCACTCCAGAGGGCCAGACCAATGCTCAGCGCCGTGGCCGCGGCCAAACTGTATCCCATGGCCGGACGGGTGAGTACGGACCAGAAACGGTGCCAACCCGAATCGCCATTTTGAGACGATCCTACGGAGGATCGCCGGGGAAGACCGCGCTCAGGATTGCGGGCATAGGCCAAGACAGCCTCCCGACGAGCGGCGCTGAGGCGATGAATGGCCTCTCGGGTCAGGTCCGTCTCGACGTCATCGGCCATGCGCCGAATCTCGCCAATCTCGGCTCGCAGCGAAACCGAGCGTGCGACGGCCTGTTCGGCGGCGGCGCGCCGCTCGGCCCACCCAGGAACCGACGGATCAAAGGTGCCATCTTTGAGGGCAAAGGCCGTCAACTCCGGGGAATCAGGCGTCCAGTCCGCAGGTGATGGGGTGGATTTCATTGCGGGGATGACGGGTGAATATTCGAGCGGGTCTGGGAAACATTTGGCCCGGCGTCCAGGCGCTCGAAGCGCTGCCGCAAGGTCTTGAGGGCAGTATGCAAGAGGAACCCGACGTTGGTCTCGCTGAGACGGGTCAGTTGAGAAATCTCCCGGTAGCTCAGTTGATTTTGGAACTTAAGGCGAACGACCTCCCGCTGATTGGGAGGCAACGTGGTGAGCAGGGACATCAAGTTGCGGACGTCGTCTCGCGCCTGAACCGAGGCGGAGGGTGTGGGGGAGTTCCCAGCCACCTCGGCCGCCTCCGCCTCCGGGGCACGAGGCCAGCGAGATTCGCGGCGATGACGGTCCATGGCCTGATTGCGGACCACCGTGAACAACCACGGTACCAAACGTCCCCGCAGCGATTCAGGCTCCTGCTTGCAAAGTTTGAAGAAGGCTTCCTGGACCAGGTCTTCGGCCGAAGGCAAATCTCCCACCAACGACCGCGCATACCGTATTAACTCCGCCTCATGACGCTCCATGGACACCCGCACCCACTCGACCTGTTCAAGGGTCTGGTTGGAGGTGTGGGTCGGATTCATAGCGGAGACCGGTTATTTCACCCTGATAACGCCCGGCCGTGAAGTTCCTTAGCAACAAAAATAGCGTATTTTTGCTGTATTTTATACAATTATTTTAGAATTAAACTAATTTTAAGTAATTGTTCCACGCAGAAACACCCTAGGGAAGCTCCCTCCCTCTGCACTCAAATATCTGATCCAAAGATCCAGCCCCGCCGTGTGCTCAAATCTCGCGCCAGCGCTGAGCCACGGGTTGGCGCCGACCGACTCCGAACGCCCGCGAAGTAACCTTGAGGCCTGGAGCCGCCTGACGCCGCTTGTACTCCGACAAATCGATGAGTCGAACGACCCGACGCACATCCGCCTCGCTAAAGCCCGCGGCTATGATCTCGGCCGCCGGGCGGTCTTCAACCACATAGGCCTCGAGGATGGCATCTAAAACCTCATACGGAGGCAGGCTGTCTTGGTCGGTCTGGTTGGGTCGGAGTTCGGCACTCGGAGCCTTGGTAATCGACGAACTGGGAATAATTTCCCGATCCCGGTTCATCCATCGAGACACCCGGTACACCCAAGTCTTGGGCAAATCACTAATGACAGCCAACCCGCCGCACATGTCGCCGTAGAGGGTGCAATAGCCCACGGCCAATTCGCTTTTGTTGCCCGTGGTCAGGAGCAACGAACCAAACTTGTTGGACATGGCCATGAGGGTTACCCCGCGAAGCCGCGCCTGCAGATTTTCCTCGGTCGTGTCTTCCGGGCGACCTTCGAAGAGCGGCTCCATTTGGCGCTTCAGGGCCTCGAAGGTGCCTTGGATGGGCGCCACGTCGAAACGGATCCCCAAGTTCTCAGCCAAAGAGCGGGCATCGTCGATGCTTCCGGCGCTAGAAAACTCCGTGGGCAAGGCAAGGCCCCGAACATTCTCCGCACCCAGTGCGTCTACAGCCAAGGCGGCGACCAGGGCGGAATCAATGCCTCCCGACAACCCCAGAACCACCGAGCGGAAACCGCATTTGCCGACATAATCGCGCATGCCCAGTACTAACGCATCGTGCAACAGGGCCTCGTCGGCCAATGGGGCTAAGGGGCGATCGCCTGCCGCCTCAGTGTCTACAATCAGAAAATCTGAGGAGAAGTGAGCTGCCTCGCCGAGGCATCCGCCTGCGGAATTGAAGGCAAGGCTACGCCCATCGAAAACCAGCTCGTCGTTGCCACCGACCAAGTTGCAATAGACCACGGGCACTTGATGACGACGAGCCAACGAGCGCAGCAGGGCGCAGCGGCGCTGCTCCTTGCCGAGTTGCCAAGGCGAGGCGCTCAGGTTGATAAGAATCTGGGCACCCGAGGTGACCAGCGCGGCGGCCGGATCTGGACGGTAACGTCGCTGGACCCCGAATTCGGCGTCATTCCAAATGTCTTCGCAGATGGTCAAACCCAACCGACGCCCTTCCCAGTGGATCACCGCATTCTCTGAGGCGGGCTCGAAGTAGCGGTCTTCGTCGAAGACATCGTAAGTCGGCAGCAGCGTCTTGGTTCGGATCGCCACCACGCGACCCCGGTGCAGCAGCGCCGCCGCATTGGTGAGCGGACGTCCGGGCCGAACCGGATTCTCACCGACAAATCCAACGATCAATCCCACCTCACCCACGGCCGCGGCCAACCGTTCGAGGGCCGCTTGATTGGCCCGGATGAAGGATTCCCTCAGGAGCAGGTCCCGAGGTGGATAGCCCGTGAGGGACAATTCGGGAGTCAATACCAACTCCACCTGGGCCTCAACGCCGCGGCGATAGGCCTCCAAGACAAGCCCCTCGTTGCCGGCGATGTCCCCGACGGTGGTGTTTAACTGAGCGAGGGCGATCCTCATGGATGAGTTTTCAAACGGACGGGTCCGGGCTCAGTTCAGTTGGGCGATCGGACCTAGAACCTCCGCGAGAGCCCCTCGCTCGGTGCTGATGAGAGTGCCTAGACCGAAGCCATGGCGAGCGAAGTATTCTGGAGCGGCCTCCAGCACAAACTGGATGCGGGACGATTTTGACGGAACCCCTTGGGCATCGTTGGCCTTGAGGCGAACAATTTCCTGAATCACTCCCTCACGGTCGATATAGGCCACATCGATGTCGAAGGGCACATTCTTCATGTAAAAGGAGCGTTCGCGCGGACCAGCGAAGATAAAAAGCATGGTCTCTTCAGGACCGATCCCGGTGCGGTGCATGAGCCCCGTGGCGATCTGCGGCACCGTGTGGCACACTTCTGAGACGATCTCCCGGGAGCCGATCCACAACTTCACCCGAGGCAATTGAACCTGAGCGGTGGCCAAGTGAAACACCGGCTCGGATTCCGCCGACTCGCTGGCGGCGACCGGAGCTGGAGCAGACGATCGGGCTGCAGCCGTGGCCGCATTCGACGAGGTCTGTGCTCGCGGAGTGGCCGGAGCCGAGGCCGGCGGTTGAGCACCGCAACCCACCCACCACACACACAAGAGCAGCGCACACAATCGCTTCACGGTGTTCACATTGACCTCACCCCGCCCCGACGGCAATCGGGAGAATTGACCACCTCTCCAAGGACGGCTCGGGCCGGGACGATGCAATGGGAAGGAAAGGGATGGCCGAGCACCTCCCCGGTAGGGCTCGAGTCTCTCGGGCCATCCTCACCTCGTGTGGTAGCCCAGGGAACGGACGGTGAGACACCGTCCCTGCGTGTGAACATGAAACTGAAACGACTAACCGGTGAAAGACCGAGTACGGTGCTGGCATGGCACCGTGTAGCTGAAGGTAACTGCGTCGCCGTGAGGCGGGGTGGGGAACAACCGGAAGCGAACCTGTCGTCCCAAAGCAGTCAAACAAGACGGCTGAATCCGATTCGGCCTTTCGGAATGGCGAGCCTGCGTAGGAAAGGCGAAGCCCTGGCTCTGAGCCTGCCGGAAGCGATCACTAAGCATGACCACACGATCGCCAAGGATTCCGAAGGTGGTTGGGATGAGAAGGCAGGGAAAGCCGAGCAGTTAAGTGTTGAGATCCTCCCTGGCCAAACACGATCTCCCCCATCATTCACAACTCGATGAATCGATCTCTCAGGCCAAGACTTAGGCCACCTGCCGCCGCTCAATTGCCGAACATGAATTCGACGTCTGGCCACCATCCCAACCGGCGGCGGTCGTTGGTAAGGTGACGCCAACTGCGCTCGGCCGCTTGCGCCCGGATGAAGAAATCAGGAAGCGGGGTCGACTGCTTACGAGGCAACCGTGCGAAGACCTGTCCGGCTCGCCAAGCATCGTCCGCCGTCACTTCGATGACGATCATCCCCTTCAAATCCGCTTCCACCGCTTCCCATGTGCGGCCGCCCACAGCCAATTCAGCCAAGGTGACCACGCTCACTGCCACGTCGTCGTCCATCAATGCATTGACGA
>CAMDDW010000019.1:0-49241 GCA_945893185.1 Akkermansia muciniphila | reverse complement strand
CAGGCGACGCAAAAATGTGATTGAAGATTATTTCAGCTTCAACCCGATCCGGCTGATGAACTTAACGGCTTTTAACCGCTTTGTTCGTAAGAACAACCACAGTTAAGCCTACGACCTTCAGACTGACAACACCTTTCTGGAAAAAAGTTCGAAACTGATCAGGAACAGCCAGTTTCATTGGGGTTTTTGCAGCAGAATTGCTTCGAGAAGTTTTTCATTTTGCATCCAGGGACGCACCTTTTTCTGTATTCAAGCCCCCTGTTGGGGGACAGATGTTGAAGTTGTTTTCACCTCTGAATGGTGGTGAAACCTATGGTTTTGCTGAGGTTTTCAGATTTTTACGAGGTTGAGGCGATGTTTGTGGTTCGAGAATTAGCCTGAGCTGTTCCCTAGGACCATCATGCCTCACACCCTCGGTTACACCGCAATGCAGCGCGCGCGCGGTTCACAGCGCTTGGAATCATGATTTCCCGGATCGTCTCGATCTGCTTTATCTATCCGTTGGGTTCGATGTAGGTTTTGCCATGCTGATGCTGCGTCGTTCGGTCGATCCGGAATGGGCCCCTCGAGTGACCCGATGTCTGCACGATTTGCTGGTGGATCACGCTCACCTCGAGCGCAAGGCTGCAACCACAGCCATCCATCTCGAAAAATATCGGGAACTTTTTCCAAAGGTGCATGCCCTCAACCGAATCGCGATGGAGGAGTTGGAGCACTTCGAATTGGTTCTAGGGCTTCTAGAGCAACGCGGTTGGGCTTTTGGCCAACCTCAGCGCAGTGAATGGATCACGGGCATGATGAGAGGCGTTCGGCAGGGGCGCCGCGAGTCTGCCATCGACCACTTGGTGGTGTGCGCCCTAATCGAGGGCCGTAGCTGTGAGAAATTTCAAATCCTCGCAACCTATCTCACCAACGTTGAACCGGATCTATCGCGCTTCTATCAGTCGTTGGTCGAGTCGGAGGGCAACCATTACGCAACCTATCTTATCATGGCCCGGGAGATCGACCTAGATGAAGCAAACTCGCGTCTAGATTGGTTCCTCGACCGAGATAGCGAACTGATGGGACACCGACACGATTTGTGCATCCTGCACTAAATCTTCTTCGAGTTGAGGCACTACGGATCCCCGCGTCGGGTCACTGGGGAATCGGCAACAACGCGGTCCAGTGGCAGTCGCGGCAACAGGTCGCTTGTCCGGTATACTGGGTTCGACATCGCGGACAATATTGCGTGTGAGCCATATCCTCGGCCCGGGGAGGCGAGTCCCAGTGGGCTGGGTCGATACCTCGCTCTCGAGCCAGCACTTCAATGGCCGCACGAACCTCCGCAGATTCCGCTGCATCGACAGTGATCGCAGAACTAGCCGAACTCTCAGAGGCAACCGAGTATCGCAAGCGGCGCCATTCAGCGGCGGCTAATTCGTCCCATCCCTGAAAACCGGGCAAGGCCGCGGCCACAGCCAATGGGTGAAATCCGTCTAAGGCCTGCTTCTGAGCGAGATCCCAAGACCGAATCGCCGCCAGCGGAGAGAGACACGCCGAGAGCACTAACCTGAGACGCTCGTCCCCAGACTCGGAGAAGGTTTTGCTGTGAGCTCGGGCAAGGATCCAGGCGTTGGCGACCATGAGAATCAACGCTCCGGAGGCGAGAATCCAGAGCATCGGCTGGAGCCCCATGAACTGCAGCAGCAAGGGGCACACGACCCAGACCAGCCCCCACAGGCACCACGAGGTCCAGCGGAGCGTCTGGAACGCCTCCTCAACGCCTTGGTACCGCCTGCCGATATCCATCACGCTGAAGGCTGTTTCGATGGAAGGCCTGAGGGCAGTTGAAACGGTGGACGCTGTGGGTGGAGACGTTCGGACCGAATAGGCCCGACCTAGTTGAGGGACCGGGTACACCCAGTGCAGAGATCCACGCGATGAGGACATCAGCCCCCCTCGGGTGAGCGCCTCCCACCCGCGCCCACGACGCCTGAAAAGCCAAGCGTCGGAGCGCACCCAAACCAAGAACTCGGACAAATACAGCAAAAGAAGACACCCCAAGAGCATCTGCACCGGGCTCATGACGCAACTTCCCTACTAGAATTACACCTCCAAGGCTTCGCCCGGTGCTGGTTGCAGCACCTGAATTTTGGGATGGCGCGTTTGGATTTGCTCACAAATCCAACCCTTGGCTTGGGTGTCGCCATGACCCAAGACCACCACGCGGGGATTGATCTCTGAAACCATGTTCATGAGGTCGTCACGATGGGCGTGCGCGGTTAAATCGAAGTCGAAGACCTCGCAGTTTCGATTCAACTTTCCAACCGAAGGGCTGAAATGGAATCGCTCACCATGCTTGGCCGCTTTAAGACGACCACCAGGGGTCTCCGAGTCGGCGTAGCCCACAAAGAAAATACCATGCCGTTCCTCACCCACAATGCGTGCAGCCAAGGCGTGGGCTCCGGTATTTTCGCTCATCATGCCAGCGGTCATGACAAAGATCCGACCGCCACGCAGCGACATGGATTCGATGTCGTTGGTGGAGACCACCTGGATGTTCAGCGCATTGGTCAACTTGAGGTTCGGATGATGCCGATTGGTTCGGTTGGACTGCAGATCGTAGATCTCGGTGAAGACCCGTCCCAACCCTCCGATGTACACCGGTTGTTCCCGAAGTTTTCCCGCCCGCATGAGCAGGGCAAGGTAGGCGAGGATCTCCTGGGTTCGCCCCAGCGCAAAGGCCGGGATGAGTACCGTACCTTTGCGGGCCAGAACCCGGTTGATTCCCTCGGCCAGACGCTCCAGTTCTTGATCTCGACTGAAATTAGGGGGCAATTGACGAGCTCCCCGAGTGGTTTCCATCACCAACACATCGGCTCGTACCCCCTCGAAATCCGCGCCGCGGAGGAGGGTCTGGTCGTGAAAACAGACATCGCCCGAATAAAACATGCTCTGCTTGCGACCCCGCACCAAAACACCGGCCGAACCTAGGGCATGACCCGCATCGAAGAATTCTAAGGTCGGCCCATGCCGACGCCCCGAAGTGGCTGCCTGGCTGCGGGCAAACTGAGCCCACTCGATCTCGCGACGATAGCCGAATCCCTGAAAGACTGGGGCGTAATCGTCCACCTCTTCATGCGTATAGAGCGGGTATTCGCGTATCCCCAGCTCATCGCGCTGGCGAACCATCACATTGACCGAATTATGCAGGACTCGCTCAACGATGAAGTAGCTCAGGTCCGTCATAAGCACCCGAGCATGTGGGAAATACTGAAGGGCCACCGGTAGCGATCCGACATGATCATGATGGCAGTGGGTGAGCGCGATGGCGTCAACCTCCAGATCCTTCACCGATTCATACAGTGGGAGAGAGGAGAGGCCTTCGCGCTTCGGGTGAGTCCCGGCGTCCATCAAAAGTTGGTGCCCATCGACGGAGAGCATCCAGGCACTGGCTCCGATGTCGTTGTCTGGATTGAGGTTCGTGATCCGCATCGCGGACATGGATAGACCCGGAATCCCCCTCACCGCAAACGCGGAAAGCGTTTATTCGCCATTGGAGGCTCTGGTGAATCGTGACTCAGAGGTCGATTTAAGGACCAAAGTCGCCACCAATCCACGTTCCTGGCCTCGGGTCAATTCGAGGCGTCCCTGACAGGCCGCCATGCAGGTCTTCACGATAGCCAAACCCAGACCAGTGCCTCCGGTGTCACTCGAACGGGCTTGATCCGGCCGATAAAATGGTTCGCCCAATCGGCCCAATTCGGATTCAGAGACACCCGGACCGGAATCTACCACTCGCCAGAGCACCTGATGGGAGCCTGAGGAAAAGGCCTCGATCCGGATGGGTCCGTAGGCGGCAGCGTGATTTCGGGCATTCCTCAGGAGATTTCCCATGGCTCGCTCCACCAGTTCCGGATGCCCCAGAGCCTGCAACTCCTCGGGCACCTGAACCGTGAGATCGGTCGCCTCGGGCATTTCCCGGGCCATGACCCGGCGAGTCATTTCAGCCAGAGGGAGGGACGTCATCTCCGCGTCAGCGGGTTTCAGCGCCGCCTTGGAGAACTGCATCAATTCATTCACCAAGGTGGACATGTGACGAACTTCTTCACGCACGTCGTCCACATAAGAACGGGCGTCGTGGTCGGTCCGCTGCTCCAAGATCCCCAGCGCCATTTCCATGCGAGCTAGGGGCGAGCATAGCTCGTGGGCGACATCTCCCAGAAACCGCTTCTGCCCAGTCACCAAGCCTTCCAATCGAGCTGACATGCGATTGATCGCACCGCCCAATCGGCCCAACTCGTCTCCGCGCTCTTCGGGCACCACAGTATTGAAGCGACCTTCAGCGATACGCTCGGTGGCGGCCGAGATTTGCGAGACGGATCGAGTAATTCCCCGCACGAACGGAAACCACCAAAGTACCGAGACGGCGATTACCGCCGAGGCGGCCCAGAACCAGGATTGGACATCAAAGAACAAACCGCCTGCCGACAAGGTCTCCGAGACCATCGCCATCCGCACGCCTCGCGGAAGACCCGGTCCACGAATCGGATTACCATGGATCAACCAATACTTCGCTGGACTACCGGCTCGAAGAAAAACCCGTGGTCCCCCCATCGAGGACCGTGGCCCCGATCGCGGGGGTCGCGGCCCCGGCTCGAAATGATCCTCGGGAGGCTGTCCCGGCGGAGGCCCCGACCGTCGGTCATCAAACCCGGGACCCGGCTGCACCAATGCTCGGAGGCGGAGCGCCAACTCGGCAGGCACCTCCAGCTTGGCTCCCAAAAAGAAAGAACCGTCCTCCCGCAACAGCATCACGCGAACCGGATAGGCTTCTTCGAAGCGGGCCATCGCCCGTTCCCACTCGACCATCGGGCGGTCCCGCAATTCGGCCATCAACGCCCCGGCTGGTGCCTGAGAACGATCCCCTGCGGCCCGGCCCATCAACGAATCCCCACCGAGCTCGGTCCACAGGAAGATCCCGAAGGTGCCACCCAGAATGATCAAGTTCAGCAGCAACCAAATCAGGATGCGGCTGAATAGCGGCAGTCGGAGGGTCATTCAGGATCCTCCGGATCGACCATCATATAGCCCGCTGAGCGAAGCGTTCGAATGAAGCGCGGATGCTTGGGATCGTCGTTGAGTTTTTTGCGCAGAGCCGAGATGTGGACGTCGATGGAGCGGTCGAACACGTCGTAGTCCCGCTCTCGAATCTCGTCGAGCAACGCCTCTCGGGTCTTGACCCGCCCACGGGCCTTGGCCAGCGAGACCAGCAAGTCGTACTCCACAGGGGTTAAGCTCAGCGGGACATCGCCCAAGACAGCGGACCGAGAGGCCGGACGAACCCGCAGCGGGCCCACGACAACTTCTCCTTCTGAGGTGGCATCGGGCCCCGGGGAGCGGACAGTGCGTCGAGTGACCGCTCGCAATCTCGCCAGGAGTTCGCGGGTGGAAAAGGTCTTAGGCAGGTAGTCGTCGGCCCCCATTTCCAGACCAACGATTCGGTCGGCTTCGTCACCTCGGGCCGTAAGCATCAGTACAGGCACGTCCACCTTGGCGCGGATCCGCTTGAGAACCTCGAATCCGTCGAGACCCGGCAGCATGAGATCAAGAAGGACGGCATGCCACGGCTCTCCTACCGCACGGTCTACCCCTTCAGGACCTGTATGAACGACCTCCACCGAATATCCCATGGGAGCGAGATAGTCACGAATCAGGCGGCAGAGCTTCCGGTCATCATCGATGACCAAAATGCGGGGCAGCGTGTCCCGGGATGCGGAGTCGGCGTGATTGGATTTCATGAGAAAAACAAGAGCAACCTATCGGGCTGGATCGGAAGCAGGCTAGTCGGCACCGAGAGGAACCAGACACATATTTACGCCTGCTTAACAATTTTCCCTGCGAGACACATCATTTCATTACAGAAGTGGCGTCGTATGTTTTCAGAACGCCGTGGTGAGCATTCGCCCAGCGTCCAGTTCCACAACACACCATCGATACTCCATGAAAAAACTGAATTGCACCTTACTGGCGCTGGCTTTGGCTGGCGCAACCCTCACCGCCATCGCCCAAAACGAGGAGCGCCCCCGGCCTCCCGGCGGTCCTGGCGGTCCTGGCGGTCCTGATGGACGGCCGCGGATGGTCTCCCCATTGATGGAAGCCCTCGATAAGAATCATGACGGCGTTTTGGATGCCGACGAAATCAAGAATGCCGCGACCGCCTTGCTGAAACTCGACAAGAACGGTGACGGCAAGCTCTCTCAAGAAGAACTCCGACCGGCTCGCCCGCCGGGTGGTCGCGGTCCCGGTGGTCCTGGTGGACCCGGTGGTCCTGGTGGTCCTGGTGGTCCGGATCGAGAGGGACGTCCCCAAGGCGAGGGCCGTCCAGGGCGTCCTGAAAAACA
The DNA here is from genome assembly GCA_945893185.1 of Akkermansia muciniphila. Lineage (GTDB taxonomy): Bacteria > Verrucomicrobiota > Verrucomicrobiia > Limisphaerales > UBA9464 > SXXZ01. The sequence goes on along the minus strand of CAMDDW010000019.1, from coordinate 42,855 downwards.
GTAATCTCCTCACCTAAAGACTCCACGCCGGCGACTTCCACTCCTTGAGGAAGTCGCCGGTTTGTTTTTCTGAGACACCGAACGGGCGAAACCCGGCTGAAGAGTCCAGCACAAGCACTAGAAACTAATCCCGGCCCAAGACCCATCGGGCCAGTTGCACCAGGGAGGCGGGCTGTCCGGTCCGCAACACGGCCGTCTTGAAAATGCGAGCGCAGCCCCACAGGACAGCAACATCGGAAAGCAGCAACAAAACCAGAGTCCCTATCACCTCTCGCAATGGAGGGTTGGCCGCGACCCGGTTCATCATCACGAACGGCGTATAGGGCGGTATCCAGGACAACACCGTCGCCACCGGGCCATTGGGATCCTTGGGTATAAAAGCGATCGAAACCAAGGGAACCATCATCAGCAAGGCAATGACTCCGGTGAAATTCTGAGCCTCCTTCAAATTATTGCAGGTGCTTCCCAAAGCCAAAATCACCGCAGCATAGAAAAGGTAGCCCAGCAGAAAATAGAGAACGAACGCGGGCAGCAGCCAGGAATCCAACAACAAGGTGGCCAACTCCAAGGGCAAGCGGTTGGCGATGGAATCGGCCGCCAAAGCCGCAGCCCCGGCCGTGTGCAGGGTCCAAAAGGTCATCAACACCAGCGACCCGATCCAGCCCAGGGTCATCACGGCACCTACGGCCGCCACACCCACCAACTTTCCAGTCATCAACTCGAGCGGTGTCACCGAGGAAAGCAACACTTCCAAGATCCGGTTAGAGCGTTCTTCGATCAGTGAATTGAGCAGCATTTGGGAGATACTGAACACGGCGATCCACAGCAGGTACACGAACGCACTGGGAGCCCATTGCCTGAGCAAATCCGCCATCCCTACCTGCTCCTCTCCCTCAGCTTTACGGGGATTGAAACTCATTAACTGCGCCTGCGAGGCCTCCACTTGGGTGATGGTAGAGGGGTCCATCCCCAACCGGGTGTACTCGCGACTTCGGAAATTTCTCGAAAGGGCATCAACGATGCGGTCCTGCAACTGAGTGTCCGCCTGATTGGCCGACCAAAATCTCAGGATCGGCGGCGCATTGGAGGACGGTCCGTCCTGCAGGATGGCGACGGCGAAGAGCGGCACCTCTTCGTCGACTCCAACCGGCTTGAAAAGGCGTTCCTCCCTCATCCAGTCCCGAAGGCGTCCCTCAAACTCGGAAAGATGACCGCGCCACTCCAACTCTGGGGGCAGTGCCACCAGACGATTGAGCGGGGCTGGAGGCGCGAACCGGCCCGCATCAACTTTCATCAGCGGCCCTAAATCTTCCTGCAACTTCGACCACGCCTGAGGTTGTTTATCCACCGCCGGAAGGGCCTGTCCAGACTTCAACCTCGGTGCAACCCATTCGCGGAAGTGAAACAATTCACGACGAGATTCAGCAGTCTTCAGCTGGTGGAGGACCACGTCGAATAAGCGCTCGCCGGCCGTCGCGTCGATCAGAGCGAGGTGGCGGGTGGGAGTCCCCTTGCGAGCCAGAATCAGCGGCACCTGAGAGGCCATCAGCCAAAGCAACGGAACCAACAGGATTCCGAACCAGAAGCCCCGGGTCTGGATGTTGTCGAGGAATTCGCGAACCGCAATTAACAGGGCGTTTCTCATCGCAAAGCGGCCTCCCGGGCACTCGGACCCACCAAATGGACAAAGACCTCGTGGAGATCCGGATCTTGGACATCGAAACACCGCAACCGCAGCGATCGTTCGAAGCAGGCCTCTAACACCACCGAGGCGGACGCCCCGGGCTCAAGCTCTAATCGCCACCGATTGCTGCTTTGCGCCTCCATGGAGTGCACGCCGGGAAGAATTCCCAGCGTGGGCGAGCCCTCCGCGGTCTCCAGAGTGATCCGGATGGGCAGCAGGGAACGAGCCTCGGATACGGTGCCTTCGAAGAGCCCTCGCCCGCCGCCAAGGATGATTAATCGATCACAAAGACGCTCGGCATGGGACATGACATGGGTGGAGAAGAGGATCGTGCAACCCCGGGCCTTGAGATCGACCAGAATATCCTCCAAGACCTCCTGATTGACCGGATCAAGGCCGGAAAACGGTTCATCTAAGAGAACCAGTTCGGGATCGTGGGCAATGGACGCAAGCACCTGAACTTTCTGTCCCATGCCCTTGGACAGGGTCTCGACTTTCTTGTCGGCGAAGGCTCCAAGGCCATATCGCCCCAACAACTCTCGGGCTCGTTGATTGGCTTGGGCGCTGGAAAGCCCTTTGAGCGTAGCGAAGTAAGCGATGACAGAGGTGGCCGTCATCTTGGAGTACAAACCCTTTTCTTCAGGCAGGTACCCCACCCGATTGCGAACCGACATCGCCGAGGGAGATCCAAGCACCGACAGTTCACCGGAGTCGGGCGAGAGCATGCCCAAGATCATTCGCAAGCTGGTGGTTTTCCCCGCGCCATTGGGCCCCAAAAAACCATAAACCGAACCCGCAGGAACCGACAGGGAGAGATCTTGGACCGCGTGAAAACCCCCGAATGACTTTGAAACATGTCGGAGTTCCAACGCAGTGGACATGGCTGGACAGTGTTCCTGGCGTTCCGCATCGACAAGAACATCCACACTTCCGGACATCCAAGCATCTTGGATTGATCCGTCGCAGAATCGGAACAGCTTCTCGGATTCCCTCCCGGATCCACTGTAGGCATGATGCGTGCGCACAATGAATCCGACCGCCCATTCCTTCACCGTCAATGGACGTACTTACACCCCCCCGGCCCAGCCCGTGGCGGTGCTATGCCTCGACGGTTCTGCCGATGCCTATCTGGACGCTGCGATGGCCCGCGGTTTAATGCCTCATGCCCAGCGATTGGCCGTTCATGGGTGGCGAGGGTCGGCTCGGGCCGCGATGCCCACCTTCACCAACGTCAACAATAGCTCGATCGTCACGGGCGTGCCTCCGTCGGTCCATGGGATCGGTGGCAATTTCTTCTACGACACCTCCATCGGGCAGGAAGTGATGATGAATTCATCGAGCTTTCTCCGGGTGCCAACGTTGTTCCCCGCAGCCCAATCGGCCGGGCGCAAGGTGGCGGTGGTCACGGCTAAAGAAAAACTCCGGGACATCTTCGCCAGCGGCCTGATTAGCAAGGGCGGCATCGCTTTTTCGTCCGAAAAGGCGCGCGACGCTGCACTGGCCACCCACGGCATCGAGGGTGTGGAGGCGCTGTCTGGCCCAACCCCTGCCATTTATTCGGGCGACGCCTCGTTGTACGTCCTGAGGGCGGGAGTGCAGTTACTCCAGGCCGGCCGAGCCGATTTCCTCTACCTCAGCACCACTGATTTCATGCAGCACAAGTACGTGCCGGATGCACCAGAGGCCTTGGCCTTCTATGCCGGTATCGATGCGGAGATTGGGCAATTGCTCTCGCTCGGAGCCGTGGTGGGAATCACCGCCGATCACGGCATGAACTCCAAGCAGCGGGCCGACGGGACACCGAACGTGGTCTATCTGGAGTCGGAACTCAACGCGCGCTGGGGCGAAGGCTTCCGAGTCATCCTGCCGATCACGGACCCCTACGTCGTCCATCATGGAGCCTTAGGCTCCTTCGCTCAAGTCCACCTGCCGACCGACCGGTCCGTCTCCTTGACCGAGGTCCTAGACTTCGTGGCGACCCTGCCCGGGATCACCGAAGTGCTGCCCCGCGACCAAGCCGCTCGACGGATGGAACTGCCCGCCGACCGCATGGGCGACTTGGTCGTCTGCTCTGGCCGAGATGCGGTCATTGGTCGAACCCCCGCCTACCACGACCTGAAGGCCATCGAGGGCGGTCTCCGCTCGCATGGCGGGCGATACGAAGAACTCGTCCCCTTTATCCTCAGCCATCCGCTGCGTCCTGAGTACGCAGCCCGAGCTCTGGGCGACCCACGGAACTTCGACATCTTCGACTTCACCTGCAACGGCACCACGGCTCTCTAAACCTGCTGTGAGCCACCTCTCTGATAGTTGGGCCTCTCGAGCCCTCCGCCGTTTTCCTGGAGGCTCCAACGGTGAATTTGGCGTCCCTCCGGAACTCTTAGTAGTGCCGGAGCGCGGAAGCGGTGCGCGAATCTGGGACACCGAGGGTCGAGAATTCCTAGACTTCACCATGGCTTGGGGATCAGCGCTGGTGGGACACGCTCATCCCAAGGTGGTAGAGGCAGCCACTACCGCAGCCCGCGATGGGTTGAACTTCGCATCACTGAACCGACGCTCCATCGAGTTGGCGGAGCGAATTTGCTCGGTGAGCCCCTGCGCCGAGCGGATCCGTTTTGTTGCATCGGGCACCGAGGCCACCCTGCTCTGTCTGCGGGTGGCTCATGCCGCGACCGGTCGTTCCAAAGTACTGCGATTCGAGGGTGCCTACCACGGCCAGCATGCGGTCGGAGTGGCAGGAATGATTCACAGCCGCCCTACCAACTTACCCACCTGCGATACGGCGGGCGCCGGCGCCCCCTGGACCGAACAAGATGTGCTCGTCGCGCCCTACAATGACCTCGAGGGAACCACCCAAATTCTCAAGGCTCACGCCTCATCACTGGCGGCAGTGATCGTGGAACCCTTGCATCGATGCCTTAAACCACGGCCCGGTTTTCTGGAGGGTCTGCGCGAACTCACCCGACAGCATGGCATCGTTCTCATCTTCGACGAAGTGGTGACCGGCTTCCGCCTCGCACCCGGCGGCGCCCAAGAATACTACGGCGTGATCCCCGATTTGGTGGCTTATGGAAAAGCCCTCGGTGGCGGCTTCCCGATTGGGGCCTTTGCCGGCCGGGCCGAAATCATGGAAGTCTTGGAGGAACAACGACTACCCGGCCCCCGCTATGTCTGGAGCGCTTCCACCACGGGCGGCAACCCCGTGTCCTGTGCGGCCGCCCTCGCCACTCTCGACATCCTCTTGCAACCGGGTGTGCATACCGAACTGCACGCACTCGGTCGCCGCTTCCGAGACGGACTCCAATCGGTCGTCCAAAACGTTGGGGAAAACGCTCAAATCTTGGGAGACGGACCTCTGGGCCAGGTAGCCTTCTCAGCGACCCCAGTCACCGACCATGTCTCTTGGCTGGCCAGCGACCGGGCCCGCGGTGGCCGACTCATGCTGGAGTTGCTGGCTCGTGGCATCTTCCTCAACCCGATGGGTACCAAGCTTTACCTGTCACTCGACCATTCTGAGTCTGTCTTGGCCCGCTTCATGGAGGCGTTCGCCGAGGCCCTGCAAGCCTCAGCGACTCCCCGGTGAACTGCTCCCAATCCTTTTTCCTGAATTGTCCAAACCGATGAACCTCAAGAGCCTCGTCGCCGGAAAACCGATCGATTCGGATTCCGTGCTCACCGTCTGCAACCCCTACGACCAATCCATCTCGGGCACGGTCACCTTGGCCTCACGCCGGCACGCCCTGGAAGCGATCGCCGCAGCCACAGCGTTCCGGGACACCCCCACCCGCTTCCAGCGGTCCGAGATTCTGGAGAAGACCCGGAGCGCGCTCGAAAGTCGGCGTGAGGAGTTCGCACGCATCATCACCTCCGAGACAGGTCTGGCGCTGCGAGAAGCGCGCTACGAAGTTGGGCGGACGGTGGATGTTCTCCGCTTCGCCGCCATGGAGGCCTTGCGCGATGACGGCCAGATCTTCTCGTGCGACATCTCAGCACAAGGCAAGGCACGCAAAATTTTCACCACGCGGGAACCGTTGCGCTGCGCGGTGGCCATCACTCCGTTCAACCATCCATTGAACCAGGTGGCCCACAAGCTGGGGCCTGCCATCGCCGCCGGAACACCCATCATCCTCAAGCCCTCCGAAAAGACGCCGCTGGTCGCTTTGCGTTTTGCTGAACTGCTTCACGCTTCAGGTCTACCCGGCCCCATGTTGAGCGTGCTGCTGGGACCCACCTCGGAGATCGCGGAGGTGCTGGTCGGACACCCGGAGGTCGAGGTGGTCGCCTTCACCGGCAGCGTGCCAGTCGGAAAGAAGATCGCCGCTACGGCAGGCTACAAGAAGCTGGTCCTGGAACTGGGCGGCAATGATCCCCTCATCGTCCTAGAAGACGCGGACCTGAACCTGGCCGTCACGCTGGCCGCCGAAGGCAGTTACCGAAACTCCGGCCAACGCTGCACAGCGGTCAAACGCATCCTCGTCCAAGAGTCCATCGCCGAGGAGTTCACACAGGCCTTGGTCGAACGAACCCAAGAATACGTCTGTGGGAATCCTTTTGATGAGGCAACCAAGGTCGGCACGGTCATCGACGAGGCTTCGGCCCGCTCGCTGGAAGCGGTCGTGCTAGAGGCTGTGGCTCAGGGCGCGCGGGTACTCATCGGCGGCGAGCGCAGAGGGGCGTTGCTGCAACCCACGGTCATCGACCGAGTGCCCCGCGACTGCCGCATGGTGGTGTGCGAAAGCTTCGGACCCTTGGCACCCATCGTTACAGTCCGCGACTTGGACGATGCGCTCACCCTAGCCAACTCGACCGCCTATGGTCTGAGTTCAGGCGTTGTGACCAATAATTTGGCCCACGCACTCAAGGCAATTAAGACGCTACGTTGCGGCACGGTGAACATTAACGAAGTGCCTGGATTTCGAGTCGAGAGCTCGCCCTTCGGCGGAATCAAGGACAGCGGTCTGGGCATCAAAGAAGGCGTGATCGAAGCCATCAAAGGCTACAGTTACGTCAAAACATTCAGCCTGCCCTGGTAAGCTCGGGAACTGGGCCTGCGACCCAGAAGCCGCAGTCATTGGAGAACCGAGGCACCGACGGCGAATTCTCGTCCGCAAATACCAACGAGGCAGGACTGGATCCCGATCATGGTGCTCAGGTTGGCCAGACACCCCAGGTTGGCCAGACACCCACCTGAAACCCGGAAAAAACACTGAAGCCAGATCTTAAAGCGAGGTGAGCAACTCGGTGATTTTGATGCCGAATCGATTCTCAACCACGACCACCTCACCCCGGGCAACCAACTTGGTGTTTACATGCAAGTCCACAGGGGCATCGGCCACCTTGTCGAGCTGAACGATCGAGCCGGTGGTGAGGTTGAGCACCTCACGCATCGGCAGGTGGCAGGATCCCAACTGCACACTCACCTCAACGGGAACGTCTAGCAGGATTGAAAGATCGGTAGTTTGGCTCATGAGAAGAGGAGATTAGGAATTGGATCCGAGGGCGATTTTGTCGATTTCGACAGCCCAGCGGCCGTCCACAGTGCCGAGGCGCCCGTAGTACCGCTTTTCTGAAGCCAACTTGACCTGCACGCGTTCCGCAAATTCCGGCGGCAGCGGCACGATATCGCCCACCCGCAGTCCAACGACATCCTTGGCTCGGAGTTTTAGTCCGTTGGACTCAGCGGAGACCTGCATCGGGGTGTTGTCATAGTGAGAATTCCAAGCCCCACTCTGCTCTGAAGGCACGTCCGGGAGATCTTCAGGGCTGGGTTTCAGCCTGGAACTCAACAGATGAACGATGGGCTCGATGGTCCAGTAGGGAAACGCAATCTGCAGAGTCTCCGTGCAATCATTGATGACCGCCTCGATGGACAGCACGAGCATGATCGCATCGGCATCGACGGCCTGGAGAAAGAGCCCGTTGCTCTCGTGCCCAAAGAGTGCAGGTCGTAAGTCCCGGTACTTGGCCCAGTGGGTGCACCATTCGGTGAGCATTAGCAGCACCACCTGATCGAGGAGCGTCACTTCCAGTTCGGAGAGCTCCCGGTTGCTAGTCACCGAGTGCCCCGGACCGCCCAGGAGACGATCCACGATGGTCAAACCCAAGCGCGGCGGAACATCCAGAATGCAAATTCCTCGCAAGGGTTCCACCCGGAAAAGGCAGAGGTGCGTCGGGCTGTCGAGGCTTTCACACCATTGCCGGAAGGAGATGGTATGCAACTGAGACATCTGGAGATTGAACTCCACGCGCAAGTAGATCGACAAACGCGCGGCCAGTGCCTGGATAAACTCTTCGTGATGGATCCGTAGCTTTCGCAGCTCGATGGGCGAGAGGAAGACTGGCGTACGAAAATCGTAGGCCGATATGGAATCACGACTCTGATTGCTTCTCCGTCCGTTCGATTGAAGGACGACGGTATTGGATTCCTCCTCCTGAACTTGTTGAAGCAGACGCTCCACCTCTGATTGGGAGAGCACATCTCCCATGGATCCGGTCTGGTCCGACATAAGGTTCTCGGTGAAAAATTACTGGATAGCCAAATCAGGCATCACGACCTCCGTGAAAACCCCAGGACCCAGAACTCTCAGAAATGCATTCTTCAACTCGGCCTTGATGGTGATTCGAGCTCCCTGGCGCTCGATGTCCATAAGGGTCTTGGTGTAGAGCAACGAGGAGGCTGCATCGCGAAGATCAGGACCTCGTGCCAACACGATTTCCTTCAGTTTGGGATTGTTGCCACGAATGCCAATTTTGGCCATTAACAGCCGAGAACCCATCGTGCCAGCGACATTGACGGTGACCGGATCCGGCAGCATCTCGGTCGTGTCCGTGCTACCCCCGTGTCCTCCGCCTTCCGATGGAGCTGCACCCTTGCCAGGAGCGGGTGAATGACTGGGTGAGGATTGTTTGTCTCCATGGGAGGCATCTCCAGAGTTTGCAGTGTCATTCTCGTGACCACCGTCAACGGGCACCGAGGCGGCAACGGCCGAATTTAAGCGTGGCAGAAGCACATACTGGGTCATCGCGAAGGCCATCACGGGCAGCAGCACGATGTTGAGAATTAACGGGAGCATCGCCTTGATGCCACCGGACGACTCGGTTTTTTGACCGTCGTTCTTGTCTGATGCGGGTGCGGCCATGGGGTGGACAATAGGTTAAGTCAGGGTATCAACGCTTCAGGTTGATCAGCTCCTGAAGAATTTCATCAGAGGTGGTGATGATCTTTGCGTTGGCCTGATAGCCGCGCTGAGTGACCATCAAATCTGTGAACTGAGTAGCCAGATCGACATTGGCCTGCTCCAAGGATTGCCAGCGAACTTGCCCCCGTCCGGCCTGTCCTGCGGTGCCGAGGCCCACGGGACCCGCGGCCGCCAGGTTACCAAAACGGTTGTTACCCACCTTGCTGAGGGTATTTATGTCCCGGAAGGTTTGAACTTGGATCTGAGCGATCTTGAGAGGATCTGGAGGAGTGGCAGAAGGTGGCACCAGGGTGCTTCGCAAGGTCAGCATCACATCGCCGTTCGACTCAATGCGCCACGAGACTGCCTCGGTGTCGGCCGGAAGCGCAGGAGCGGTCGGGGTGAGGGTGATCTTGATGTCGCTGGAAACCCCGGGTGATCCAGGAATCTCTCCCTGAACCCGCATCCCTTCGGTCGTGGTCAGAAACCCATTGGCATCGGCACGGAAATCACCAGCCCGAGTCGCATAGGTCGCATTGTTGGCGGTGTCCCGAACGAGGAAGAACCCACTCCCGTCGATGGCCATGTCGTAAGGTTGTCCGGTCGCATCGATGTTACCCTGGGCGAAGCTGCTGGAGACACTCGCCAGGGAGACACCACTACCGATCTGGGAGGCACTGGAATTGGTGGAGAACTCCGAGAGTCTCTGACTGAACACATCGGCACCTTGGGCGCGACCGGCACGAAAACCGACGGTGTTTACGTTGGCGATGTTGTTGCCGATGACATCCAGCTTGTCCTGCTGGAAACGAAGGCCACTAATGCCGCTATTGAGGGATCTGAGCATAGGTTTATCTGAGGTTTTGAAGGTTTATTGAGCGATCGAGCCAAGGATTTGCACCAGTTTCTTCGGAAGGAGTTTGAGTTCGGTAGCGCTGAGTGGGAGCGATGGGAACGAATCCGCCTTGGGGAGCGGCTCTGATCCGGCAGGCTTCAAATCTGGCACTTCCGGAGCCCGGACAATGTTCACTCGGGACAGGTCGTACGGCACATCGCCGACGACGAGCTGCGGATTGCCCCCATTGAATCGAACCTCGGTCACCAACCCCTCGACGGTCCTCTGGGTGGCTGGATCTTGGAGGGACACCCATTGCCCCAGGAATTGATTGGCTTGGGAGCCCTTGAACTGAGAGCGCAGGCCGGCGATGTCGGACTGCATTAATCGGGTTTGGTCCAGCGTGTTGAACTGAGCCATCTGAGCGATGAAATCCGTGTCCTTTTGGGGATTCAGCGGATCCTGGTAGGAGAACTGGGCAGCGATCAGCTTGAAAAAGTCATCTTGACCCAAAGTGCGGTTGGGCTTGCGACCGGTGATCTGCGCTCCGGAAGGATCGGTCAACGAAGTGGACCCAGTGAGACCAGGAGCCTCGAAGGAGTTCGCGAGGGTGCGGTTGGAAGTATCGAGATTCATGAATTCAGGCCCAGGATTCCAAAAGAGGACGGTGAGCGGGTTTAAGAGTGGCGGGTTGGGCCGAACGCGCCTGATGGGATCGAGCCTTCTGCCCCGCCTCGCCACCCATCCCAGGGGCTGAGTCTTGAGCCGGCTGCTGATTGCGCCCTCGCCCTCCGGAATGAGCCGATCGCTCACCCGCTGGATCCGAGGATTCCTTGGCGGAGTCCGGAGTGCCCTCTCGCTCCAGAGGGAGCAAATGAACCCCCTGGGCGCGGAGCTGTTGCTGCAATTCGGGCCACCCCTCGGCAATGGCCTGAGCATCTCCCCGCTCGAGTGTGGCGCGAATTTCGACCCGCCCCTCGCGACGCCGAAGTTCGACCCGCAGCTCGGAACCCGCATCGGGCCGAAGGACGGCCGTCATCGATGCGGTACGCAACCGTTGCAGCAGAACTACCTCACCGGAAAGCTGATCCGAGAGGCGGGTGATAGACCGTGCTTGGGGAAGCTCAACCACCTCGACGGTCTCAGGAAATGGATTCAGCTCGCTGATCGCAGGAGCGAGGGACGGCATCCTCATCGAGGGATCGGCGTCCCTCGCAACGGATAAGGCACCGACCGGTTCCGAGTCCAAGGACCCGACACCACGCCGCTGGGGCGCAGTTTCAGGAACAGAGGTTTGAAATCGATCAGAAGCCATCGTTATCCCAGCTCTCGCATGAGTCATGCCAGACCGATTCCGAGGCAATTCTCCCTCAGCAGCGCCACCCTTCCCCGATGACGTCGCACGGTCATGAAATGCCTTTTTTTCAGGGGTTTCCTGAATTTTATCTGAGTTAGATTCAGAGCTAACCCCTTTGCCCAGCAACACGTTGTCGGCAACTTCTCCAGAGCCCCCGTAGGCAATGTCTGCCGACCTCGAGGGAGGAAAGTTCGTCGGTTGCGGGAAACTTTTTGTCCCCTCCGGCATTTTCAAATCTCCCACAGCCTCCGGGATAAACTCCTCCGTGCCCCCATCGCGAGGGGCTGAGAGGGTTATTTTTAGAGACTGCCCACCGCTGCCCGAAGCGGGTTCAGCGATCACGACCGGCGCGACCCGTTCCCAGGTTGGGCTCGAAAGCGACCACCAACGTCCCGCAGCCGCAGAAGCCCAACGGGCAGATTCCTCTTCGGGAGGCTCACTTGAACCAGAGATGAATCCGACACGCGGCACTGAAGGCGACTCTCCAGAGAGTGCCATCGATGCAGCAACCGCGGACGGCGGTTCCACGGTCGAGGTGTCGATGCCAACGGAGCGTGAGATCGGTGATACCGATGTTTTCCGCAGGCTCCGCGAGCCCCGCGACGCTGGGCCCATGGGTCCGATCGGATCGGGCCGCTGAGTCTCTGGATCAATGCGTTGCCGCCCGGTCTCCTGCCCCTGAAATTGTGGGATGCCCGCATCCGTTTCGCGAGTCATCGTCGTGTCCACAGCGACGGGCGCTGTCGACACTTGAGGCGTTTCCTTTCCGACACGGACCGATTCGGCAGGCTGCTGCAGGAGAGCAGGTTGGGCTGAGGGTCGGCCGCCCGACAAGGGGACCTGAGGGAATGGGGTTGGGGAGACTCCTTGGCCGGCGCGGGGAGACGGCATCGGTCCGGGGTGAGAGAGGGTGCTTGAGGGCTCCGAGCCCCCTAAAAAACCCGGTGCAGGCGAGGGCTCCTCGGCCAGGGGCACCAGGGGCACCAGGGGCACCACTTGGGGAATCCAAGGGGGTGAGGTTCCTGGAACTGGGACCCAAGTGGGCATCCATCCATTCTCTGAGATCCACAGGCTCGACTCACCGGAGGCGACTTCTTCATTGGGATCCTCCTTCGGTTCCTGATTTGCACCGAGAGACGACTCTGAATCATCAGCAATCTTCGAGGTTGTGCGATCGCCCCATCGCAGACCCCAGCGAGTCGTATGGGATGGAGCGGGCGACGGGCGTAAGTCCGAACCTAAGGGTGGTTCTACAGCCCTAAACCTCTGGACTGATGGCCTGGATTTCTCGATCGCCGGAACAGGGTAAACCTCCCCATTGACCACCCACCCGGAAGACTCCGATGCCTGGACCGGAAGCACTACCAACGCCGCTTCGCCAACGGATGAGGGCGGCTGGAGAACTCCATCACCGTGCACCGATGTCAGTGCTCCCGTGACCATCGACGCAAACAAAGACTCTCCATCCGTGCGTTCTGGAACCACCAGAGCTCCGACTCCTCCCACCGCAGCGAGGGTTGGAAGCAACAGCGTCTCCGCCCCCAGCGGACTGAGAGTGGTCATGACTTTTTGCCGGTGGGCACCAACCGCAGTTTGTCCGACAAAGCCGCTGCCAGTTTTGCTCCTTGGGCATTGGTCTTGGCCAAGGCATCGAGAATGGACGCATTTTGATCGTCCTTCATCTGGCTCATGACCTTCACGACGAGCTTTTCGTCCAACTCCACAAAAACCTTCGCGACACTGGAAGGCTCCATACCCGCGTAAGTCTTGGCCAATCGCTTCAAATTGATGGCTTCGTCGTCCTGAATCCGGATCACTTGACGATCAATGTCGTCGCGCAGACGGGCCACCGACTGGGTCACGGACGCTAGTTCAGCACGTTCGGCTGTCAGTCGTTGACCCAACTCGTCCAAATCCTTCTGACGAATCCGGAATGAATTGCTCGTCTGCTTGAGGTATTCGATGAGGAACTCGACGTCCGTGTTGTAGTATTTCCAGGAGGGGGTAGTCCCATTGAGCTCATCGGCCGTTTTTTCGGCGAGAGGCGCCCCTGAAATACCGGCTGATTCCTTGACCTTTGCAGCCTTGGATAAGGTTGACGGCGCAGGGGGCTTGTATCCCTTGAGAATTAAGGCGGCGGTGACAGCCAGATACAGCAGCGCGCCAATCAGTGATCCGACGAGCGGAATAGCGATGGATTTCACAAGTTTTGAGAGGTTCCAAGGGCGGCGAAATCGACCGGCCGTCGTCGCAAGGCCATTTCATCAAGATTCTTCTGATCTTCCTTCAACTGTTCACGTTGGTGGTCGACCAACTCCTTAGCGCAGAATTTCTCAACCAATTCACGGTCACGACGGCTTAGCAGGACTGCCTGAAGTGACGCTGCGGCCGCAGAAGTCGCCTCAACCACCTGCTGACGGCTCTCGTGGCACCGCTGTTCCAGCAACAGTCGGTACCCGTCCTGTTGTACGAGCCGAGAAGCCGGACACCCGCGCATCAAATCGGTCTGCACTTCCTGCTGGTGACGCAACAAGGCTCCGAGGCACTCCTGAAACTGCGCTTCGGCCGCTTGACGGTTGCGAACTGCACGAGCGTGAACTTGGAGGGTGTCCTCTTCGCGACGTTGTCGAAGCTCTCGGAGGGCTGTGACTCGGGATCGAAATCGTTTCATCGGGACCGGGGTGGATGTTTTGAAATCAAGGTGCTCACAAATATTTTCCTCCGTTCACGGCCGATTGAAGACCCGCCCAGGCCTGGGCGGGAGTCACGCCCTGGTCGACCCCCTGCCGGAGGAAGGTCTCCAGGGGTTCCTTCAGACGAATGGCGGCATCAATGGCTGGATTAGAGCCGGCCGCGTAGGCGCCCAGGCTGATCAAGTCCGCGTTGCGCTTGTAGTTAGAGAGATGCTCGCGGGCCTGCCCTGCCAGGCGGAGCTGCTCCTCGGAGCATAAATCCCGGGTAAGACGGCTGATGCTCTGAAGCACATCAATGGCCGGATAGTGGTTCTGTTGAGCCAGCATGCGGTCGAGCACGATATGCCCGTCGAGGATGCCGCGAACCGTGTCCGCCACCGGCTCATTCATGTCGTCTCCCTCAACCAAGACCGTGAAGAACGCGGTGATGGCCCCGCTCTGTCCTGAGCCGGCCCGTTCAAGCAACTGGGGCAGGAGAGCAAAGACGCTGGGTGTATAACCTCGGGTGGCGGGTGGCTCACCTACCGCCAGTCCGATCTCCCGCTGGGCCATGGCAAAACGGGTCACTGAATCCATCATCAGAAGGACCGATTTTCCCTGGTCCCGAAAGTACTCGGCGATGGCCATGGCCGAGTAGGCCCCCTTAAGGCGCATCAATGCCGGCTCATTGGAGGTCGCCACCACGATCACCGATTTGGCACGACCCTCTTCCGAGAGATCCTTCTCCAAGAATTCGCGCACCTCACGACCCCGCTCACCGATCAAAGCGATGACATTGACGTCTGCCTCAGCTCGGGCCGCCATCATGCCTAGGAGCGTTGATTTTCCGACGCCTGATCCGGCGAAGATTCCCAGACGTTGCCCTCGGCCGACGGGGATCAGCGTATCGAGCGCCTTGATGCCGGTACCAAAGACCTCGCGGATCCGGCGACGCTGCAAGGGGTGAGGTGGTGGTGCCATGCACGGAGCCCGGAACACCGGCCTCACGGGTGGGAGCGCATCGATGGGTTCCCCCAATCCATTGAGAACGCGACCCAGCAAATCTGCCCCCACGGGAACCTCCAAGGGGTGCCCCAGGGCGACGACCTCGGACCCGGGATGAATACCATGGGTCTCCGCCAGGGGCATGAGAAGCACCCGACCCTGACGAAAGCCCACCACTTCGGCCAACGCGTCGCCCTTCTTGTGGCCACCCTCGATCCGACAAAGTTCTCCCACGGCGCAAAGAGGTCCCTCGCTCTCAATCACCAAGCCGATGAGTTGAACGACCCGTCCGCGATTCTCGACCACACGAGTACTCCGCACCCGCTCCAGTATGCCTCCCAATCGTTGACCCGGCGATGTGCCTGAAGAGTTCATGATTCCATCGATTGCCGTAGCAGTTCGAGCTTCACCTCTCGGCGGGCATCCACTGTCCCGAAATCGGTGTACACCAAGCAGCCCCCGCGCCCGACCTCCGAGGACACTTCGAAGCGGATGCGCTCGCCTCCAAGCTCCTTGAGCAATACCGGGCTGTTGACCCCCTCAAGGAGCGCAAGGTCTTCGGCATGGAGCTGCACCCGAACCCGACCCGTCTGGCGGAGCGAAACCAGCGCCTCCTCTAAGGCAGCCTCAACCATGCTGGGAGTGATCTCGATGCAGTTGACGACTTTGCGAGCCGTCTCCCAGGCGATGCCGATGAGCGCCTGCTCGCAGTCTCTCACCACCTGGGGAATGGTGTTCTCGAGCTGGACGAAGAGCCGATTCTGGAGATGGCGCAAATCGGCGCGCTGCTGAACGAGCTGCTCGCTCAGAGCTCTTTCACCGTCGGCGACCCCCCGCGCATAGGCCTCCTGCTCACGCAGACACCATTTGCGCTCCAATTCCGAGAGCGAGATCTTGATAACTTGGACCTCGCGGAGGGCTTCGATAAAAGCGATCGGGATCGGATTGGGTTTGAGTTGCATAATCAGGAAGAGCTAAGCCCTTCGTTGTCGGCCTCGGATTTGCGGACCAGTTCGATGATGCGCATCTGGGCTGCCTCGATATCGCGCAGCTTGAGCGGCCCCATGAAGCTCATCTCTTCTTGCACCGTTTCGGCGGCACGCTTGGACACCGCGCTGAGAAGCGCTCCCTTGAGTGAATCGCTCGCCGTCTTGAGAGCCACCGCCAGATCGCGCAAATCCACCTCGCGCAGCACCCGCTGGAGAACCGGAGTATCCAAAGTGGCCACATCCTCAAAGGTGAACATCTTCTGGCGTATTTGCTGACCGAGCTCCGGATTGCGTTCCTCGATGTTCATCAGGAGCGCCTTGGTCATGTTTTTATCGAGCGAGTTCAGCAAGTTGGCAGCGCTCTTCAGGCCCCCGGTTTGATTGAGGGCGCGCGTGTGCTGGTTACCGAGCTTGCGATTGAGCTGTTCGACCACCTTCTCGACAATTTCGATAGGGGTCGCAGACAGAGTAGCCAGTCGCTCAATGACCTGATCCCGCAGATCGCTCCGGAGCATGATCAATAACTGGGAAGCCTTTTCGGGTGGTAGGTAGGAGAGGACCAGCGAGATCGTCTGCGGCTGTTCAAGCTTGAGCAGGTTAAAGATTTGCCGGGCATCTAGTTCGACGATTTGCGTCATCGAGGAGACCGGCGTGCGGGTGGGCAGCACCCGGGTGATCACCGTGGCCGCCTTGTAAAGGCCCAGGGCCTTTTCCAACATCGATTGGGTGAAATCTAAACCGCCACGCAGGGACGTGCTGGCGTGGATGGCCACATCTGTAAACTCCTTCAGAATGGTATTCTGCATTTCGATGGAAAGCATCCCGACCTTGGCCATCTCGGCACAGATGGCCTCCAACTCGTCGGGCTGAAGCCCTCGAAGAAAGGAGATCGCGGCTTCTTCTCCTAGGACCACCAAGAGCAAGGCGATCTTCTGTGTCCGTGTCAGACGGGCAAAATCGGCGGGGCTCGAGGCAAGAATTTCGGGAATCGGTGCAGCCATAGCGAATTACTTCGATTTCTCGGCGCCGCGGGTCATCCAGGTGCGAAGCGCGTGGGTCATATTGGCGGGGTTTTCCTTCATGAGCTGGTTCATCATGTCAGCAGTCATCACGAAGGGTTGAACTTCATCCGGTTCGCTGACGGGGCCCGCCCTGAGGCCGGAGGCGAAGCTATTCATCTGGGATCCGCCATCCCCGGAGGCGGCTCCGAGTGGGATTCCGATGGGGATTTCATCGATGCTAGTCTTCTGGAAGATCCGCCAGAACAAGGCCAGCACTCCGACACCCAAGAGCGGAAAAACTGAATCACGCGCAATATCGATCCAAAGACGCTGGCGCTCACTCTTTTCGAGCCGCTGGGTCAGCTCGAGGGAGGGTTGATCATTGAAGGCGATTTCTTCGACCGACAGTTCGTCAACCCTTCCGTCCACGCTATTTGTGACAATGCCCAGGGCAGACCGGACGGCAGACCGGATCTTCATCATCTCAACCGGGCTGCGGGGCACGGCCACCCGATTACTCCCGCTCACAGTGTACTCGATGGGGATGAAGACCGCGGCCGAAAGGCGCTTGGTAGAACCTGGGATTTGACTCTGCGTCGTGGTGATCTCGTTGATCTCGTAATTGTTCTGGGTGACTTTTTTGCTCGTGTTGTTCTTGGTCGTCGGAGACGTGCCGGCCGGACTATTGGTGTCCGCATTGGCATTGGTCGCCGCACCCGGCGCGCCCACCGCTCCCGCCAGGGCCGAGCTCGTGTTGTCGATGCGCTCGTCGGTGATCGTTTCCGTGCGCTTCACCTGACTCTCCGGGTCAAACTTGGTCTCCTTCCGCTGCAGGCTCGTGTAGTCTAGGTCGACCGACACCCGCGCCATAACCCGCGCCGACCCCCCGACGTAAGGGGCCAAAAACGACTCCACCTTTTTGGCTAAATAGTTTTCGTATTCGCGGCGTTGCTTGAGCTGCGACGAAGTAGCCCCAGTGATAGGATCATTATCAAAGGCCTCGGTCAGGAGGTTGCCGATGTTGTCAGTGATAGAGACCCCTTCCGGATTGAGCCCTTCGACCGCATTGGCAACGAGAAAGCGGATAGCATTCACCGTCGCGGCAGGGATGGGCACGTTACCCCGCAGCTTCAGGAACACCGAGGCGCTGGGTTTCTTCTGATACTCCACCAGTAGACGGTTCTCGGGCATTACGAGCATCACCTGGGCGGATTCGATGCCATCGACCCGTGAAATGGTCTGGGACAATTCCCCCTGGATGGCCCGCAGGTAATTGACCCGCTGCACAAAGTCCGAAATGCCGAAATTCGGCTTATCGAAGAGAGAAAACCCCGTCGTACCGCCACCGGGAATCCCCTTGCCAGCCAATTGGATGCGCAGGGAATGAACCTTGTCGGCGGGCACCGAGATGCTACCGCCGCCCCGGACCTTGTAAGGAATTTTGCTCTCATCGAGCGCATTGATGACCTTGGAAGCCTCGGCCTCGGCAAGGTTGCCAAAGAGAACGGTGTAGTCTTCACGGCTCGACCAAACCGCGATGCCGCTCAAACCGAGCAAGACGACCAATCCGGCGAGGACGATCGAGACTCGCTGGTTGATGCCGATCTCCTTCCAGACGGAAGCCAATTGCTGCAGGAGTTCTTGGAAACTGTTGTTCATCACTTGGGGCCCTTAATCCTCAGACCTGCATCCGCATCAATTCTTGGTACGATTCGAGGAGCTTGTTGCGCACCTCGACCATCAACTGGAAAGAGACACTGGCTTCCTCCATGGCGATCATGGCTTGGTGCAGAGGCACTCCCTGCTGAGTGACCAAGCCGCGAACCGAATCTCCAGCGGCCACTTGCTTGTCAGCCACTTCGCCCACAAACCGACCCAGGGTGTCGGCAAAGGCATCTCGCCCCGAGACTCTCCCCAGCGAGGGGATACCACTCGGATTCACCCCCGTGGGCAGCGGCATCGCGTCCGGGAATGCCTTGTTGAACGGCTGTAGCTTTCCCATCTCCGAGTCGGGAATGAGTTTTCCCAAGTCTCCCATCCCCGCCTTCTGCAGAGACTCCATCCCGGCCTTGCCGAGGGGCGACTCCCGGAGGGCGGCCGGATTGAACATTCGGAGTGCGGATAGCGCTTCCATGGCAGTGTGTCAGTGGAGGCTCAGCGCTTGCCGATAGACATGGCCTGTTGGGCCAGTTGTCGGGCGTTCTTGACCACGGCGATGTTCGCCTCAAACGCCCGAGAGGAGGCGATGAGATCCACCATCTCCTCGTGGACATTGACGTTCGGATACCGGACGTAGCCCCGAGCATCGGCGTCGGGATGATCCGGTTTAAAAACCTCACGGAAGGGGCGAGTATCGGATTCAACACGGCTCACCCGTATGGAGGAACCACTGTTGGCATTGGTCCCGGCATTGTTGACTAGAGTCTCGAAGACCACCTGCTTGCGCTTGTAGGGCTGCCCATCGACGGAGCGGGTGACATTGGCATTGGCCAGATTCTGGGAGACGATCTCTATCCGGGTCCGTTCGGCATCCAACGCGGAGCGGGTGCTTTGAATGCTGGGGATGAGTTCGATCATGGGGGTGTTAGTCCGAAGGTTCAGCTACGACCCGTGATGGCCATCCTCAGCTTGAGCATGGAACCGGTGATGAGTTGGGCTTCTAGGGTGTGGGCCAAGCTGTTCTCATTCATGGCCAACATTTCCTGCTCCAAATTGACGGAATTGCCGTCGCGATTGGAGGCAACGGCCATCGGATCGACCGAAAGGGTCGGGACCGGGATATTGGCGATTTGACCCGGATCGTTGGCCTTCACCGCATTGGACAACTCCGCCTGGAACGACGGTGCCACATCGATTCGCTTGTAGTTCGGCGTCTCAACATTGGCCAAATTGCCGGCGATGGCCTGATGGCGCAGCACCGTGGCATCCAAGAGTTTCTTGGTGACCACATAGTTGGATTGGTTGAACAGCGTTTGAATCATGGACTCGCCTCCGTTCTAGCCGTAAAGCAACGACCATGCCGATCAATGGAACACCTGATTTTGTTGGGTTTTATCAGGAAAATCTCCCGCGAGTGACGGGATCAGGGCGGAACCGAAGTCCACCCATTCGTCTACCTGGGCAAAACTTTCCGCCCAGCGGCTTCAGAGCCACTCCACTGGCTCAGCGGCTGAAGAGGGCCACCAGAAGGGCTCCCAGTAGCCACAAGACGGCCACCGCGCCGGCCTTCCCCAGACCCGTTCGGGCTAGGCGGTGACTCAGGTGGTGAGTGTCACCCACCCAGAAGGGCTGCCCTCTCCAGGTGCGCGAGACGACCACAAAGGCCATGTCAATTAGGGGAACGGCCACCACCGCAAACGCGACCCTCCAGGACTGTTGGAGCCCACCGTTGGAAATTGTGGAGGGCGTCACGGACAGCAGCGCCAAGACGGAGATCCAATAGCCGACCCATTGGCTCCCAGCGTCTCCCAGAAAGACCGAGGCGCGGGGATAGTTGTAGGGCAAATAGCCCGCCAGGCTTCCGGCGATCAGAGCCGCCCCACAGGCCAACTCGGATTGCCCCCGCCACAACAACGATGCGGCCGACACGGCGGTAGCCCCGATTAAACCTAGACCCGCACACAGGCCATTCATGTTATCGCTCAGATTGAAGGCATTGGTGACTGCCAGGATCCAGAATACCGTGAGTGGCTGCCTGAGAACGGCCATCCCATCCGGGACAGGCACCTGAACCCCCCATCTTGCAACCAAAACGGCGATCAGTCCCTGCACGAGAAACTTCGCACCGGCCCCGAGATCCCGACGGTCATCCCATGCTCCCAAAGCCAGCATGCCCAAGGCTCCGGCGAGCAGCACTCCGAGGCGGCGCATCCCCTCGGTTCCAACCCAGAGAGATCCGACCTCCACGCTGCCCAGCACTCCTGACGATGCCAGAATCCAGATGAGCAGTCCGCCCAAGAGCCCACCGGCCGAGACGGTAAACCCACCCGCCAATGGAATAGGTTGAGCATGAATCTTCCGGTGACCGGGATCATCGACATGACCCCATCGACGGCACAGCGCTCGCCACAGGGGCAGCGAGACGGCCGAGATGACGCAGGTCAACCCGAATGCCCCGAGCACGGCCAACACCTCGGATTTCATTGAAAGAGGCCTCCCGAGCGATGGAGCAAGCGGCGGTACAAGGCATCCAGGGATTGGACGAGTGCCTCCTCCGAGAAACGCTCCCGCACCCAAGATCGCCCGGTGACTCCTAGCCTCCGAGCCAACTCCGGATCCCCCGCCAACCGGGCAACTCGATCCACCAAACCGGGCAGATCTCCTGGTTGAAGCAAAAAACCTGTCTCCAAATCCCGACACACCTCGGCGGCACCGTCACAATCAAAAGCAATCACCGGTTTCCCGGCCGCTAGGGCTTGAGGCAGCACCCGAGCCAAACCTTCCCGGCGCGACAAGTGCACCAGTACATCCATCAAGCCCAGATATCGGGAGACCTCCGAAGGCGGCACCAGACCCGCAAAAACAAAACGTCCGGCCAAGCCGGGCATCGTGGCGGCCATGGTCTCAAAACGCGCGCGCCAGGGACCATCACCAAGCAACAGGAATCGCACAGTGGGGACTCGTCGCACCATCTCAACGGCGGCGTTGAACAACTCATCGTGCCCCTTGAGTTGAAAGAGGCGAGCCACCTTGCCCACAACAAACTCACCGGGGCGGAGGCCCAGTCGCTCGGCCAGTTCCGGATCCCGCTGAGCCCCAAGGAACGGAGCTAAATCAAAACCGCTGAAAATCCGGGTGTACTGAGTTGAATCACCGATGCCAGCGTCGAGGTATTGTCGGGCCATTGCCTCAGCGACCACCACAAAGTGATCGGTTTTCTGCCCGGCGGCCCGTTCTGCGCCCCGGAAAATCGTGTTGGCAGCGGCACCCTGAAACGGACCAAAACTCGGCCCATGGATGGTGTGGATCACTTGCGGAACCCCGGCATGACGGGCTGCGAAACGTCCAACGATACCCGCCTTGCCGCTGTGGGTGTGGACGATGTGTGGACGAGTGCGACGGAAGTGACCGCGAAGCCGCAGGTAGGCCAGCGCATCCATCAGCGGATGAACAGGCCGAACAAGACTGGACTCCAAACGCAGGAGTCCAGGCACCGCTCGGGCGATGGGTTCAAGAGACCCTTCCGGTCCACTGGTGAGGCCCGAGATGAGTTCCACCTCCCAATCAGGAATTCGTCCCAAGCCAAGAACCGAGCTGAGCGTGTTCTCCTGCGCCCCGCCGACAATCAACCGAGTGATGACATGACTCACACGCATGGGATCAACAAAGGTCGATGGCCAGCGTTCCCAACTGGTACCGGTGGCCCTTGGGATTAGCGCGAGGGCTTCAGGGCGGCCAATCGGCTCATGACATTGGTCAATTCAGCCGTGCCCTTCGGCGCTAACTCGAGATAACGCTCCAATTGCTTCTGCTCCTCCGACGACTGGTTCTGTTGGTGAGCAATCTCAGCCAAACCAAAGCGAACCTGAAAGGTCTCGCGTCCGCCCTTAATCAGGCGCTCGTAATCGGCACGCGACTCGGGCAGTTGTTTGAGCATCAGTCGAGCGATGGCCCGATTGACCCGGGCAACCGAATTGTCGGGCTCCTGGTCGAGAACCTTGGTTAGGGCCTCGGATGCAGGCTCGTACCGACCCAGTTGCATCAGGATGAGCCCACGACGGGAGGCAGGCGCTGGATCCAACTTGGCAACCTTTTCCCAAGACTCCGTCATGGCCAGAGCCTCATTGGTCTTGCCCAAAAGCAAGTAAAGGTAGGAAAGGTAATCGTAGAGTTCTGGGTTGCTGGGATTGAGGCGCCGAGCCTCCTGCAGGAAAGCCTCGGCCTCCTGCAATTGGTTCAAGGCGATGCGCACACGCCCCTCGGATTCAGCCAGGCCGGATTTTTCCACCGGAGTCCAGCCAGCACGGGAGGGATCGGCTTTCAACCCATTCAACGTGTTGGTCGCCGACGCCAAATCTCCTACGGCCAGAGCCGCCGCGATGAAGCCAAACTGGTTGAAGTGATTGGTGGGTGACAACTGGGTGGCCCGAGCAAAGCCCACCGCGGCCCGACGCACCATGTCGTCCTTCTGGGCGAGGAGCGTCGATCCGAAAATGCGTAGGAATTCTGGCTCATCCACCGGGCCATGCACGTCGAGCAATCCAGGCTTTCCGTCCCAGATCTTGACGAGGTCCGCCGAGAGGGGTTTGCCAGCGACCAAAGCACGGTTCACCTCCAGATTAACCCGCGCCGCGGCATTGTCGGCGTTCAAACGAAGCGCCTCGGTGAAAAGAGTTCCAGCCTCCTTCAGGCGACCGCCCTCCTGAAGGAATACCCCGGAAGCATTGACGGAGCGGGACCACATCGCGGCCACGACCACCGCGTTAGAAGAGCCTCGAGCGGCATCCCGGACCACCGCATCCAACGAAGGCTGCACCTCACCCCAAAACCGGCGCACCTGAGCCAACTCCGCCTCGTTGGCTGCGCTCGGTAGCAATGCTTTCCGAGGCAGGGCTCCGTGCAAGGATCCGACCGGCCGAAAGTCGAAAGGCTCAGCAAAGAAGCTAAAGACGGTGGATGCGAAGAAGGTCTGATTGCTTTGAGCAGCCCGGGTGGCCAGCGTCAGCCAAAGTCCCGCGATGTTGTCCTTGGCCTCGGCGATTTCACGCAATGCCGGCCAACGCTCCGCATGCCGACTCGCCAAAAACTGTCGGTACACCCGCACTGGAGCCAACCGGGTGTTTACCAACAAATGCCCCCCATTGCCGGCCAGCGTCTCATTCCCGGCCGTCAGGGCCATGAACAGAGTAGAGTCATCGACGAACACCAACCCCGGAGCCCGATGGAGCGGAGCGAGCATGGTGCGCGAGTAATCCCGAAGACTGGAACCATTGTCGGCCAAGACGATCTTCCAGTTTTTGGCAACCAGGGCCGCAGGAACTAGAAGCGTCAGCGATACCACCAAGACTCCGGCCAAACGGGACAGCCCCGAGGACAAAGGCGTGATCGAATGGGCGTGTCTAGAATCCGCTCGCCCGGTCCAGATCAGAAGATAATACCCCGCAAAATAGCCCACCACGAGGGAAGCACAGAAGGAGAATGTCAGAAGAGGAACCCCATAGCCCAACTGACGGGGGCTGAACTTCAAATCAAAACCGACAGCAATGCAAAGGCCGAACCAAGCGAGGACCAACACCTGCCAGGCGACCATCGTGGCCAAGGTGTCCAAACCGGCACCCATCCGGGAAGGCCAGCGGATGCCGACCCCCACCAGCGGCGCGATCATCATCAGGAAGAGAAACAGAAAGCGGCCCCGCGGAAACAGGAGCAGGTGGCTCACCTTGAGCTCCAGGCCCGTCCGAAAAAGGCTCCAGAAGCTCTCGTCAAATCGTCCGGTCATGCGCGCCGACAGCGGAATCCAAATCAGCAAGGAAAGACCCACCAACGCCGCCAGGAGCATCCGAGACAGAAAACCCAGGTGGAAAAACTCCCATCCACGAATCCAGACGATCGCCACCAAGAACATCGGTGCAAACCCGATGAATGCATGACTGTTGGCGATACCGACCCCCATGAGGGCGGAGACAATCCACAGGCGGGATTCCTTTCGATCGAGTCGATATTCCAACAGATTTCGGATCGCCGCTGCGAAGATCAAAAGATCAATCATCTCCCCAGTGAAGGCCGTGGCATGCTGCCAGAACGTCAACTGGAAGGCCAAGAGACCCACCGCCAAAACCGGCGGCACCCAGGCTAAGGGAATAGTCAGCAACGCAATGTCCGAGAACTCACGGATGCGCTCCTCGTGGCGCCGATCATGGGGAAGCAACGCCACGCAGCGGGCCAGCAAATAGACCACTGCAGCAGCCATGGCTGCCGTGAGGATATTGGCCTGAGCGGGAAACTGGGTGCCCGTCAGCGAGGACACCACGAATCCAAAGATCTGGTTGAGAGGTTGGGAGAACGCGTTGTCAAAGCCCCAACCCGCCGCCTCGTAAACGGACCGCAGGCTATTGACTCCGATCCAAGCATTGCGTGTGAGCAGGAAGACGGCAAAAGCCGCTACCGCCAAGATCCATGGCAATTTCCGGGTGACGAAGAGTTTCGAGGAAGCGGGGGCGTCATCCATGAGGTTGTGCATAGTTTGGAAAAGCCGCAGGAAAGGCAAAGTCGTTTCAAAACGAAACACGTTACAATCCCTCGGCTTCCCAGATGGGGCAGACCACCGAATCGCTCATCCCACAAGGCAGCACTTACCCCTTCTCCTCGATCTCATCGGTAAATCTGTTGCCCTCCAAGAAACAAAAAGGCGCCCGGTACCGGGCGCCTTGAAAAGAATGACCGAACAGAATCTTTCGATTACTTCGCGCCGAGGATCGCGTCCTTGGCAGCCTTGGCCACGCGGAACTTAACGACCTTCTTGGCTGGGATCTTGATCTCAGCGCCGGTGGCCGGATTGCGGCCGACACGGGCCTTGCGGTTGACCAACACCAGCTTACCTACCCCAGGGAAGGTGAAGGTGTTCTTGGCGTTCTTGTAAGCGAGCTGAGCGAGTGCCTCGAGAACCGCCAACGCTTGCTTCTTACTGATCTCGGCCTTCTCGGCGAGGGCTGCGGTGATCTGAGACTTGGTGAGGGCTTTAACAGCTTTGGCCATAAATATTGGGTTTAAGAATTGGGATGTGTGATGGACACGAAGTGACTTCGGTGCGGATTTAGCAACGCGTCACACGCCGTCGCAAGAGAAAACCCAATGAAAGCATGGTTTTTATCTATTTTACCCCTTCAGGTGGCCCTGATAGCGGTTTCCTCACGCGGGGACCTTGACTTGCACCACTCCCCCAACACCATCGGGATCCTCTTCGGGCGATTCGAAACAGAGAGCTCATAGCACCCTTGCCCGGGGATTGAACCAGAACGCCACCATGAACCCACGTCCAAAGACCCGATCGGTGACTCTCGGTCTTTTGCAACATGCCTGCGGGCCCGATCCCGAGGAGAATTTGAGGTTGTGTCTGGAAGCGGGCGCGCAAGCCGCAAAGACTGGAGCCAACATCCTTTGCACCCAGGAATTGGTCCGATCGCAATATTTCTGCCAGTCGGAAGAGCACAGGTATTTCGACCTCGCAGAGCCCATTCCAGGTCCCAGCACGCGGGCGTTCCAACGTCTCGCCCAGGAACACGGGGTAGTCGTAATCGCATCGCTCTTCGAAAAGCGCGCCGAAGGCCTCTACCACAATACCGCCGTAATCATCGATGCCGACGGATCCTTGCTGGGCATCTACCGGAAGATGCACATCCCGGACGATCCTCTCTTTTACGAGAAATTTTATTTCACCCCAGGGGACACCGGATTCCGAACCTGGGACACACGCTTCGGCCGCATCGGCGTGCTCATCTGCTGGGACCAATGGTACCCCGAGGCGGCACGGCTCACGGCGATGAGCGGGGCTGAGATTCTCTTCTATCCCACTGCGATCGGTTGGCACCCCTCCGAGAAGGCCGAATGCGGCGTCCATCAGCACGGCGCCTGGGAGACGATCCAACGCTCCCATGCGGTGGCCAACGGCTGCTACGTGGCCGCCGTAAACCGAATCGGTTTAGAACGCCCCATCGGCGGCGACGGACTCGAATTCTGGGGGCAAAGCTTTGTCGCGGGCACCAGCGGCCAATTGCTAGGCAAGGCCTCGGTGGACCAGCCCGAAAATCTGCTGGTATCCGTGGATCTGGCGAAGGTGGACGTCACTCGGACGCACTGGCCCTTCCTGCGCGACCGACGTATCGACGCTTATGGCGACCTCACACGACGCTACCGGGACTAACCCAGCCCCCCACGGGGCGCTGAGCGGGCGCTGTTTGGTGATCATCGGAGGGACCCAAGGCCTCGGTTGGTCCGCGGCGCAAGCGTGCCTCCGCGAAGGCGCCCAGTTGGTCGTGGTGGGGCTAGACCCCATCCCGGAGGTTCCACAGACCGAGGATGTGCAAGATCGGTTGGAAGTAATTCTGGCCGACGCCCGGGAAACCGGGGTGGCCGATCATGCCATCGAACGTTGTGCGCAACGGTACGGCCAGTTTCACGCGCTGTACCACGTCGCTGGAGGCAGTGGACGGGCCTGGGGCGATGGACCCTTGCACACCATTCCTTTGGAAGGTTGGCAGCAAACCTTGGAACTGAACCTAACGACAGCCTTCCTCTCCAACGGCGCAGCGATCCGTTGGTTCCTTCGCGAAAATCAACCGGGTTGTATCCTGAACTGCGGATCCGTGTTGGCGAGTTCCCCTTCCCCCAACTTGTTCGGCACCGCAGCTTACGCGACCGCCAAGTCTGCTCTGGTGGGCCTGACTCAGGCCGCGGCGGCCGCCTATGCCCCGCACAACATCCGTGTGAACCTCTTGGCTCCGGGACTCACCGCAACCCCTATGTCCCTGCGGGCCCAATCCAACCCCGCCATCCAAGAGTTCATCACCCGCAAGCAACCTCTGGACGGCGGTCGCATGGGTCGTCCGGAGGACCTCGATGCGGCGGTCATTTGGCTCCTCTCCGAGAGCAGCCGCTTCGTCACGGGTCAAGTCATTGCCGTGGACGGCGGTTGGTCGGTTTCTGACGCATTTCCATCGCAAGGATTCTCGCCCCAATCGGGTTCAGCACCCCAGGCTCCATGAATTCAACCTGGGAAACCGAGCCCTATTTCTTGGGCATCGACCTCGGTGGATCCCGCATCAAGTCGGTAGTCGTGAATGCCAGCGGCCAGACCCTCGAGCACGAGTCCATGCCCTTTGAAGATCGGGCGATGGAATGGGCCGACCGGATCCGCGATCGAGTGGAGGCCCTGCGCCTCCGTCGAGGTGAACCAGCGGCGGTGGGGCTTTCGGCACCGGGACTGGCTGCCCGGGATGGCCGGTGCATCCTCCACATGCCCGGACGTTTGGAAGGATTAGAAGGGTTAGATTGGCAGCAATTTCTCACCTTTCCAACGCCGGTTCCCGTGCTCAACGACGCTCACGCTGCCCTCTTAGGAGAGGCTTGGATGGGAGCGGCCCAAGGGTTGGAAAACGTGTTCATGCTCACCTTGGGAACCGGGGTCGGTGGGGCGGCCATCGTAGACGGGCGCCTGCTCCGTGGGAATTTGGGACGCGCTGGACACCTGGGACATATCACCCTCGATTCTCGAGCCCAAAACGACGACGTCGGAACACCCGGATCTCTGGAAATGGCCATCGGCAACAAAACCCTGATCGAGCGAAGCCATGGGTGCTACACTTCCACCGAAACCTTGGTTCAACACGCTCGAGCGGGCGATCCCAAGGCAATAGCTCTCTGGCAAGAATCGGTGCGGGGATTGGCGTTGGGCATCAACTCACTCATCAACGTATTGGACCCCGAAGCGGTCATTCTAGGAGGCGGAATCGCCCAGGCGGGCCCCGACCTGTTTGACCGACTTTCGGAAATTCTTGAGGAGCATGAGTGGCGTCCGAGGGGAGCCCGCGTGCGCCTTCTGCCGGCCGCCTTGAGCGAGTTAGCCGGGGCCTACGGCGCGGCGCGTCAGGCCATCCTGTCTCGACAAGCTTGTTGACCACCGACGCAGGGCACAGGCCTTGTCGGCGCAGAAACTAGCAACCGCTCCTCCGAGAGGAAACAGACCAAACTTACGGTTCCGATGCTGTTGTAGCCGGCCCCATTAGATGAGTGAACTTTGCTGGGCACTCCAAAGCAAAAAAACCCACCTTGGTTGCCCAAGGTGGGTTTGAATAATCAAACCAAAATTACTTGCGACGGCGCAAGAGGAGCGCTGCGGCACCGAGAGCGCCGAGAGCGATCGTGGTCGGCTCAGGAATGACGGGACCGGCGGCCGCCAAGTTGAAGCTCTTCAAACCGCCCATGCCGCCGGGGATCGCCAAAGGATCAGCCGGGATGGCATAGGTGAAGGTCTCGGAGAGACCGGTTCCGGCAGCCTTGGTCAGAGCCTGAGCGGCACCCACACCAGCGACGGAAGAATCCCACACAGCAACCTGCAAGGTCACGGTGCTACCCGCAGCGAAACCCGTCAGGGTACCGAAAGCGCCCGGACCGCCGGCGGCGGCCGGATTCCAGCTACCAGGGTAGGTAGTGGTGGAAGCGCGGAACGGAGACGGAGCGAAGGAGCTGGTCAAGGTGCTAGCGGAAGCACCGTACCAGACCTGAGCAACGAAGGTGGTGCCCGTCAGGGGCTTGCCAGCAGCGTCATTGACCAAGGCCAAACCGCGGTTGTTGAGGTCGATCTGTGCCTGACCGAAGGCCGAAACAGCCAGCGCCGAGGCGACAACGAGGTAAGCGAACTTATTCATGGTATATTCTGTTAAGACTTATTAGTTGACAGAGAAGTTACGAGCGTAGGTGCGAGCAGTGCCCTTAAGGAAGAAGCCTTCGCCAACCTTGACGGTCGGAGCGGAAGGAGCCCAGGCGCCGTCGACGAATTCCTTGGCGGCGAAGCCAGAACCGGTCCACTGATAAACAACATCACCCTCGGCGGCGGTCAAACCACCAGCAGCGGCGTCAACCAGACCACCGGCCAGAGGCACGGGGACGGTCAAGAGGTTGTAACCAGCGGCCAAAGCTTTGCTGTTGGCCAAGCTAACTTCACCGATCAAGGTGATCGTGGTGGCAGCCGGAACGTTGATGAAGAAACCTTCACCCGGAGCCAAGGTCATGGCCGGAGCGTCCCAAGCGCCGTCAACGAACGCGTTGGCGACGTACTTGCCGCCGGTGAACTTATAGACAGAAGTGCCTTCCGGAACGTTCAGCACAGTGCCGATGGCGTTGTTGCCGTTGTTCAACTGATTGCCGATCAGGTTGTAACCCTTGGCGAGGCTCAGTCGGACATATCCAACGATGTTCTGGCTGGTCACCTGGGCGGAGCCAGAGACTGCACCGACAGCCGCGACGAAAGCGGCCAAGAGGAGCGATTTAGTGTTCATTGTGGTTTGATTTGTTCCGTGTGTGGGGAAGTTCTGTCAGGGCCTCAATCGAGCGTCAACGGATTTTTCAGAAAAAAAACCGGACTGCCTTTCGGTGGCTGTGGCGGTGTTGGCCAAGAGCATGGCGATGGTCATCGGTCCCACCCCGCCTGGATTGGGCGTAATCCAAAGGCATTTGGGTTGCACTTCACCAAAAGCGACGTCGCCAACAAGGCGTGTTCCGCTCTTGCTGGAAGGATCGCTGAGGCGATTAACCCCCACGTCGATGACAACGGCCCCTTCGCGAACCATGTCGGCTCGGAGAAACTCCGGGACCCCCATTGCAGCAACGATTACATCGGCCCGGCGACAGTGAGCGGCGATGTCGCGCGTGGCGCTGTGGCACAGCGTGACCGTGCAATTGGCCCGAGACGACTTCTGGATCAGAATAGCCGCCATCGGCTTGCCCACGATGTTGCCACGCCCCAGGACCACCACCTCGGCGCCGTTGAGCGGTACGCGGCTGCGCACCAGCAATTCGTGAACGCCCGCAGGCGTGCAGGGAAGGAACCCTCCCGCGTCACCCAGCATGAGTCGCCCCACGTTGATGGGATGAAAGCCGTCCACATCTTTTTCAGGCAGAACCGCTGAGTAGATTACGGCCGCATCGATATGCCGCGGGAGCGGAGCCTGAACCAAAATGCCGTGGCAGTGCGGATCGGCATTGAGGCGAGCGATGAGCACTAGCAATTCTGTCTGGGTCGTCGTCTCGGGAAGCACCGTGGTGTGGGAGAGAACTCCCAACTCTCGCGCCTTCTTTTCCTTCATGCCCACATAAACTTGGGAGGCCGGGTCTTCTCCGACTCGAACAAAAGCCAACCCCGGTTGGATGCCCTGATGCTTGAGAGCCGAGACGCGAACCAACGTCTCCTGGTGGATGTCGGCAGCAATGGCTCGACCGTCGATGAGATTGTTCATGGGGATTTGTTAGGCCGGGATCGAGCCGAGGCCGGGATCAGACCTGAGAAGGGTTGAGACCGCTCAACGGGCTGAAACTTCTTCGATGGATTGCACGCGCAAGAGCACCTGGGTTCGATTGCGGGGATCCACGTATTCTTCGGCGACCACTCGAACCGTCTTACCGCGAAACCCCGCAATGGGAGTCTTAGGGTCCTGACCCACCAAGAAACCTAACATTCCCTCACCCGCCTGCGGACTGCGCAGTTGGTAGTAGGACGGCGATTGAGGCTCTAGGCTCCGGACCACTTTGCCCACCCGGGTCACGATGCGAACCTTTTCGGGAGAATATTGGATCGACGACTGAGCAACGCCACCAACCCGATCCGCGGAGGTCGCCTCGGATGCCCTGGGGCTAGGCAAAATCGGATCGACCGCCACGGCCACAGAAACCGGAGCCGGAGCTGACGGAATGGGCAGCGAGGGCGGCGGTGTCGGCAATGGCGGCGCGGGAGCCACAGAGATCGCGGAGGACTTCGAACGGGTCGGATTCGGATTAGGAACCGCCGGCAAAACTGGATCACCAGAAACCGGATCACCATCTGCCGGAAGAATCCCACCGGTCTTGACTGCCGCGAGCTTGGCCGCCGGAGCGCCTGAGACTTCAATGAACTGGGCTCCCACGTAGGCCGACAGGCCCGCGGGCGGTTCTACTTGAAGCCAGCCATCCGATTCACGGATCTCGGTGAGGGCCGCCCCTTTCTTGAGCACGCCCAACTCGCCGTAATTGCGGCCGGGACCCACCCGCAACCGGGCCTCGGGAGCTTTGATTTGATGTGAAGCCCGATCCACCAGTGGCCCATAGACCCAGACGGCAACCTTGGAGGGCAAGGCGATGCGAATGAAACCGTCTTTGCTGCTCCCTTGGGTTTCTACCGTTTCCCCTCGCTTCATCCAGACAAGCACTTCGCCATCCAAGGAGGGTTGGGAGCGGACATTAACTCGGTCGCCCCGGATCACAACCGTGTCCGCCAACGCAGGGAGCGCGCAGGTCAGCGCTGCGAAGAGAAGGAATCGAGGACGAAGATTGAGGGACAAAAGGACCGAAACGGACGAACAATTCATGCGTTCGAAAGCAATGACCGGATTTCGGTCGGCGTCAATGCGCGCCACTTGCCCAGCGGTAATTCTCCTAGTTTGATAGGTCCGATCTGAGTCCGTCGTAGCTCAACGACCGTGTGCCCCAAGACCTCGAAGAGACGGCGAATTTCTCGATTCCTGCCTTGAGCCAACTCCAACTCAACAACGCTGTGGGAGTTGTTGGCATCGACCAATCGAATACGTTCGGCCTTCAGCATTTCACCCTCGTGCTCAACTCCCTGAGTGAAGCGGTTCAGTTGCGAGGATTCCAATCGTCCCTCGACGACCGCCACATACTTTTTGTGCACCCCGTACCGCGGGTGGGTGAGTTTCAGCGAGAAGTCACCGTCGTTGGTGAGGAAGATCAGTCCCTGACTATCTCGGTCCAAACGCCCCACAGTGAACAAGTTAGACCACTCGGCCGGCAGAAGGTGGGAGACGACACGGCGTGTTTCCGGATCGATCCGGGTACAAATGAAGCCGGGCGGCTTGTTCAGCGCGATGTAGAGCTTCTTGCGGGTCCGCACCGGCGCCCCCTCCACCGAGACCGCGTCGTGAAGCGGGTCTACCTTGGACCCCAACTCGATCACCACACGCCCGTTGACCGTCACCACCCCGCGGAGAATTAATTTTTCGGAGGCACGCCGCGAGGCGACACCGGCATCTGCAAGAAACTTCTGAAGTCGGACAGTGGACATGGGATGGGGGAAAATCGCGACGCCGATTGTCGGTTACCTGAATCACCCACAACCGGCGTCATTGGAGTATGAGTCCGTGATTCTGAACTTCAGCCTAGCAAATCGAAGTCTGCGTTGGAGACACAGGGCTTCTTCGGCTGGGCAGGCCGCACGATCACTCGGGCGGACGAGTCTTGCGCAGACCGGTCACGCGATCGCCTTCCTTCCATTGGGAACGGCCCTTGAGTACGGCGACGCGCTCGAAGCGCTTGAGGACATTACGTTTGGCCCCGGTGGTCCCGGAGGCGCGTAGGCTGTTGTGCTGCGACATAAAATCGAATGTTCCGCTGACGACGATAAAGGCCCTTCGAATGGACCGACCGCAACCAGCGAGCCGTTGGTTGTAGCGGGCGGCGTGGGAGATGCAAATCGGATTTTTCATAGAAATCGCATTCACTGCCCTGCGCCTCCCTTGTTTACCCTCACTTTCCGGATGCATTCCCAGCCCTTCCAGGGAGATGGTGAATGCCATGCCGCTGGTGGCCCAATCAACTTTTCAACCCCTGATAGGGCTAGGAAACCCCCACCTGCAAACCCTCCTTCCGGCCATCGCACGACACATGCCTCCCCTGCCCTGGTCTCCGGAACGGTTGGAATTGGCGGATGGGGATTTTCTCGATTTGGATTGGCTCAATCCTGGGCATGGCCGATTGCTCATCCTTTCCCACGGCCTGGAAGGAAACTCCCGCCGGCCCTACGTCGCCGGCCTAGCGCGGGCTGCAGCCCGCCGAAATTGGTCGGTGCTGGCCTGGAACTTCCGAGGCTGCTCCGGAGAACTCAACCGCTTGCCGCGGTTTTACCACAGTGGGGCTTCCGAAGACCTCGCTGCAGTCGTGACCCACGCGGCACAGACCGGCCGATTCGAGGTGCTGGCACTCGCCGGATTCAGCCTCGGCGGTAATATGACGCTCAAATACCTGGGCGAACGCCACGCCTCAACGGTGCCTGTCGCCGCCGGAGTTGCCCTTTCCACCCCGTGCGACCTGGCGGCGGCCTCGGCAGCGATGGAGACCCTCCAGGCCTGGCTTTACATGTCCCGATTCCAGAGGGACATCCTGCGCAAATGGACCCTGAAAAAAGCAAAGTTCCCGGGGCTGATTCCAGAAATCGATCCCCGCTGCCAGCGAACTTTTCGCCAGATCGACGACATCTTTACCGCGCCTCTCCACGGGTTCACCCATGCGGAGGCCTACTGGCAAGCGTGCTCGGCCAACGCCTTCCTGCCGTCGATCCGAGTGCCTGCCCTCATCTTGAATGCGGCGGACGACCCGTTCCTAGCCCCCAGCTGTTTCCCCTACGAATTCGCCAGCCAAAGCCCTTGGGTTCATTTGGAGGTTCCAGAGCGCGGCGGTCACGTCGGGTTCATGGACCGCTGGGGATCCCGGTGCGATCTTTGGTCTGAAGTTCGGGCCCTCGAGTTTCTGGAGTCGTTCTGCCCTGTGTGAATTAGCCCCCTTCGTCAGCGGAACCGCGACAAACCCCGCGATCGAGGGCTTGCCAATCTCTATCCATCGTCCATCAAGACGGTGTGCTTCACCGACTCGTCCTCGCGTTGTGCCTGTGGGTCAGCCCACTCCTGGCGGAAGACTGGCCCCGACTTTTGGGACCACGGCTCAATGCCACCAGCTCCGAGAGCGGCCTCCTGCCCCGCATTCCTAGCAATGGCCCTCCAGTACGCTGGGACAAGGCCATCGGCACCGGATATTCGGCGCCATCGATCGCGCAGGGTCGACTCTTTCTCTTTCACCGCCAGGGAAACCAGGAACTCACCGAGGCTTGGGACGCCCAAACAGGCACCCCGATCTGGAAGCACACGCAGCCCAGCGCTTACCGCGACCCCTATGGCTACAATAACGGACCTCGCTGCACACCACTCCTTCATGACAACCGGGTGTACACCTTTGGGGCTGAAGGGCTTTTGAGCTGCCTCGAGGCCGAGACCGGCAAACAGCTCTGGCAGCGCAACACGGCCGCGGAGTTCGAAATTCCCGGGGCTTTCTTCGGCGTCGGCAGCACCCCGTTGATGGAAGGCGGGAAGCTGCTGATCATGGCGGGCGGACAACCCAACGCCACGGTGATCGCGGTCGATCCGAAGACGGGGAAAACGCTCTGGGAATCGGTGGGCGAGAAGAATTGGACTGGCCAACCCATGCTCGGATGGCCCGGTGAGCGAACCGTTCAGTGGCGGCGCTGGGAGAAGACCGCCAGCTACGCCTCCCTGATCGCCTCAGAAATTCACGGACGACGTGTGGTTCACGCCCTCACCCGACAGGGACTCACGGTGCTCGATCCCAACAACGGCCAAGTACTCTTCAGCCGCTGGTTCCGCGCTCGAGCCGATGATTCCGTCAATGCCATGACCCCCTTGGTGATCGGGAACGATGTCCTCATCTCCAGCGCCTATTACCGTTCCGGATCGGTGCTGCTGCGCGGAAGCCCCGGGGCTACGAACTTCACCGAAATCTGGTCCGGCCTGGGATTGGAGATGCACTGGAGTCAACCCATCCGAGTCGGAGCTCATCTCTATGGCTTCAGCGGACGCAACGAGCCCGACGCAGTCTTGCGCTGTGTGGAGTACGAGACCGGCACGATGGCCTGGGAGCGCAGCGAACGCTGGCCGCCCCACAGTGCCGAACAGCCTCCAGTCTTCGGCCGCGGCTCCTTCATTCTGGCCGAGGGCCGACTCCTGGCTCTGGGCGAAGGCGGCTTGCTCGGGCTCTTCCAACCGAACCCGGGACGTTGTGAGGAACTCGGACGCTGGCAAGTCCCCTCGCTGCATTATCCCTGCTGGGCCGGACCCGTCCTTTCAGGCGGCCTCCTGTACCTACGCAGCGAAGACCGACTGGTCTGCCTAGACCTGCGCGCCACGGCCAACCCTGGAGCCTTGAAACCTTGAGGGAATCGGTGATCGACCCCGACGGCGCGTCTGCCGTTTCCTCTCGTCTCCATGGATCCGTGGCTATCCCTTGAAACCCAAAGGCGACTCGACCTCGCGTTGGAGAGCCATCGTCACTGGACCGGTCGCGATCTGGTTCCTGAATTGGCTGCGATGGGGACTCCAGAGCGGTACGAAGCCTTGTGGTCGATGCCCAGGGTACTGGTCTCCCACGGCCTCGAGGAGGACCCGGTTTTCTGGTACGGGAATCAGGCTGCTCTGACCCTCTGGGAACTCGATTGGAAATCCTTCACGCGGACCCCTTCCCGCTATACGGCCGAAACTCCTCTTCGAGAGGAGCGCGCCGAACTGCTGGACCGAGTCACACGAGCCGGGTTCATCGACGATTATGCCGGGATCCGCATTTCCAAGACCGGGAGACGCTTCCGCATCCAGCAGGCCGTGGTGTGGAACCTGCGCGACCGGCAGGGAGCGTTCGCCGGCCAAGCTGCCTCATTCACCGATTGGGAATTTCTACCATGAAGACCGCTGCCATCCTCGGAGCCTCCGCCGACCCCACCAAATTTGGACACAAAGCCGTCCTCGCCTACGCCCTTCAGGGCTACACGGTTTGGCCCGTGAACCCCAAGGAATCGCACATCGCCGGCCATCCCGCCTACCGCGACATTGCCTCTCTCCCGGG
This sequence comes from Akkermansia muciniphila, assembly GCA_945893185.1. GTDB lineage: Bacteria > Verrucomicrobiota > Verrucomicrobiia > Limisphaerales > UBA9464 > SXXZ01. The sequence continues at coordinate 6,751 of CAMDDW010000019.1, read as the reverse complement.
CCGCCCCGAGGTGATCAGCGCCTACTTGCCGCCCCTCATTTTGCTCGGGATTTTGCCGACCATCGCCCAAAGGGGCTGTGACGAACTCTGGCTTAATCCCGGCACCGATAGTCTGGAGGTCGTCGCAGAGGCTCAGCGCTTGGGGCTGCCGATTATCCGGGCCTGCAGCATTGTCGGGCTCGGCCTATCCCCCGACCCACTGAATGGTTCCGACGTGCTCGAGTGAATCACCTCTCACCGGAGCACGGAAATCCACCCCAACACACTTGGACTGGACTGCCGGCGCCGTTGAGGTTCAATCACGGGATGGCTTCCTTGACCCATGCGCTCATGACTGCCGCCGCCTTGGCCGCCCTACCTCTCTCCGCAGCCAAACACTTGCTCTACGTTGGCACCTACACCGGCCCGAAGAGCGAGGGTATTTACGCCTTTCGCTATGACGATGGCACCGGAACCGCCGAACCCCTCGGCCTAGCAGCCAAGTCTGCCAACCCGAGCTTCCTGGCAATCCATCCCAACGGGCGTTTTCTGTATGCGGTGAATGAAACTGACCAATGGCAAGGCAAGCCCGGTGGGTCGGTCAGTGCCTTCGCCATCGACACCGCCACGGGCAAACTGCGTGAACTGAACCAGCAATCCACGATGGGCAACAGCCCGTGCCATCTGTCCGTGGATGCCACCGGAAATCACGTCCTGGTGGCCAATTATGGCGGTGGCAGCGTGTTATCTCTGCCCATCCAACCCGATGGCGGCCTCACCCGACACACCTTCCTCTCGCAGCACACCGGCGGGAGCATGAACCCGGCCCGACAAAAGGATCCGCACGCCCACTCGGTAAATCTTTCGCCGGACAATCGCTTCGCCTATGTCGCCGACCTGGGCACAGACCGCATCCACGCCTATGTGTTTGAATCGGCCCGAGGACTCACCGCTGCCAAGCCCCACCTCGACACCCGCTTGAAGCCAGGAAGCGGGCCCCGTCACTTCGCCTTCAGCCCCGACGGTCATCACGCCTACGTCATTAACGAGATACTCTGCACGGTGACCGCTTTCCGGCACGAACCCGCTACTGGCAGGCTCTCTGAAGTGGGATCGGTTTCTACGGTCCCGGCCGGAACAGACATGACCGGGGTATCGACCGCTGAGGTGAGGGTTCACCCCTCCGGGAAATTTGTCTTCGGCTCTAACCGGGGACACGATTCCATCGCCGTTTTTGCCCGAGACATGACCACCGGAGCCCTGACCCCGGTTGAAGTCCGCAAGATCGGCGGGCAAACCCCCCGAAACTTCGTCATCGATCCGTCGGGCCATTTCCTACTGGCCGCAGGACAAAGCTCGAACGACATCCGCTCCTTCCGCATCGATCCGACCACGGGCCATCTTACACCGACGGAGCAACACTGGGAGGTGGGTTCCCCAGTCTGCCTGCGGTTCGTGCCCCTGAAGTGAATTAAACCAGGCTAGCCCATCGAGGGTCGGCCGATAGTTTGCGGACCAAGTCTTTGATCTTCTGAGACTCGGACTTGGAGGCCACCAAGGTGGCGTCATCGGTGAGCACCAGGATGCTGTCCTTTACACCGACGAGGGTAATGGGGGTGCGACCCCGGGTGCGACTATCGAAGACGATGTTGCGGGCCGCATCTACATGCACCACATCGCCGACGGCGGCATTGCCATCGGCATCTTGCTTGAGGTGGCGGGCCAGCGCCGGCCAAGCCCCCAGGTCATCCCAGTCGAAACGACCATCGGCCACGACCACGTTTTGAGCCTTTTCCATCAAGGCGAAATCGACGCTGATCTTCTGAATCTCGGGGTATTCTTGAGCCAAGACTGTTTCAAGCCGCTTGGGCCCTTTGGCCGCCGCGGCAAACCAGCGCTGACAGGCTTGGTGCATCTCCGGTTGGTGCTCGGACAACGCGTTGGTGAGGGTCACAAACGACCATACGAACATTCCGGCATTCCATCGGTAATGCCCCGAGGCGAGGTATTCCTGCGCCTTTTCCAGGGAGGGTTTTTCCACGAACCGCTCGACCTTGAAGAAAGGGGTCTTGAGCGCCTTGCCCGCTGCGGGTGCCGGTAAGGTATTCCCGGAATGAATGTATCCGTAGCCGGTCTCCGGACCGGTGGGCTGAATTCCGATGGTGACGATCACCTGCCCTCGCGCCGCCACGTCCAAGGCGTCAGACAGCACCTGACGAAAACCCTTTTCGTCGTGGATGACATGGTCGGCCGGGAGCACCGCCATGACCGCAGTCGTCGAACGCGCCCCGACCACCGCCGCGCCCAATGCGACTGCGGCGCAGGTGTCGCGACCCACGGGCTCGCCAATGACATTTTCTTTGGGCAACTCCGGCAACTGCCGCCGGACTTCCGCCGCCTGAACGGCGTTGGTGATGATGAGAATGTTGGTCAACGGCACCAACGGTCGCACCCGATCCACGGCTTGCTGCAGAAAGGAACGCTCCCCCAAGAGGCGGATGAGTTGCTTGGGTGTCTTTTCACGACTCACGGGCCAGAACCGCTCGCCTCGTCCGCCAGCCATAATGATCACGAAACGGTCCGCCGAACCTCCGCGAACGACGGGCGCGGAAGTGGCTGTTTTCCGGGACACAGGCCGGGATGTCGCGGCTGGCGACTTTTTGACGTTCTTCAGGTTCTTGGCGACTTTGGAAGCAGCCTGAGGGGACTTCGCCTGCGGGCGTTGAACCGGCTTTGCGGTACGGGCCGACTTCTTGGAGGGCATTGGCTTCATGGATTCGATGTTCAGCCATCGAACACCAGGATTCACCCCGACTCCAAGGGTTTCATTCGACATCAGCGCGTTAATAAGCCCTCACAAGGGTCGGATAGCCGCCTGCCACTCCAGTTCGAACCCGTCCTCCCGAAGCCGCTTCTGGAACTCGGCCGTCAGGTCCGCCTTGGCATGAACCGCGGCCGGCGTGAGCTTACGATCCACGCAAAAGGCAGCCAACGCCCCGGCCGCCTCTCCAATATTCCACTCCACCGGGTGCAATCGATAGCAACCATTGGCAATGTGAGTGACCCCCAGGCACTTGCCCGCAGCAATCAGGTTCTCCACCCGCCGCGGCAACAGCGCGCCCAACGGGATTTGGAACGGCAGACTGGAGACATCAACATAGTTGCGGCCACTGGTCGAAGGATGCAAATCGATGCGATAGGCTCCAACCCCCACAGAATCCCGAAATGGCGTGGCTCGGACCGTCTCGGCAGCGGCACCGGTCTCGGCCTTACGGACATCGGTGGAAAGGTGGCGCTCGGTCACCGTGAACTTCGCACGAATGCGACGGCTTTCACGGATGTACGGAGCCAGGGCAAACCCGTCGGGAGTACCCAGCACGCCAGCACTGGGCTTAAGACCCGGCCAACCCGTCCCACCGTCCGGACGCGGCGCGTCGGTTTGCAACCAATAGATGAGGCTCCGACTCAACGCCTTGGACTCAGCCTCACGCTGTCGACGTTGCTCTAGGGTAACACCCGGACCCACCAGCGGGGCCAACCAGTGATCGTTCTGAGGCCAGTTCACCAAGCAGATCGAGGGGAATTTCTTTGGATCCTGGAAGCGGGCCGCGTCGCGAATGCGACGATAGGTCCACAAGTTGGGAAAAGCCCCTTCCCCCACCGGATCGAAGGGCAAGGTCCGAGGCTGAAGGGTGATGGGATGGGAATGTTCCCAGGCAAATAATCGACCCGGCCACGGTGGCGTCATCTTGGGTGCATAATCCCGCCACCGGGCGTAGTCGTCCGGGCGTTGGGTTACATGATTTTGGCCTGCATGGTGTTCCAAGCCAAAGCACCAAGTGATGGCCTGCTGATCGAGCGGATCGGCTTTCTCCGGCGCGGAGGGCTCATCGGTTTCCGATCGAGATTCGGCCCCGGTCACATGTTCCACTCCGGCCAACGGCAGCAAATCACCGAGTTCCGTGGCTTCCAGCACCCACGACGCCGACACCACCCGTCGACGACCTCCAGTCACTGCCTCAAAGGTCACCGATTCGATTCGATCTCCCTGCACCGAAGCGGCGACAGGACGATGCCCCAGCAGAAGGGTCAGTCGTCCGTTGGCAATGTGCGGAGCCAGCATCGATTCCAAAACAGCTAAAGCCAGTCGCGGCTCATGGCACAACCGGGAGACCCATCCGCCACCTGGATTGATCCGCGCCACGGACTTCGAGGCTGCGTTCAGCGACGAGTGCCGCAGAAAGCCAAGCCGAACCTCATCCCGGAACTGACGGTAACTCCGAGTACAGCCCGCCTCCTCGATCCAAGGATGCTCATCGGGCGGCACCGCCTGGGAGGTGAGTTGACCTCCGATCCAAAGAGTCTCTTCGGTAAGCACTACCCGCTGTCCCGCACGGCAGGCTGCCAAGGCTGCCGCCACACCCCCGACCCCACCTCCGACGATCAACACCGCTGCAGAAATTGAGGTAGTTCGGCGCTCGGAGGCGCCCAAATCTGGGGCCGCAAGCCAACCGCCACTCCATCCCATCGCCGCCAAGAACGCTCGCCGATCCATGATAGGCAAGCTGACATCAAAAAGACTGAGGTGCGAGCGCGATGCCTGACTCATCCGGATGCTCAGTTGCTCTGTTTTGTAAAAATGCGTTACAAAAAATAATTCATTTTTAGCAGATTTAGAAATCCCCTTTCCTATGCCGATCACTGTATGAGTTGTAGGAACCTCCCCCGCTTACTGTGATCGACGCTCCCACAACGAATGCCCAGTGGCTGACTGCCGCTAAGGACCTCTCGGACAATAATACTTGGGAGCAGCTCTCAACCGCATACCGAGCCCCAATCCTCAACCACTGCGCGAAGAGTGGTCTGATGCCTCAGGAGGCCGAGGAGATCACTCAGGACGCCTTCTGCCAACTGACCCTCCAAATTGAAAAGACCGGAGGCCACTGGGAATCCAAAACCCTTCGAGCTTGGCTGACCGACATCGTGAACCGGCACATCATCCACTACTTCAAAAACATACCACACCAGCGCCTCTCCCTCAAGGATCTGATCGTGGTGCAGCAATGGATGGATCCGGTAAACAGCGGTGGAGTTTCGACTGAAGAACATATCGAGGCCGAATTCCACCTTTTGGCCCTTTCTCTCAACCGGGCCCGTAGTCAGGTGTCACCCCGTCACTGGCAAATTTTTGACACCTACGTGATGCAAGGGCTTTCCTCTCAGGAAGTTGCCCGGCACTTCAACACTAGCCACTTCAATGTCCGCCTGATTGCCCACCGTATCAAAAAGGTGGCCCGCCAGTCTTACAATCAACTCCTGAGCGAGGAGATGATCATTCCCAAGCCATGACCGGGTCTGCACCAGCGTTGCCCCCGAATTACGAGCTGATTCGATCCATTTCCCAGCGGCCGAATTCCTGGGTATTGCTAGTTCGAGATTCCCAATACTGCCCCTGCTGCCTCAAACTGAATTATTCGACAGACCCAGCCGAACTTCAGGAGCAAATCACCTTGCGCAACGCGCTCATGCGCGTGTCCCTGAAGACTCCCGGCCTGCTGCCGATGCTCGATTGGGGGGCCAATACCAATACTGGAATCCTGTGGGAGAAATTCCCATTGGCTGACGATGTGACCGGGACCATGCCCGAGGATCCTGCCGCCTATCGCCCCATGACCTTGGCCGAGTGGTGTCGGCAAAACCCCGAGCCCACCACCCAGACTGTAATTTCATGGGGCATCCGTTTGGCCTCCGCGCTCAGCGCGCTTCATGACGAAGGGTTGCTCCACCTGGACATCAAGCCCTCAAACATCCTCTTCCTCGATGGGCTTCCCACCTTGGGCGACTACGGTTCGGTGAGCCGATCGGCGCAGCCCCATCGGCACATGGGCTCCGATGGTTATTACCCTCCCGACAAGCACGGTTCACACGCGCTCGATGTCTTTGCTCTCGGACGCACCCTCTACGAGGTCTGGAGCGGCTTTGACCGCTACCACTTTCCCAACCTGCCAACCCGCTTGCTCAAAGCCCCGGAGTGGGAATCGCATGGCTAGATGTTGAACGAGTCTTTGATCCGGGCAACGGACGTGCGGGTCACCCGACGTTTCTCAGTGGCAGCCCAGTTTGGGAAGGCGCTTTCCGAGGCCGATGAGGGGCGAACCCGACTCTCCCGACGCAAGGCGGCCGCAGCGCTGCTGACCCTGGGTGCCGCGGTTGGCGGATTCTCTATCGTCCGAAACCTACCCTCCCACCATGCGGTGTGGCACCACCGATCCAAGGCCCGGTTCGGCTACGAGCAATGGATCGCCAACGAGCTCACCTGTGACTGGAACACCCGGATGCTCTACTGCGTCACGGCCGATGCCCGCGGGTCCTTCTTTCAGCGCTATGACTTGGAGCGCTTTCAATGGAAATACACCGCCCATCCGAAAGGCCCGCATCGCATCCTCTTTTCCACCTACTCACCATGGTCGGAGGAACTCATTTTCTGTGAATCGGTTTCCGGTCAGGTCTTCCGGATGCCCTTGGATGGATCCCCACCGGAGCCCCTGCCTACCCAGCTATTGAACCAGTTGGATTTTACAGGTTCCGGCTACGTGAACCCGATCCAACAGCGCATCGGCCAGTTTGCCGGATACGGCAATTTCCGGGTGCACAACCGCCGCCACGAATACGACCCCAAGACCGGGCTTTGGGAACAAATCTCCGAGACCTCTCCCCAATTGCCTTGGCCGCGGGGAGGCACACAGATTTTTCCCGGAAAAGACCGCAAGAC
>CAMDDW010000018.1:0-53136 GCA_945893185.1 Akkermansia muciniphila | reverse complement strand
GATCCGAAGGAGTACCGGCATTGTGGCTATGCGGCGGCGGTGGGCGGGGGCAATGGGAGGGTGCGCCGAGGGTTGATGAGTTTTTTGAGGGGGAAGACGTGGTCGGAGGCTTCGGCCGAATACCGGACGTGCTTGCTGCTGAGATCTGGGGAGTCTGGGCACAGTAAGAAGAGGGCGCTGGACCGGGAGACGATCTTGGCGGTGCTGAAGGAGGGAGGGCAATTGAGCGCAGGGGAGGTGCTGCGGTTGAGGATTCGCCACCTGACCGATGGGGTGGTGCTGGGGTCGAAGGGGTTCGTGGACGAGGTGTTCGAGCGGTATCGGGAACGATTTGGTCCTCGTCGCCGCAGTGGGGCTCGCCCGATTCGTGCTGTGCCTCTGCCTGGCCTTATGTCTCTGCGCGACCTCCGCGTCGATGTCGTCGGGTGAAAGGCTCCTTGAGCCCTGGGTGACTCAAGGAACGCCGTGGTCAAAGACTAACTGGAACCAACTACTACCCGACGGGCATCAGCGTTTTATTAATTTCGCCGGACTAGGATACTAAAACGGGGAGTGGAATTTCCACTCCCCGTCTGCTTGGTACGCCCGGCCGAGCGCACTTTCTAATGGGTTGAAGTCCTGAGCAGTCCTAACCGGCAGATCTGCAAAAGCTCCACACCAACTGATCGGTCGCGTCAGGCTGCAATCAACGCCAAAGCAGCTTCGGCCATCTTGGGCCCTGTCATGCCGTGCTTGACGTAGAGCTCTTCTGCCAAGTAAGCGCTTTGGCCAAATTCACCATGGATGCCCAGACTCGTGACTCGATGGCTAACTCCCGTCCGGCTCAAGGCGTGACTAACTTGTGCTCCCATGCCGCCGACAATCTGATGGTCTTCAATGGTGACCAAGCGACCACCGCACCGACGAACAGCCGCACCGATGGTCTCGATGTCCACTTGGTTGATGAAGGGGTTGTTGATGACCGTGGCCGATTTGCCTTGGGCACGGAGCAGTTTGGCCGCCTCCAGACACTTGCTGAACAGTACGCCACTGCCGACAAGCACGACGTCTGACCCTTCCTCGATAACCTGCGCCTTGCCCCATGTATAGGTGGCTCCAGGGACCCATTCGACCGGGTAGTTTTCGCGTCCAACAAAGAATATCACGCTCTCTCCATCACGGCCGGCTGCGCGTTCGTCTCCGATGCGGCGGATGGCCGCATCCATGAACGCTTCGGCTTCTTTGGCGCAGCTTGGGGCAACCACTGTGGTGTGCGGGATTGAGCTGACGGCTGCCAAATAGGTGGTTGCCTGATGGCTCGCACCGTCGGCTGCATCCTGAAAGCCAATGTGGGAAAACATGGCGATGACCGGGGCTTGGGAAAGGGCCGCCATGGTCAAAGGCAGGTTTCCTTTGGTGACACCAAACTGCCCAAACGTGTCGACAATGGGAATGAAGCCGACCTTCGAAAGGCCGGCCGCAACGCTGATCATGTTGGACTCGGCGATGCCGACCTCAATGAAACGTCCGGTGGCCTTCTGGAAGGTGCTGATACCAGTGGATCCTTGGACGTCGGAACTCACCGAATAGACGGGGTAGCCTGCCTGAGCCGCCAGAATAGCTCCGGCCGCCAAACCCGCCTGAACTTTGTCTTTCTTGACGGCCGGGGCCGCTGTGGCCGGAGCAGGGGCTGCCGCGGCAGCTGCAGCTTTGGCTATCTTCTCAGATTCCTTCTTTTCCCAGTCGCTGCGGAGCATCTGCCCCCAGGCCAAAAGGTCGGCCGGGGCTGTATCGCCTTGATAAATCTCTGTGAGCCACTCGAGGATTTTCTCGCCACTGACCAGAGGGAATCCGTGTCCACCGGCGGCATTCTGCTCGGTGGCTTTGATGCCGTATCCTTTGATGGTCTTAAGCCAGATGCACACGGGTTTCTCAGGGTGTGCGGTCGCGTCCGAGATCGCCTGCTCAATCGCGGTGTAGACCAGCTGGAGGTCATGCCCCTTCTCAATTTTTCGAACATCCCAACCCAGCGGAGCCATGGCTTCGAAGGAGGGTTGCATGGAAAACGAATCCGCCGTGATGCGTCCCGACAGCTTGGTGTCGTTATCGGAAATGATCATGACGAAGGGATTAACTCGCCCCTTGCCAGCCAGACCCGGGATGGCCGCAAAGGCCTCTTTGGCTTCACCTTCCATGGAGGCTCCGTCCGACATCAGCAGCACAGTGACTCGCTTGTTCCCGGCCAGCTTGTCTCCGATGGCCAAACCTTGGGCCTGACCAATGGAGGAACCCAGAGGTCCATTGGACAAAAGAACTCCCTCGGGGTTGAGATGCGATTCACCGTGGCCGGTCAGCTTGGATTGGATGCTTCGGAAACCCTTCAGGGTCTCGGGAGTCATTCCGTCAAAACCATAATTGGCGCGGATGGCATAAATGCCGTTCTCCGCATGCCCGGCGTCGTTGACGAAGTTGTAGGACTCGTGCCAGGGGCGATCCGAGGCCGCGAAGAGCACGCCATGGACAGCCGAACTGACCTCAGCGAAGGCCGCCGGTCCACCCCAGTGGCAGGCGGCACCGCCAACAACTGCATGAACATCCATGAGCGCGACCAAGGCCCGTGTCGCCCGAGGATCGGCAAGGGTGACGGTGTTTCCGGATCGATCCTGGACCTGAGCGGTGTAGCGGGGGAGTCCCGGAGTTGGTGCCAAACGGGATTTCAGGATCTGAGGGCGGAGTGAAGGCAGCTCAACTTGAGCGACGACGGACGTATCAGCGGCCATAAATTCGTTTGAAAATCGATATCAGTGGGCGGGGGGATTCCCGCAAAGATTTGAAAAGGCTACGGGGGGAAACTGAAATGGGAAGGCACTTTTTGGCCTTCCGATCGACCTTCACCAAATTGGCCGCAATGCAGAGATCCCACAAAGAGCTTTTTCCCCTGAACACTGTCCGCCATGATTTCACTCATGTCAGGTCTCATCGCCATCGTGGGCCGTCCCAACGTGGGCAAGTCCGCGCTCTTCAATCGAATCGTCGGTCGCCGCATCGCCATTGTTCATGACCAACCCGGCGTCACTCGAGACCGCGTGATGGCCGAGGCCGAATGGCACGGTCGCCCCTACACGCTCGTGGACACGGGCGGTATCGGGTTGTTGCGCCGGGAAAAAGCCGCCGATGTGATCACCGCTGCGGCATTGCAGCAGGTGGATTTGGCCATCGAGGCGGCGGACGTGATTCTGTTGGTCGTCAACGTTCAGGAGGGCATCGTCCCTTTGGACCAAGAGGTGGCCAAGAAGCTGCGTACGATCCAGAAGCCAGTCTTGGTGGTGGTGAACAAGGCCGACAACTATCAGGCAACCGCCGGCGCAACAGAGTTCTCAGCGCTGGGTTTCGAGCGAATCTATCCGGTCACCGCGATTCATGGGAATGGTATCGAGGATCTGATGGATGCGGCCGTCGCTGGTCTGCCCCAGTGGAGCGCCGAATCAAAACCGGCTGAAACCGATGAGGTCGATGCGGAAGGGGCTGGCGTGGCGCTTGAAGAAGGAGAAGAGGGCGAAGCTTTGCCGCGTCGCCGGCGAGACGGTCCGAAGCGCTTGGCTATCGTTGGCCGCCCGAATGTCGGCAAGTCGTCTATTATTAACCGGGTGACTGGATCGGATCGGGTCATCGTTAGCGAAATCCCTGGGACTACCCGCGATGCGGTCGACGTTCCCTTCGAGGTGGTGACTGAGGCCGGTCGTGAACAGTACGTACTGGTGGACACTGCCGGTGTTCGAAAGGCACGGCGCATCGACAACAGCATCGAATATTTTTCTGTTGAACGAACCAAGGGCGCCATCGCTCGCTGCGATATCGCCGTCCTGGTGATTGACGCGATGAGCGGAATTACCGAGCAGGACAAAAAGATTGCCGACGTAATTGTCGAGCAGCGACGGGCCTGCATCGTGGTGGTGAACAAGTGGGATCTTGTGTCCGAGGACGTGCGGAAAGCTCGCGAGCAAGAGATCGAGATTCGAGAAGGTAAGAACCGAGACCGCGACGATCGGCAGAAGCGCTTGACCACCCTAGCAGAGTTCGGTCAGTGGGTTCAGGATCGACTCTTCTTCCTCGATTACGCTCCGGTAATCTTCACTTCCGCCAAGGATGGGTTCCAGCTGGACCGTCTGTTGGAGGCAGTACGCTACGTCTCCAGCCAGTTGAAGCAGAAGGTCCCCACGGCCATTCTGAACCGGACTCTCAATGACTCCATTGAACGCCGACAACCGGTCAGCGACATGGGGCATCGGCTAAAGTTCTACTACGCGACTCAGGTGCGGCAGGCACCTCCGACGTTCCTGCTCTTCGTGAACCGGAACGAATTGTTCAGTTCGCAGTACATGAAGTACCTCACGGGCGAAATGAGGAAGGCCTTTGGTTTTGAGGGCTGCCCCATCTTGTTAGTGCCCAAGCCGCGTCCCAAAACCATCGATTCGGTCCGGAGATTCCGCAAACAGCCCTTTGCTCACAAACGCGAGGGCGGTGAGCGGCAGTTGTCGCCGCTCGCAGAACGCGCGGTGGCCCGAAAGGCGGCCCGGTCGGAGAACCCAGCCCCTGGCAGGGGTGGGCCAAGGTCGTCTAGTCGTCCAGGAACCAAACCAGCGCCTTCGAGTTTCAAGACAGCAAAACCTGGAAGGCCGGAGACAGCGGCTATGAACACAAGGGTTGCGAGCCCATCAAGCCGTTTCGACAAGGCACCCGGCGCTCGCCCGCTCAAGAGTGAGGGCTGGAAGACCGAGGGTCCTAAGCCTACCGGGCGTAAGTCAGCCGAGGGGCGTCCATCCGCTGAGCGTCGTAAGTTGGCCGACGGCCGCAAGCCTATCGGGCGTTCGTCAGCCGAGGGTGCTAAGCCTACCGGGCGTAAGTCAGCCGAGGGGCGTCCATCCGCAGAGCGTCGTCCGTCAGCCGGTGGCCGTAAGCCTACCGGTCGTCCGTCAGCCGAGGGCCGTAAGCCCGCCGAGCGTAAATCAGCCGAAGGTCGCAAGCCTACCGAACGGAAGACCGTTGTGCGGAAACCTACAGGACGAGACACCGCGGATCGAAAGCCCGCGGGTCGGGGTCGCTCATTTCGTAGTTAAAGGGAAACCCGCAACTCCTCAGCCAAAGGCCAAAAAAGAAGCCTTTGGCTGAGCGGCCGGTACCATTCGCCCAAACAAAACGGGGAGCCAAACGGGGTCTTGAACTCCGCTTGGGCTCCCCCTTTATCTGATCGATCCTTGTCTGATCGCTTCGGCGGGATCGCTAAGGCAGCATCGCTAATACCAGTCTCTCAGGCGGCCCGACGGCCCGACATCATGAAGTCTAGGTAGGTGCTCAGGCGGGACTTCATTTCGAGGCGTGAAACGATCGCATCGATCATCCCGTGCTTCATGAGGAACTCCGCCGTCTGGAAGTCCGGAGGTAGTTCCGACTGGGTGGTGGCCTCGACTACGCGGCGGCCGGCAAAACCAATGGTGGCTCCCGGTTCTGCCACGATGAGGTCTCCCACACTGGCATAACTGGCCATGACGCCGGCGGTGGTGGGATCCGTCAGAACACTAATGTAAGGCAACCGCTGCTTGGCGAGATAGGCGAGTGCTCCGCACGTTTTAGCCATCTGCATGAGGCTGAACATACCCTCATACATGCGAGCTCCACCGCTGGAGGATACGATGATCAGAGGAATACCTCGATCAGTGGCTGTCTCGATCAATCGGGTGAGTTTTTCTCCCACCACCGAGCCCATGGACCCGCCGAGGAACTGAAAATCCATGACACCCAGAGCCACCCGGTGCGTGCCGAGCATGCCGACACCGGTGACCACGGCGTCTTTAAGCATGGACATCTTTTTTCGATAGGCCGCCAGCTTTGCCTCGTAACTAGCTGCTCCTGTGAACTTGAGGATGTCCACGCTTTCCATTCCGGCGTCCATTTCTTCGAAGGAGCAGGTTTCCACCATGGAATGGATGCGCTCCCGTGAACCGATCTTGAAGTGGTAGCTGCACTTCGGACAGACCTTGAGATTGCTGTCTAGATCCTTGTCATAGATCAAACCCTCACATTTAGGGCACTTGCTCCACAAACCCTCGGGAATATCCCGTTTCTTGGACTTGGAGGTTAGCTTGGGCTTGGTGAGGAATGCAGTATCAGCGGCATCGTGGGTTGGAGGAGTGACTGCAGGCTCGACGGGATCGACGCCGATCGCCTTTTTGCGGATGACTTTGGTGGCCATGAACGGGAAAACGCTCCTCAGGGAGGCGTTACTTCGAGGGATTTCCTACCACCGACTTGTGTGGAAAGCTAGCGCGAGTAACACCCGACGGATGGGTGGTCGGAACTTTAGCGTGACACTGTAAGACTCCGGGGCCGACTTATTCGCGCTTCTTGAGTCCCTGAGCTGGGATACCGGCTGTTTTTTTCTAAGGTCACGTGTTTATTCAGAGCGACCATAGGCCTTATCGTTTCGGTGGCGGTCGTGGGGAGGTCTTTGAAAAACCCTTGGCCGCCATCCATCGATGAACCCTCTTTTTAAGGTCAAAGGCCTCATAGCCCTGCTCGGAGCCGTCGCCGCATGGGCAGCCACTCCGGAGTGGCCCGAATGGCGTGGGCCAGGCGGGCAGGGGTATGCTTCCTCAAAGGCCCAACCGCCGACCCGATGGAGCGAGACCGAAGGCGTCGTCTGGAAGGTTCCGATTGCAGGCCGCGGTTGGTCCTCCCCGGTGATCGATGGTCAGCAGATTTGGCTCTCGACGGCCCATGAGACTGCAGCCAAAGCCGAGGACGTGAAACGGCGTTTGGGCGCCAACACCGCGGACCAACCTCTGGTCCTTCTGCAAAAGGTTGATTTGCACGCCCTTTGCGTAGACCGCAACACGGGCAAAATTTTGAGGGATATCCGCCTGTTTTCGGAGCAGGAGCCCCAATGGGTTCATGAACTCAACAGCTATGCCTCGCCGACTCCGGTCTTGGAATCGGGCCGCGCCTATTTCCACTTCGGCACCTTCGGCACCGCCTGTTTGAACACCCGATCCGGAAAGGTTCTCTGGACCAATACCAGCCTTCACATCATGCACGAGAACGGTCCCGGCAGTTCTCCGATTTTGTGGAAGAACCGGTTGATTTTCCACCTCGATGGCAGCGACAGCCAATCGATCGTGGCGCTGGACACGGCAACCGGTCGATTGGCCTGGCAGACGCCTCGTTCCGGGGAATTAGCCACCAACCCGCAACTCAAAAAATCCTACGCCACACCGGCCATCATCAAGCTGGGAGGACGCGATCAATTAATCTCCCAGGGAGCCGATTGGCTGTATGGCTACGATCCGGCGAGCGGGCGCGAACTCTGGAAGATCCGCTATGGGCAATTGGGGTTCTCTCTCTCGTCACGCGCTGTCTTTGGCGGCGGCACGATGTACCTGAGCACGGGCTTCATGAAGCCGGAGATTCACGCCATCCAACTGGATGCCCAGCCCCAGCCGGTTCACCGGTGGAAGTATTCGAAGGGAGCTCCGACCATGCCCTCGCTCTTGCTGGTGGGGGAGGAATTGTACTTTGTGTCGGACTCCGGAGGCTTCTTCACCTGCCTCGATGCCCGCACCGGGGCTGAACAGTTTCGGGAGCGCTTGGGCGGCAATCACAACGCCTCGCCGCTGTACGCTGGAGGTCGGATCTACCTACCCAGTCGAGAAGGAAGCGTGATGGTCATCGAGCCTGGGCGACAATTTCATCCCGTCGCTACGAACACAGTGGCAGGCAAGATTATGGCCACGCCCGCGGTGGTGGGGCGATCGATCTTCATCCGGACTGACCATTCTTTGTACCGGATCGAATCCGCCAACCGATGAATCCGATGGAACCTTCAGGACACTCAGGTGAGCCATCAGAAGGCCAATTCCCTCAGGTCTTGCCCCCAGCCGAGGCCCAGGTCATTGCCGACACTCGTCTCTGGTTGGAGCGGGCCGTGATCGGCTTGAACCTTTGTCCGTTCGCGCGGGCAGAATACGTTCGAAATCGGATCGCCTTTAGAGTCACAGAGGCCGCGACGCCGGAAGCACTGTTGGGCGAATTGGAGGCCGCCCTGCTGGAGTTGCTGGCCACCGAGCCTTCGAAGATAGAGACCACCTTGCTCATTCACCCACGCGTGCTTCAGGAGTTTCTCGACTACAACGAGTTTCTGGGTGAGGCCGATGCGCTGCTCTCCCGAATGAAGCTGGAGGGAGTCTTTCAAATCGCCAGCTTCCACCCCCGATATCAGTTCGCCGGTGAAGATCCTAGCGACATGAGTCATTTCACCAACCGCTCACCCTTTCCGATGCTTCACCTTTTGCGAGAGGCCTCCATCGAACGGGCCGTGAGCAGTGGCGAGGACGCCGCTACCATCGTGGCCCGGAACTTGGAGACTGTCCGCGGTCTCGGTTCAGAGGGTTGGAAACGACTGGGATTGGCCAACACTTCGGACGGCCACTGAATACGGATGGATAACCCCTCAGTCGGGGGCGGAGTAATCTTCGTCAGTGGGATCTAGTCGGTCTGACCCAGTCCGTCTTGGGCCAATGTTGGGCTTTCCAATTAGAGCTTGCTCGGTATGTTGCCCGCTCCCGTAGCGGAGACGGATCGGACTCAAAAAGGTTCGACCGCTTCCCGTCGGTTCTGCACCACGATGGACGCCCCACACATTCGCAATTTCAGCATCATTGCCCACATCGACCACGGGAAGACCACCCTGTCAGACCGATTGCTCCAGACGACGGGGACTGTCGAGGATCGGACGCTCCAAGCCCAGCACTTGGATGCGATGGACTTGGAGAAGGAGCGAGGCATCACCATCAAGGCACATCCGGTCACGATGTACTACGTGGCCAAGAATGGGGAACGCTATGAGCTGAATCTGATCGACACTCCTGGACATGTCGACTTTGCCTACGAGGTCAGCCGATCCCTGAGTGCCTGCGAAGGAGCTCTGCTCATTATCGATGCGGCCCAAGGCGTGGAAGCTCAGACCGTGGCCAATGTGCATCTGGCCATGAAGCAGGGCCTAACGATCATTCCGATCATTAACAAGATCGATCTGCCGCATGCCAATATTCCAATGGCCAAGCAGCAGTTGGAGGAGATTTTGGCCATTCCATCTGAGGACGCCATCTTAGCCAGTGCCAAGGAAGGAATTGGTATTTCAGAGATTCTGGAAGCCATCGTTCACCGTTTGCCTGCACCAAAGCCAACCGATGCGAAATCGTTCCAGGCGTTGATTTTCGACAGCTACTTCGACACTTACAAAGGTGTGGTGATTCTGGTCCGAGTGACCAACGGGACCCTGAAGCCGGGCATGATGGTCAAGTTGCTGCACTCGGGGCGGACAGTGGAAATCAAGGAGGTTGGATCCTTCAATCCCAAGCCGTACACCCGCGATGAATTGAAGGTGGGCGAGACCGGCTACATCACGGCCAATATTAAGACCCCGCGCGAGGTGAAGGTGGGTGATACTATCACCGATCCGCGCAATCCCTCGACCGAGCTCCCCGGCTTTCAAGAGATCCATCCGATGGTCTTCTCGGGCATCTACCCGATTAACACGGCCGACTATGAGGGGCTCAAGGTCAGCATCGCCAAGCTGCAGTTGAACGACTCAGCCCTGACCTACCAGACTGAAAGCTCGGCGGCGTTGGGTTTCGGACTCCGGTGCGGTTTCCTAGGCCTTCTCCACATGGAGATCGTTCAGGAACGCCTCCGCCGCGAGTTCGACATGGACATCATCGCGACCTACCCGAGCGTGGTGTATCAGGTCCACATGACCGATGGGACGGTCAAGCAGGTGGACAATCCCGCCTTCATGCCCGACGTCACCTACATCGAGACCGTCATGGAGCCCATCGTGAAGGCATTTGTGATCACTCCTGGTGAGAACCTGGGCGACATCATGGGGCTGATTTCCGAGAAGCGCGGGTTCATCAAGAACACCGAAACCCTCGACACGCGGCGGGTGATGCTGACCTGCCGGATCCCGATGAACGAAATCCTCATCGACTTTCACGACCGTATCAAATCCATCACCCGGGGCTACGGGTCGATGGATTATGAACCGGATGGAATGGAGGCCAGCGACATGGTGAAACTGGACATGATGGTCAATGGTGAGGTGATGGAAGCCTTCTCCAGTCTGGTTCATCGATCCAAGGCCGAGGCCCGGGGGCGCAACTTGGCGGCCAAGCTCAAGGACGTCATTCCGAGGCAGCAGTTCCAGATCGCTATTCAGGCAGCCATTGGCAGCAAAATCGTTTCTCGTGAGTCGATCAGCGCGATGCGCAAAGACGTGACGGCCAAGTGCTATGGCGGCGACATTAGCCGTAAGCGCAAGCTTCTGGAGAAGCAGCGCGAGGGCAAGAAGCGCATGAAGTCCGTCGGTTCGGTGGAGATCCCGCAGGAGGCCTTTATCGAGGTGCTCAAGACGAACTAAGCCGGTTTGGGTCCCATGAAGGTGCAACCCCCGATTTCTCACAAGAGACGGGGTGGGTTTTGGCAATGTTTAGGGCCGTCTTGGGGCGTGACGCTCATCGAACTGCTGTGCGTGATGGGGATCATTGGCGTTCTCATGACGATGATGGCCCCGGCGGCCCTCAAAGCCTTGAAGAAGGCCCGCCAATTGAGTGGCGAAATCGAAGCGCCTGCGTTTCAGGAGGAAATTCAGCGCAAGTACACGCCTTACCGGTTGGCCAATCCTCAGCACCCCATGCTGGATCGGAATGGGTTCATTGCGGCCTGCGGTCTCAGTTCCAAGGCGGCGGCTTGGTTGAAGAGCAGTGAGGTACAGTTCTTTGCCTTCAGCGCCGCTTCGGCCCCGGGCACCGTAGTGATCAAGCAGAGGCTGAAAGTCATCCCCAACCGACCAACGATTGCAGTCTATAGTGTGATGGATTTGCTGTTGCCTGAGCCTCAGTAAAGCACAGCGCAGTGGGAGCGCCTATACCGCTGCCGGCGCCGGGTCATTTGCAGCGCAGTGAAGCCACAGCGCAGTGGAGCCACAAAAAAGGGGGTGGTAGCGTAAAACCCTCGCTGCGCCCCCTCTTTGGATTCCGTCTTTGGATCGTCAGAGCGATTTAGGCGAAGTCGTACACCGTGACCTTCTGCCACAGAGCGCGGCAGTGTTCGACGAACTTCAAATGTTCCGGATGGATCTGGTACTCATCCTGAGCCTGCTTGCTGGGGAAGATGAGGTTCAAGGCCACCTGATAAGATTGATCCACCACAGGACGCGGGCTGCCGACCATCCGGCCCATGTGAAAGTGGGTCACACCTGGGATCGGCTTCAGGTACTTCTCGCCACCGGCAATGAGTTCATCGGCGGATGTGGGGTTGGCGGGGTCGGTCCAGAAAATGACGACGTGAGAGAACTGGCTTGAAGGTGTGCTCATGGAGTTGAAAATAAAACGATCACATTCGGCTGAACCGCAGGGACCGAGATCCCTAAGGCATACCGTTGGTGAATGCTGGTCGCAGCCGACCCTCGATGCCAAGAAAATGGTCGCAGGCCTATTTGCTCGTCGGTTGGGCGAAGGCGGCCGATTCGCGGGCGGCGCGGGTTTCCAATCCGGGTTTCTGGAGAAAACCGCAGTCGCGGAACCATTCGATGAAGCGGTCCTGCCATTTGCCGAAAGGGATGCCGTTGCGATCGGCAAGGCCTGCCGACATTCGGGAACCGTCCGGAAGGGCTTCGCCCGGATGACGACCATGGCCATACAAGTGCATCTCTACATTAGGAACACCGGCTCTGAGCATGGCGTCGTAGTATTCTAGGGCCCAGATGGCGTGGCCGCGGTCTCCTGAGCCCGGGCAGGTCACAAACGCGGGCGGAATGTTTCTGGGGATTTCGGGATGCGCTCCGCGGGCGAAGGGGGAAGGGCCGGGATAGACCAGTACAGTGAAGTCGGGGCGCGAGGAAATATTGCCCATCGGGCCGTTGGTCTGGGTGCGATCAAACTCCGGGTAAAACAGTGCGGCGGGCGCCGACAGTTCAGCGCCTGCCGAGAAACCCATAATGCCAATGCGTTTAGGATCGATGTTCCAACGCGCCGCGTGGGCGCGAACCAGCCGGATGGCCTGAAGGGCGTCATTCACCGCGTGTTTCTGGACATCGTACCCGTCGGCCCGCAGGCGGTTACGCAAGATGATCGTGCTGACCCCGTATTGGTGGAAAAACGGAACAAAGTCGGCACTTTCTGAACCTACGTTCAGCGTCCGATGCCCTCCGCCGGCGGCCAAGATCACAGCCGCACCCGTGTTGAGCCCACCCTCGACCGTGTGCACCTCGATGGAAGGGTTGTGGATGTTGGTGATCCAACTAATCCGCCCGGCCACCGACTTGCTGAGGTTGTAGTGTTCAGCCTCGCGAACCCGGCTGGCGTTGAGTTGAGTGGAATCGGGCGGGTACAGAGGAATGACAATTCCGCCCTGGACGATGGGTTGCGGGGCGTAGGGCTCCGCGTTGGTGGGTCCTGGGCGGGGAACGCCCAAGGGGGCTGGCACATCAACGGGTTGCGCCACCAGGGAAGGGGTACTCCAGGCGCTGATGCAAACCAGAACGCCGCCGAGGCGCCGCAAGAAGGAGGAAAGGGGCATGAGTTAAAGAATCAGGATGATCCGTTGCCCATTAGGGATCAATGGCTGTGAGCGTTTGAGTGGTGATCAATCCGGTGCCGAGATTTGAATTCCTGATCATCGGCCCGGGGTTGCTGACCCGTGCAACGAGTGATCCAGCATTCGAGGTGCGGCGAAAAACCGATGTGTTCCAGGGGGGGTGTTACACCATCTTAATTTAGTTTTCGGTTCGTTTTTTCGAGCGATAAAAGATGCATCCGAAACAACGTGGCCGTGGGATAATAAAAACATCTCCATGGACCGGTGCTGGCAGCTATCGATATCTGTCGGATCCCCGCTAGGTTTTCAATATACAACACAGGCTCACTTCGATACGCAGGGCGCTCATCGCTGAGCGTCAAAAAGCAAATCCCGATCAATTCCAACCATGATGGTGATGTTGTCTCCTTGTCCTAGCCGTCCTGATCTGGCCGGTGGCGTTCCGTGGCCCTCTGCAGTTCGCAGTTGGCTGGCCCCGATGTTGCTGGCCTGTCTAATGTCGGGCCGGGTGCTGGCCGGGCCGCTCGAGGTGCTGGCGACCGACCCTCTAGGATGGCTCGGACTCCGCTCCTCAGACGCAACCAACCGCGTCCAAACCCTTCAGGTGTCCGGCGACCTCGCGACCTGGAAGGAGGCGGCCGTGTTCCATGGCGGGAGCTTCGAGTTCCGCGATCCTGCCGCCCCCACCCAGACGGTTCGCTTCTACCGGGTCGCCTCGCGGTCGAAGACCAGCGCCGACGATGGCCGCAACCAGTTGCAGGCTGTGGACGATCCGTTCCTGGTTCGTCCGATAGCCGGGCTGTTCGAGAACCCCATCCACTGGGCCAAGTTCACGATCCTGCGCGAGGATTCCACTCGGGTCTGGTTTCAGGATTCGCAGCGATACCGCTTCCATCACGACTATGCACGCCTTCGGTTAAAACCGTTCCTCGGCATGAGCCGTGCGGAGTTCGACCTGAGTACCCTGCAGGCGTCCAACCATCTGGCCGTTCTCGGCGCCGTGCTGGCCCCTGGGGATGGACGCCCAGAATACGGCATCCAGATTGTGGGCCAGCAGCCCTGGCCCAGGGACGAGGTGCTGCACTGGCTACGGCTTGTGCGGGCTGCGGTCCGGGCCCCGGTCGGAACGCAGGTGTGGTACCTACCCACCCCGGAACAGGCGACCGCGGCCGAGTTGGACCGGGAGGCCTTCGCCACCGCCGGCTTCGCGATCGGCTCCGTTGAGCGCTGGCTGTCGCAAGATGCCATCTACTCCGAAGGATGGGCGGTGGGTCGCCTGACTTGGGTCCCGGCGGCCGAGATCTCCGCGGCCAGGGCGTCGGGCAGGCTCCGGTCGACGGACATCCTGCTGACCGACCGCGTGCCCGCTGAACTACCGCCCTTGGCGGGCATCCTCACCTTGAGTCCCTCGACACCAAACTCGCATGTCGCCCTCCTGGCTCAGGGCGATGGCATCCCCTTCGTGTGGTTCGCCGATGCGGCCGAGCGAGAGCGGTTGCGCGGGCTCGTTGGCCGCGAGATCGCGCTGCGCACCCAGCGGGGCTTCGGCGCCACCGCCACCGTGCTCGACTTGGGGTCCGGCCTTACGGGGACCCTGCGCGAGGAGTTGTTGGCGCTGAAACAACCCCGGCCCATCGCCTATGTGCCCCGGCAGACGCTGGGCTCAATCACCAACCTTACGCCCCTGTCCCCGGCGGACATCCGCTGGGTCGGCGGTAAGGCCGCACACTATGGCCTGCTGCGCGTGGCTGTGCCGTTGAATTCCCAGCCGGCCATCGCCCTGACCTTCGACCTGTGGGATCAGTTCCTTTCCCAGCTCCTGCCTTCCGGTCGAACCCTCCGGGCCGAGATCGACGCGCAGTTGGCTGGCCTCGATCGGAACCCCGAGATTGCGGTGCTCGGGCCCAGGCTGGAAGCCATCCGTCGGACCATCACCCGTGACGCTCGATTCTCCGCGGCGCAGCAGGCGGCCGTCCTCGGGGCTTTGGCGAACGCGGGCTTCGATCCCCGCCGGAAGGTGCGCTTCCGCAGCTCGACCAATGTCGAGGACGGCGAGGAGTTCACCGGGGCGGGTTTGTACGACAGCTTCAGCGGATGTCCCTCCGACGACCTCGACGTCGATGCCGCCGGCCCCTGCGGTTGTGATCCGTCCGAGCCGGAGGAGCGTGGCATCTTTCGGGCCATCCAGCGCGTCTACGCCAGCTTCTACAACGACAACGCCTTCCTTGAGCGGTGGCGCCGGGGTGTCGTCGAGGCCGAGGTCGGCATGGCACTGCTCGTTCACTATTCTTTCCCCGACGAGATCGAAATGGCCAACGGGGTGGCCACCGTCACCTGGGATACCTCGTTCGGCAGCGTGTCCTTCAATGGCAAGCTGGTCTCCCAGGCAGGAGCCGAGTCGGTCACCAATCCGGATGGCGCCACTCGGCCCGAGGTCGTTGACTTCTACCAGTTCTGGGGATCGATGTCGCTGGCCCTGCGCCAATCTTCCTCGAGGGTGCCGCTGGGCGCCAACGTGATGCCGTGGGAGGGCGACTATCGCCGTCTGGTCGGTCTGCTCGAGTCGGTCGCCAAGGAGTATGCGCGCCGGAATCCTACCCGCAAACGCTTCGCCCTCGACTTCGAGTACAAGCGGGTGCAACCGGGCCGTCTCGAGCTGAAGCAGGTGCGTCCGTTGCCGTTGGCCGATGAGCGAGCCCCGGCGACGACCACCTTCCTGATGCCCAGCGTCGAGACGTTCGTGGTGGAGGAGGGCGAATACTCGAGCGTCTTCGCCAAGCACCGGCTCAAGTGCCAGCTGCGGCTGGCGACCCAGGCCCGCCGGTTGACCGCCGTCGGGTTGGCCACGCCGCCCTTCACCGCCGTCACTTGGGACGCCTCACACCTTGGCGCCGGCTGGATCCTGACCAACGACCTTGCCACCTGGCCGGGATTCGCCCACGCGCTTTCGGCGGACCAGACGAGGGACTCTTGGGTGGCGGGTTCCGGAAGGTTGCGCCGCACCCTCGGCCTGCTGATCGACTGGCGGCGTTCGTCCAAGCCGCCCGAATCCGCCTGGGTCACACTTCTCGACGGATCGGTGAGTCTCGAAGCCACTTACGACCTGCCGCAGCCGGAGTTAACCTGGGAAGGGCCCAGCACGGTCACCAACGAAACAGTCCGACTCGTGCCGCTGCGCCGCCTGCCAGGCCCCGGGACGCTCCCGCAATCACGGACGCTTTCACGCACCGGTGGCTTGCGCGTCGAGACCCGGTTCCTGTGGCCCCCGGAACCCCAGGGTCCGACGGCTGGATACACCGCACCCAATCTCGGCTTTGTCGAGACGCGCATCATTGGCCTCACCTCCGAACCGTTGATCCTGCAGAGCGGGGTAGCCCAGACTTACTCTGCAGGGCACCACAACTTCTCCGAGACCTTCCTATTCGAGCCAGCGTTGGATCCCGGAGTGTCCGCCGCACAGCGGGCCGAGCTTGAGGCGGCCGGCATCCGGCAACTGGTTGCAGAGAAAGGCTTTTTCGAGGGAAGTCTGTTCTGGGTGGTCGGTCCTGAGGGCAAGTTGCGCAAGTTCTGAGACCGGGGGTTGGGGCAGGGCAGCGTTCGCAGGTGCCTTCGGGTGACAGGCATTCGCGATCCTCAGGGTGATGTTGACGACTGTGAGGAGCGTCAAAACACGTTCCGCGATCGGGTATCGCTGGCGGATAGCTACCTGAGCGACGACCCGACACAGCCTCGAAACTGGAGGTTTCATGCGGATGGCGTTGTGGAACGCGGGAGGAGGTATCTGCTGGTTTGGTTGAATGAAGACACGGCGGACTCGCCCGGGTTTGCACGCCAACTTCAAGGGGAACCGGGACGGTAAAACCCTGTGGCTGGTGGACCGTGGTGAGCGATTCAATGCACGGCTCGAAGCGGTGACCTCCGGTCCATTGGCTCGGGATCAGGCGTGGGGCCGATCCGCCTCGCAGAGTGAGGCTTTTCGACCCAGGGTTCCCAGTCACTGAATGCCCAATCCCTGAGGCGGCGCAGATTTGGTTTTGGCCGCTGCCGTCAGGGTTGGGCCGGGGTCACCAATCGGTAGAGGCGGGATTCTCCTGGGTTGGACCTCGGGATGAGGATTTCGGCGGTGTGATCGCCGACCTCTGCGGGATGATCAGAATGGCGGGTCCAGGCAGCAGAACCCAGATCTGCGCCCTCCAACACCGGGCTTTGCAATACGGTGTAGGATCGACCGGCTTTGGCGTCCCACCGCAGACGCACAGGGCCCTCAGTAGAAGCGGCCTCCGAGAAACTGCATTGGAGTTGTAAGAAACTCAGCCGATCCCTGGGGTGGGTGCCGGCGAGGAATTCATCGCGGTTCGAGTGACCGTCGCCATCGGCGTCCAACAGTCGATCATCACTGGCCGGGTCTAGACCAAACCGGCGCTCCCAGGCGTCCGGCATCTGGTCCTGATCGACATTCAGACCTCCGTCCGGGGTGGTAGTCGTGAGGACCCACTCGGTGCTGATGATCAGCGCACCGCTGAAGTCATAGCCCCGCAACCGAACCGTGTTTTGACCCAGACGCAAAGTAGGGGTGGCCTGCCAGGTGGTGGAGTTGATCCAGCGCACGCGATTGGTGTCCTCAGGGCCTTCCACGATGAGTTCCTTGAGATCGATCCAGGCGTTGCCTTGCAGGACTCCGGTGGAGGTCGTGAGCAGCGCCACGTTGGTGGATGGGTTGGTCACCCGGAATGGAACCGATGCCGGCAATTTGCTGCGAACGTAGGCGGAGCGCTGCTGAACATAGCCTCGGATACCGCTGAAATTCTGACCGGCCAAGGCTCCGAAATGATCGATCCAAGGGCCCAGGTACTGGAGGTTGTAGGTGGTGGTGACCAGGTCGAGTAAATGAGCCTGATAGCGACGCTGATTCGCGGGCAGGTTAAACAGGCGTGCGAGGTTGCCCGTGGTGCGATTGAGAGGGGAATTCACCGCCGCGCCGAAGTTGAAATCCATGTCCCAGAGAAAGGGCAGGGCGCGCCCGTCGCTGGGTCTGAAATAAATCATGAAGTTGTGCGGATTGTCGAAGGGGTAGGTGTCCACCATTCCGAAGAGCGATTGAAAGGCGACGGCCCGCAGCCAGGTGTCCACATCCATGAGGCGCTCCGACTCCTGCTCCAAGGCTGAACCGCTGAGGGATAGCGCTTTGGCCAGGGCCATGAGGGGTTCGTGACGGCTGGTGGAGCGGTTGTTTTCCGGGAGGAAGAACCATCGATAGACCTCGGGATCGTTGCCCAGGTTGGTGATGTCCACGCCCGTCACCTCGTCGGGTTGGGGGCGTTTGATAGATTCTCGGCCGCCGGTGACCGTGGTGGTGGGGTAATAAACCAGCTCCAGTTTGAATTCGTTGCCGTCAGATCCGTTTTCAAATTGGGAGTCCAGAAACACGTCGCCGTATTTGGCCAAAATCAATAGGGCCGTGCCGGTGAGGTCCGCCCGCGGCGGAAGGACATAGACCAAGTCATCGTACATGCCCGGGAGCCCACCGGCGTGCTGAAGGGCGTGCTTGAGGACGATCTCGTCCTGGTCTCCACCCACACCGGTGTAGCCACCAGACCGGTCGATAGAGATCCCGGAATGAACCCCGCGGAACAGGTGATCTGGCTGGAATCTTAAGGTGAATCCGACTCGGCTGGCCTCCAGTCGCCCTCGCTGGCTGCCCTGCAAATGGACACCCACATCGTAAAAGATTTCCTTCTCATCTTGGATCACCGTGGCGCGGAGGAATTCGTTGCTCATGACGTTGGTCTCGGCGTGAAGCAGCGCCAGGTCGGCGGGCGTCATGAGGAGGCGAAGGTTGTGCAGCGATCCCAGTCGCTCCCGCCCATCGGCCACGCCCACCAGGGCTCGTGACTGAGGGCCGGCTGCCGGGAACCAGGCGGTTACTCCTCGGCCGTCAGTGGCCTCAACGTAGAACTGCAGGGTGGAACCCGCAGGCAAACCGGGAATTGTAGCGCTGATTCGGCCTGCGCTGTCCGACGAGACCACCTTGGACTGCCAGGCGGCCCCAGTGACCGACCAGAAGAGTTTCCCGCTCGCGACTCCATCGGGATCTGAGGCAACCGCCGTGACCGTCACCGCCTGACCGACCGCAGGGACGGCCGGTGAGTGACTCAGCGATTCGAAGGTAGGGCCGAGGTTCGCCGTCTTCCGGGAGTTGGGGGAACCGGGGGTTCCAGCCCGAGTGGGCCGGGGCAACTCCGTGGTCTTGGCCACGCGGTTAAAGTAGAGCCGAGTGTTCAGTCGAGGGCATCCCTTCAGAAAGCGGGCACGGAACGACACTTCGTACTCACGCCCATTCACCACCGCTTTGTTGCTGGTCAGGGTGGTTTCGATGTGGTTGTGCATGTGCTCGGTGGGACCGGTCGCTACCAGGTGCAGCACATGATTTCCCGGCAAATTGGGGTCTTCGATGACCCGGCTGAGGCGATGAGTCCCGAGGCAACGCCAGGAGGTAATCCCCAGTTCGAAGTCACCATTCTTGAGCAATGAAATGGCCGTGGCCGTGCCTGGAGATTCGATTACCTGCAGGTCGTCGATGAGGCATTCACCCGCATCGAGCAGGCCCAGCACCCATTCCTTCCAAAGCGTAGGTCCAGGCGAGGAGACCGCGCGGGCCCGGTAGATATGGCGAACCCATTCCGAGCGGGCGGATTCGTCGCTGGCAGCCCACGCCTCAGGCGAGGCGTTGTCAGCCTCGGCGTCCCGCAATTCGAGGCTGGAGCCGGCCCCGTCGGCTTCCTCTGGCCAGCGTCCTGAATCGGCATACTCCACGAGGTCGGCGGGATTGCCGGCCGCATCAACGAGCACCAGTCGTTCCCCGGAGTTGGAGAGTTTCCCTTCGAAGGGACCGACGACCTGAGTACCCGGATTTTCGGAGAGCAGGAGTCCTGGGTTTTCAGCGACGAGCAACAGTTGTCCTGCCTTCAGCGTCGTGCCGGCGGGGAATCGGAAGCCGATGCCCTCGGCGAAATTCCAGCCCGACAAGTCGATGTCAGAGGTGCTGCGGTTGAGGAGCTCAATCCAGCTGCCAGAAACCGATCCTTCGGGCGGGTGATAGAAGATTTCGTTGAGAACTACCTCGCGGTGGAGACGCACCTGGTTGGTTTGTCCCGGACTCGGTGCGGATGGGAATCGCCAGGGACCGGTGCCATCGGGATGGCGTGCCTGAGCCTGAGAGCCGAGTACCACGGCATCCAGCACGCTCTCGTCGTTCGTAGATTCCAAGACGAGGTGGTCGCCCCGCTCCGGTCGAAAGCCTAACTGGGACCATGCCACCGAACGGACTCCGCCAGAGGGCAGAAGTGTGCCCATCGGAAAGGTGTAGGCTCCAGCAGAGCTTCCGGTGGATGTGATCCGGAGGCCATCCAGGGGCAGGGCTTCTAGGCTGGTGTTGGCCACCTCGACAAAAAAACCGAGACCAGGGGCGGCCACCTCGTTGAACCAGAGTCCAACTCGCGAGGAGTCCTGCGTTTCCTGCACAGCAAGTTCTGCCTCGAACCACAGGTCCGTAATTCCGTCGGTGGCCTGATGCAATTCCACGGCCAAGATATTGGTGCCAGTCCGCAGGCTACCGGGCGGCAGAGAAATCTCCACGGGCGACGAGACTCCTGGCTGGGAGGCCAGAGCGGGCGTATCGGATTTCAGGGTGCCAGTCGGCAGGTTGCCCCGGTGGACCTCACGGCCATTCAGGTAGAAGGCTGCGCCATCATCGTAAGTGGTCCGGAGTTTCAGTCGCGCCCGAGCCAAGTTGGGTGGAACCACGAACCGAGTCCGAAAATAAGCCGCCTGGGTCACCGAAGGGGTCAGGCGGCTATCAGGATTAAATCGGCTGCGGGCCGTGCCCTGCAACAGCGCCCGAAAACCTGCCGGATTAGGTGAGTTGGAGTCATTGGCCCAGAGGAACTCGAGCGTGTTGGTGCCCGTCGTGAATCCGGAACTGACGTTGAACACCGGGCTGAACGATTGAAATCCCTCGAAGCTCAGGCCGATGCTCCGGCCGTTGAGCAGCACGGACGTAATCCGGTTGTCGGCGGCCGCTCGGACCTGGAGTCGCGCGGAATCCGGCGCGAACGCAGAGAGATCGAATTGGGTCCGGTAGCGGTAATTGCCCGCCGCGACGCTGGCGGTTCCCGGGTGGATTGGTCCCAGCCATTGCGAACTGGAATCATTGGCCATCCAGGCCGGATGTCCCTCAATTACCAGGGCCGGGGATGGCGGTGGAGGAGAAACGATCTGTGCGGAGGCTATCACCGTGTAGTGCGCATCCCGGGTGCCCGCAGTCAATGCCTTCCGGGAGTCCGACACACCGGTGGAGAACAGGGTAGGGATGGCACTCTCAGTTCCGGTGGGAGGGGAGGCTTCCCCACCAAAAAACGGGGCCGTTGCCGACTTCCAGGTAGGATCTAATCCGTTGGAAGAAAACCAATCAGGCCCCGGGATAGACGCCGAAACCAGGACCTCCCAGCCTTGGGATGCAGAAACGAGAACGGGCGGACTTTCGGAACCCGGGCTGGGAAAATTGCGGCTGCCTGGGGATCCGCCGCGCTGAGAGCTCGGTCGCCAGTGGGACTCGACTGCAGTGGAGGTCGATTCTTCAATTTTGGCCAAACTGGGGCCATGCCCATCGGGAGCCACGGGCCACTCCGAGCCGGTGCCATACGAGAGCTCGTCCATCAGCCGCTGGTTATTGTTTCGCAGTTCCAGCGTCTCACCGGAATTGGAAAGGCGCCCTTGATAAGGGCCGACCACGTTGGTGACGCCCAGTTCCAGGAGCGCGGCCGGGTTGGCGGCAACGACCAGTTGAGCACCGCCTTGCAAAACTGTTCCCCGGGGAAACAAGTAGGTAATGCCTCCAGCCAGTCGCCATCCGGAAAGGTCCATGCTGACCGCCATTTGGTTGTGCAGTTCGACCCACTCGTAAAAGGGCTCCCGATCTGCGGGGTGGTAGTGCACTTCGTTGAAGACGACGGTGCTGTCGGCCCGTGTGATCAACGAGCTCGTGGTACCGAGGATTGCTATGCACAGCTTCCAAAGGAGCATCGCCCGGCGGTGCATCCATGGAGTTCGAGTGAGCAGGTGGGCCATCAGGGAAAGTTTGCGGGAGAAAGACAGGGAGGCGGTGTGACCAGAAAATCCGTCCCGCTTTCCGGCAGCGTCAAGGGTAGAAATCTCTCCTTGAGCCACACTGGCGTTGTGAGCGCTGACACTCTAAGATCCGTCTCATGCGTGCGGATGTATCCATGAAGCAGGGAGTCCAAAAGAGACTTCGACGGGGTCTTCGATTTCTCACCATTTTTCTGGCTACAGCGTGGCTAGGTTCCAGTCCGGGATTCTGGTCTCCGCTGATGGCGCAATCCGCCGCTCCTGCAGCGGTTCCCCGCGGCAAGCCGATCAAGCCTTTGGCAGGCCAGACCCAGGCGGTGGATCCAAAAGTCGATTCTTCCAAAGAGTCCGTTACGACCAACACACCGGCTGCAAAACCTGGCTTTGCATCCGTGGGATTCGATGTCCTAGCCACCTTCAAGTACGAGGTGCCTGAAGACGCTCCGGCTTCGAAGACCAATGCCCCGGCGGCCGATCCAGACACTCAGATACCCGCCAAAGTGAAGGCGTTCAGCGGCAAGAAGGTGGCTGTAAAGGGCTTCATGCTGCCCTTGAAAGTAGAAGGGGGCCTGGTGACCGAGCTGCTGCTCATGCGAGACCAGTCCATGTGCTGCTTTGGTACCGTTCCCAAGATCAATGAATGGATTGCAGTCAAGATGACCACGTCCGGAATCAAGCCCGTGATGGATCAGGCTGTGACCCTCTACGGCACGCTCAAAGTTGGAGCCATGCGCGAGAATGGCTATTTGGTGGGAATTTATCAAATGGACGGCGACACGATCGACGGGCCTCCGGGATCTTAAACCTTAGGAGTCCTTGCGGGCCTCCAAGAAGCGTTTGAGCGCCTGGGCCATAGTGCCACCAAAACCGTCCACCTGTTCGATTTCGTGGATGGGTGCTATGCGCAGCCGTTGGATGGATCCAAAACGCCTTAGCAGAGCCTTTTTGCGGGCATCACCAATGCCCGGAAATTCATCCAGAATGCTCTCGCTGATCTTCTTCAGTCGCAGCTGGGCATTGTAGGTGTTAGCGAACCGATGGGCTTCATCACGAACTCGCTGGAGGAGCTTCACCGCAGCGCTGTCCAGCCCGGGCCGTAGCGGATTTTTTTCGCCCGGCAGATGAATTTCTTCGAACTCCTTGGCCAGGCCCAAGATCGGTATGTGTGAGAGCCCGAGCTTTGCGAGTTCGGCACAGGCCATATTGAGTTGCCCCTTACCACCGTCGATGAGGATTAGGTCCGGCAACCGCGGGCCTGTTAAGATCTTCGGAACCCAGGGACGTTCGGGAGATTCGGCTGCGATGCCTTCGGGTGGGAGGAAATCTTCCTCCGGATCTTCCTGTTCGAGAGGGGTACTAGCGACGGTGGGTGTCGTGGAATCTTGGAGCTCCCGTTTTAGGCGGCTGTACCGGCGCTGAATGGTCTCAGCCATTGAGGCGAAGTCGTCCTGGGTGCTCACCGTCTTCATCCGGAACCGACGGTAATTGGACCGGTCGGGACGCCCATGCCAGAAACTGACCATCGATGACACAATGAAGGTGCCGCTGATGTTGGAGATGTCGAAGCCCTCGATCCGGGCCGGAGGTTCGGCGAGGCCGAGCAGTCGCCCGAGTTCGCGCAGGTCAGATTCCGGGTGGGCAGCCACGGGCAGGGTGTAGGGAATGCGCTCGAACTTCTCAGTCTTCAGTGTGGTGCGCTTGAGGTCTTCCAGCGCATCGCGGAGCTGGGCTGCTTTCTCGAAGTCGAGGTTGGTAGCCGCCTTGCGCATCTCGCTCTCCAGTTCGCTGCGTAGCTCCTCGGTGTGCCCTTCGAGGAACCCGATTCCGGCACGCACCTGTTCTAGGTACTGCTCACGGGTGACGTTGGCGATGCACGGAGCCGTGCAGTGTTGGAGGTGGCCGTATAAGCAGTGCCGGTAATCCGACTCATTGGGGTGCAACGGACGGCAGCCCCGTAGCTTGAACTTTCGCCGCATGAGAGTCAGCGCCCGGCGCACGCTGCCCGAATGGGCGAAGGGACCGAAGTAGAGGCAGCCGTCGTCTTTCCGCAGGCGCGTCAGCGTGAAGCGGGGAATGGGGTCGTTGAGGTTGACCTTCAAGAGGAGGAACTGCTTGTCGTCCTTGAGGTCGATATTGAAGCGCGGCTGGAATTCCTTGATGAGCCGGCTCTCTAGCAGCAACGACTCCGCCTCGTTCTTGACCATGTGCCAATCGAAGTCGTGGATGCCATCGACCAAGGCGTTGAACTTGAGATCCCACCCCATGCGTCGCGAGGGGTGGAAGTACTGGGAGACCCGCTTGCGAAGGTCGCGAGCCTTCCCGATGTAAATGACCGTTCCGAATCGGTCTTTGTGCAGGTAGACACCAGGACGGTGCGGTACCGTGGACAATTTATTTCGGATGTGGTCAGTGATCGGCATGGGCCCCGGACGGCAGGTTCCGGACCGGAATGACAGCATTCACTGTTTCCTCGAGTTTCGCCAGTCGGAGGCTGCGAAGAAACCCGGAGAACCCGAGGAAATCGCCACGCGGGCCCGGCTATTTCAGGTCTTCGCCGGCGAGGCCTCCAACGGTCCAGTCGAGGTTGTAAATGAGCTTGGCACCGTCTTTGAATGGCGCATTCAGCCGGTCGTACAAGGCGAATTCGCTATGCCCATCGACGAAGAGCAACGACATGCCCCGGGGCCCGTGAGCGGCGGCTCCGGTGCCCTTGTAAATGTCGTTCCACTTGCCCCGATTGCTGGAAAAGCAGGGCGAGATGGCTTTTTTAGTGGGAGACTGGACCTCGGAGACCTTGCGAACTTGGAGAGCAGAGCTGTCGTTGTTGTGGTAGAACTGGTTGTAGTAGTAATACGAACAGGGGAAGAGCAGCTCGTTGGTCTTGATGGGGTAATTGTTGGCCATCGTCCATTCGAGGTTGAATCCACGCCCTTTTTCCGACGGGCAAAAGTAGAAGGATCTCGCGTTGGTGCTGATGTACGGATCCATCAGCTTGAGATAATCGATGAACCCCATTTGGGGCCAATCGCGACCGGAGTAAGGAAACCGGTCGTTCGAGTCGCCGGTGTACATGGCGAAGGTCATTCCGATTTGACGGAGATTCGACGTGCAACGCGCCTGCAAGGCCTTGGTCTTTCCCTTGGCCAGGGCGGGGAGGAGCATTCCGGCCAAGATGGCGATGATGGCCACGACCACCAGCAGCTCGATGAGAGTGAAGGCGAGCCGGGAGGAGGGGCGGGTCAAGGTTGAAGGCTTCATGGCGAGGGTCCGAAAGATGATTTCCATCCAACTCCTCGAGAACACGGCAGGCAACGGCAAAAGGATTGGCCTGAAACGGTTCATGCAATCCTGGCACTCAACCGGTCGATACCTACCAATTCCAGAAGCGACATTCTGCGCTTGGAGTTCACACTACGCCAATGTGGCTGCGGTTCCGAGGGTGGTGCTTTTTTTATGCGTCGGCGATGGCCTGGGCGGACGCCCGATGGATTCCGGTGACGGAGTTTCATTCGTTTCAACGGGAGTCACCCAATGGTTCTGCGTGGGTCTCGCAGGAGTGGAAGTCTTCGATACCGTTCCGCGAATTAGTGGTCTCATGGAATCTCCGCACAGACGCCGATCTGGAGATCGAGTGCCAAGTTCAGACCGCCGGGCACTGGAGCCGGTGGTGGCACTTGGGACGTTGGTCGGCCTCGCAGTCACCCACGCGGCGCACCAGTGTTGGCGGTCAGCGTGACGACTCAGGCTCGGTAGACACAGACACGCTGGTGCTGCCAACGGAGGGGCAGGCGGTCCGGCTCCGGGTGCGATTCTCAGATCCCACCCAAACATTGGCCGTTTTGAAGCGAATGGATCTGGCCTTGTGGTCGCCCTCCACCCGATCCGAAGAGCCGACAGCGGCGGCACAGGCCGCACGGGCGATCCCAGCCCATCGGTCAACTCCAGGGATCCTCGAAGTCCCAAAAAAATCTCAGGCCGATTACCCGGAGGGTGTGACCCAGTGGTGCAGCCCAACCAGCGTCGCCATGCTCATGGCTTACTGGGGGCAACAAACGGCCCACCCAGAATGGGACCAGGATGTCCGGACGGTGGCAGCCGGCGTGCACGACCCCGGGTGGCCGGGCACCGGCAATTGGTCCTTCAACGCCGCCTATGCCGGGAGTAGGCTAGGTTTGCAGGCTGTGGCCGTCCGTTTGAGCGGAATTGCCGATCTGGAGGCCTTGTTGAACTCGGGGATTCCTGTCGCAGCGTCGGTTTCGTATGCGGTGTTGAAGGGGGCCTCAAAGCCGGAAAAGGGCGACGGTCATTTGGTCGTGGTTTGCGCGGTATCGGGGACGACGGTGAGCGTCAACGACCCCGGTGTTCGTTTGAGCCGGGTCCGGCGAGATTTCTCCAAAGCTTCATTCCGAGACGCATGGGCGGCATCGCATCAGACTGTCTATGTGGTATGGCCCGAAGGGCGCGCATTGCCGGTTAGTCCGCTGGGAACTTGGTAGCTGCTAGCGTCGTCGTTATCGTCGCTCGTAATTTTGCCGACAGCAGCAGCGGCCGAATCAAGCAGCAGGGAACCCGTGTTTTGGTTTTCCGTCGCCCGCCTTGCAGGGCTAAGCTGGCCCCATGGCGCTGATGGATGAAATGACGGAACTGGGTCGACGAGCCAAGGCCGCATCGCGTGAATTGGCCCGGCTGTCGGCCGATGAAAAGAACCGCTGCCTCCGTGCGATGGCCGACGGTCTGGTTGCGGCTGGGCCACGCCTGCTGGAGGCCAATGCACTCGACTTGGAAGTCGGCAAGAGCCTCGGACTGACCGGAGCCATGATGGATCGCCTGGCGCTGAGTGCCGACCGCATTGCCGCCATGGCTCAGGGGTTGCGCGAGGTCGCGGATCTTCCGGATGCCGTCGGACGGGTGCTGGACACGCGTGAACGTCCCAACGGACTTCGCCTCCGCAAAATCACGACGCCGATTGGTGTGGTGGTCATCATTTACGAATCCCGCCCCAATGTGACCGCTGATGCGGCCTCGCTGTGTTTCAAGACGGGCAACGCCACCATCCTTCGAGGTGGCAAGGAGGCACTGAATTCCAACCGGTTGATCGCGGAGACGTTGATCACGTCGGCCAAGTCCGTGCTGCGGAGTTTTCCGGAGCACGCCATCCAAGTGGTGCCGACGGCCGATCGCGAGGCCATTCCAGCCCTCTTGTCGTTGACCCAGTACGTGGACCTTTGCATGCCCCGAGGCGGTGAGGGATTGATCCGGGCGGTGACCGAATGCAGCAAGGTGCCGGTGATCAAGCACTACAAGGGCGTCTGCCACGTCTATGTGCATGCGGCGGCCGATTTGGGGATGGCCGAAGACATCGTCTTCAACGCCAAATGCCAGCGCCCCTCCACCTGCAATTCTGCCGAAACGGTATTGGTCGACCGGGCGGTGGCGGCGAATTTCTTACCACGCATGGCGACTCGGTTGGCAACCAAGTCCGTAGAGTTCCATGCCGACGCAGAGGCGCTGCTATTACTTACTGGCGCAATCCGCGGCACAACCAGCGTGGCTCGGGCCGCGGAGCCTCAGGATTGGGAGACGGAGTACAACAACTACATCCTCAACGTCGCGGTGGTGGATGGTTTGGATGCGGCCATTCACCACATCCACCGACACGGTTCAGGACACAGCGAAGCCGTGGTGACCGCCGATTCAGCGGTGGCAGACCGTTTCTTAGCCGAGGTCGAGTCGGCCGCCGTTTACTGGAATGCCTCGACACGGTTCACCGACGGCGGGGAGTACGGTATGGGGGCTGAGATCGGCATTAGCACCGACAAGATCGGGGCTCGGGGCCCGATGGGTCTCGATGAACTTTGCAGCTACAAGTGGCAGGGCTTCGGCACGGGCCAAGTGAGAGCCTGAAAAACAATCGGCGCGGAACAAACCCGAGGGTTCGATCCGCGCCGAGGGTGGGAGTTAGAGTTTTTTGGCCCCCAGTTTTTGGTTCCTATTTAGGCAGCCAAGATTGTCTTAGGCTGGCGCTGGGGCCGCGCTACCGAAACCCGGAAGCTTCGGGGGTACGGGCTTGATCACCTCGGGCAACGGGGTTGCGGCCTGAGCCCCGCTCGGGGGTTCCGGCTTGTCAGGACGCGGTGAGTGAGGGGTGAAAGTGCCAGTACGCACGATGTCTGCGACTTGAGATCCTTCGAGAGTTTCGTGCTCCAAGAGCGCCCGAGCGACCAGTTGCACCTTGTCCCGATACTCGGTCAAAATGGCGTTGGCCGACTTGAAGCCGTCATCGATGATGCGCTTCACCTCGGCGTCGATCCGTAGGGCGGTTTGTTCGCTGTATTCCTTGGAGCGCATCATATCACGACCCAGGAAGACGTATTCTTGGGACTCGCCATAGAGCACCATGCCCAATTGATCACTCATTCCCCAGTGCATCACCATGGCTTTGGCCATTGAGGTGGCTTGCTGGATGTCGCCGGAGGCGCCGCTGGAAATATCGTCCGTGAACATTTGCTCGGCGATGCGGCCGGCCATGGTCACTGCAATGAGGTCGTTGAGCTCTTTGAACCGGCGGTTGTGGATGTCTTCTTTCGGCAGGTACATCGTGGCGCCCAGTGCCTGACCTCGGGGAATGATGGTCACCTTGTGCAAGGGATGGGTGTGCTTGAGCACCACATTGACCACGGCGTGGCCGGCCTCATGCCAGGCTGTGCCCGTCTTTTCTTCTTCAGACATGGCCATGCTGCGGCGCTCACGGCCCCAGCGCACCTTGTCACGAGCCTCTTCCAACTCGTTCATGCATATGGATTTCTTGCCGGTCCGAGCCGCCAATAAGGCTGCTTCATTGAGCAAGTTGGCCAGTTCAGCACCTGAGAAACCAGGAGTTCCACGGGCGATGACCGACAGGTCGACCTCGCCGTCGAGCTTCACATTCTTGGCATGCACCTTGAGGATGGCCTCACGTCCGCGGACATCGGGAAGATTGACGGTCACCTGGCGGTCGAAACGACCGGGGCGGAGCAGGGCGGGATCAAGCACATCGGGGCGGTTGGTGGCCGCGATGATAATGATGCCTTCTTGGGTATCGAATCCGTCCATCTCCACCAAGAGAGCGTTGAGAGTTTGTTCGCGTTCGTCGTTGCCGCCGCCGAGACCGTGACCACGGCTACGTCCTACCGCATCAATTTCGTCGATGAAGATCAGGCAGGGGGTGTTCTTGCGAGCCTGTTCGAACATATCGCGAACCCGGCTAGCACCGACGCCAACAAACATTTCCACGAAGTCGGATCCGCTGATGCTGAAGAAGCTGGCATCGGCCTCACCGGCGATGGCTTTGGCGAGCAGCGTCTTACCGGTTCCGGGCGGGCCCACCATCAGGATGCCCTTAGGGATGCGACCACCCAGTTTCTGGAACTTTTTCGGGTCACGGAGGAATTCCACCAATTCGGAAACCTCATCCTTGGCTTCTTCGACACCGGCCACGTCCTTAAAGGTGGTCTTGTTGCGGTCTTTGGTGAGGAGTCGGGCCTTGGATTTACCGAAGCTGAGGGCCCCTTTGCCAGCCGCCTTGATTTGACGCAGAAAGATGAACCAAATGAGTACGCCTCCCAGAATCAACGGAGCCGCACTCATTAAGAACGTGGTCCAGTTGCCGGAGCGTTCAACCGAGCGGAAACCATGAACTTCGTAGAGATTGTCTAATTTCTG
The DNA here is from genome assembly GCA_945893185.1 of Akkermansia muciniphila. GTDB lineage: Bacteria > Verrucomicrobiota > Verrucomicrobiia > Limisphaerales > UBA9464 > SXXZ01. The sequence goes on along the minus strand of CAMDDW010000018.1, from coordinate 23,664 downwards.
GGGAGTCACTCGCATTTCCACACGAAACGGCACAAAATTGGTGCCGCTGGAATCCGACGGATAGGAACCGCGAACCACCTCCAGAATTTGTTGGGGGTTATTTTCGATGACGCCGTCTCGAACGAGGTTCGAATTAACCAGTTGGAAAAACACCTGCGGCGCGATGGTTTTCTCGCTTAAACCACGGGATTGACGGTTCCAGAAGACGAGCGACAAGCCCAATAAGATGAAGGCAGGCCAGATTAACCAATTTTGGTTGGGAATTTTGGGCTCCCCTGGTCGGTTACCTCGGTTGCCCTGCGGAGAAAGATCCTCAGACATGAATTGTGAGGGGACTATATCAGTCACCTCGATCTTTCGCAAACGTTGGATCTGAATCATTCACTATCGACCAACTGAGGTGTGCGAGCGGTCCCGTTACGGGGTTTCGCCGCTTTCCGTCCCTCGATGTTCCGGCTAACACTTCTGCACTTTCCATGCCTTGGTCACAACCCCTTGATCCCTTAGGCAACCCGTGGCTTTCCACCGCGGTTGCGGCCATTCCCGTTCTGCTGCTCCTGGGTCTGGTGGCCTGGGGACGCCTTCGAGTCAGCGTGGCGGCCCTCCTCGCGCTGGGTGCGGCGCTGGGTGTCGCTCTGTTGGCTTTTCGCATGCCGGTCGCGGCCGCCTTGGGCGCGGCCGCTTATGGTGGGGGCTACGGATTGTTTCCGATCGGTTGGATTGTCCTCAATGTCATGTTTCTGCATGCCTTGACGGTCCGGTCGGGCTTGTTTCAGGAACTCAAGGAGCAGTTGGTGCGGTTAGCTCCGGATCCACGGATCCAGGTGATCCTCATCGCCTTCTGTTTTGGGGCATTTATCGAGGGTGCAGCAGGATTCGGAGCCCCCGTGGCGATCACGGCAGCATTGCTCCTCCAACTCGGCTTTTCGCCGATCCATGCCAGCGGATTGTCACTCATTGCCAACACGGCTCCGGTGGCCTTTGGCAGCATTGGCATTCCAATTACGACGCTGGCTCAGGTAACCGATTTGGACGTACTGAAACTCTCGGCGATGGCCGGACGACAGTTGCCCATTTTTTCAGCGATCATCCCGCTATGGATCGTCGGGGCTATGTCGGGGTGGCGCGGAATTCGCGATGTCTGGCCGGTGGCCTTAGTGGCGGGAGTTTCTTTCGCGTTGATGCAGTTCTTGGTGAGCAATTTCCATGGACCCTGGCTGGTGGATTCTATTTCGGCCCTAGTCAGCCTGGGGGCGGTCTTGTGGATGCTGCGCCTCCGGCAGAGAGGCGGTCCGGTGAAGGTCCTGGACTCAAAAGTTGCTCCGATGAGTTCGCGGTGGTGGCGACCCTGGGTGCCTTGGGTAATTCTGACCGTGGCCATTTTCGCCTGGGGCACCCAGCCCGTGAAAGATACGTTGGACCGTCTGGCCTCCCCGTCCTTTCCAGTCCCTGGCATTCATGAGCGGGTCATGAGGACTCCGCCGGTCGTCCGAGTATCCAAGGTCGAAAAGGTAGAGTTGAAGCTCAATGTGCTGTCGGCCACCGGGACGGGCATCTTGCTCGCCGCATGGTTGAGCGGTGTGTGGATGGGCTATTCGACGCGCAGTTTGTTGAGAATTTGGTGGGAGACATTGCTCGCGGTCCGCCAATCGCTCCTAACGATCGCGGCCATGCTCGCACTCGGAAATGTCACCAAACTCTCCGGTGCCGACGCCACGCTGGGAATGGCCTTGGCCAAGACGGGTGTCTTTTACCCGTTCTTCGGAACCCTCCTGGGTTGGTTGGGCGTGGCTCTGACGGGTTCCGACACTGCTTCCAACGTGCTGTTCGGTTCCTTGCAGCGGATCACCGCCGAACAGCTTGGGCTGAGCCCTTACCTGATGTGTGCGGCCAATTCGACCGGCGGGGTTATGGGCAAGATGATCGACGCCCAGAGCATCGTGGTGGCCGGTGTCGCGGCTCAGGCCCATGGGAACGAGGGAAAAATCCTCCGCTTTGTCTTTTGGCATTCGCTGGTTTTGGCTGTGCTCATTAGTGCCTGGGTCGCGGCTCAAGCCTATTGGCCGCCTCTGCAGGCTACCGTGGTCAAGTGAGGCGGCTTGCCCAAGAGGGTGAGCGCCCGGTGCGGAGCCTGCCGTGAGAGACCTCACTCGGCCATGGTCTGCGGATCGATCCCCACGGAGCGGCACCAGTCACGGTAGGCGACGGGAGATATTTCGCTGGGCTTGATCTCGCTGCGCCCACCCCAGAAAACGTTGGTGTATCCGACTGGGATGCCCGCTTCGGTCAGGTGCAAGTCGATGGCCGCCTTGTGTGCCAAGACCATGGCCTTATCGGTCCCATGGGCCACACCCATGATGTTGACGTTACGGAACTCCGGGCCGCCCTCGCGCCAGTAGGCATGGGTCATAATGAAGTGACGCCCCAACTCTCGACCGGCGGCCTCTTCGAGTCCTGGCGGTACGGCCCAGTGGAACAGCGCGTTGAACTTCGTGACCCGTTCACCCGAAGCGAGCGTTTTGACGTGCTCAAGGAAGGTGCTAAAGCGGCCAATGACTTTGCGTCGGTTGAGTTCCTCAGCAACGGCGTGAAATTCTTCTATTCCAAGGCCCGTTTCCTGGGCGCGGCCGGCCCAAAGATCCACCGTCAATTCTTGAGACGTGAACTCCCGTTTCAGCGCCGTGAGCACCTTCCATTCGGTGTCGTTGAGTTGGGTCACTTGGACTGCGAGCGACTCGGCAGGCTCATCGGCCCGGGCACCCGGCTCCATGCCGCGCCGCCTCACATGGCCCACGCCTAGAGCAAAGAGCATCTTAGCGGGCATGAGGCGGTGGTGTTCAGCCCCAATGGTTCGCGCCAAGAAGGCTGCGTGTTTCTCGAGCGAATAGCCTTGAGGCACCTTGAGTGTCGTCCACAGCTTGTAATTGGAACCGGGAGTTGCCGCATCGGTGGAACGCAACACGACATGCCCACTGAAGGGGTCGTTTTGAAACAGGTGCTCGAAGGCACTATCGAGCCGTTCGGTCGGTACCTGCCAGGCGCACAGGGCTCCTTCGGCCAGGCTCGTGGCGAGGAGCGTTTGACGAATCCGGCGGATGACACCGGCGGCGAGCATCGCCTGCAGGCGCTCGAGGACGACGCCCGTTGGCAGGTCGGCCAATCGGGCGATTTCGCCGATCGGGTCGCGCGGGTATCCCTGGAGGCGGTCTTCGCTGACGGCCAGAATGCGGGCGTTGATCGGGTCGGTCGTATCGATGGGAACCCCATCCGACACAGATCTGTCTGGGGAACTCATACCTTCCGTTTCGGATACAACTTGGCCACGAGGTCGGCGTACCCGTTCAAGTACTGGGTGGGGATCCGCTCGCCGGTGTCGACCACGCGCTCGGATGCCTGACTCCAGCGAGGGTGCGGCACCTGGGGATCTACGTTGGATTCGAAGGGATATTCTTGGGCGTTGAGCGTCTCCCAGAGGGTGGACGGTTGTTTGGCGGTGAACTCGATACGGACAATGCTCTTAATGCTCTTGTAACCGTATTTCCAGGGCACCACCAACCGCACCGGGGCTCCGTTTTGTTTGGGTAGGGGTTTTCCGTAGAGTCCGGTGGCCACCATCGTGAGCGGGTGCAGGGCCTCGTCCATCCGCAAGCCCTCGGTGTAGGGCCAGGGGTAGTCGGGGAGTCGTGCCACCCCGGGCATTTCTTCGGGCCGCAGCACTGTGGTGAAGGCGACAAACTTGGCCTCCGCTTTGGGCTTGGCCTTGGCAATAAGCTGGGCGAGGGGGAATCCACTCCAGGGCACCACCATCGACCAGGCCTCGACGCAGCGGAACCGATACACACGCTCCTCGTGAGGAAATCCTTGGAGCAGGTCATTCAGCCCCAATTTCAGAGGATTCTCGCACAGGCCATTGACTTCGAGCGTCCACGGGTCGGTGCGGAAACGACTCGCCAAATCCCGCACTCGCGTCTTGGTGGTACTGAATTCGTAGAAATTATTGTAGTGGGTGGCCACCTCTTCGTCGGAGAGCCGAACGGTGGGGTTAAAGTCGGGATTCCGTTTTCCGGCTGAGAATGCCGTCGCCTTGGCAAGATTGGTTGATTGAGCCAATGCCGGCAGGCCAACGGCCAGACCTCCGCCGATGAATCCCATGGCGCGCAGAAAATCGCGTCGTCGATGGTAAACCGATTCCGGGGTGACGGCGCTGTCGGGCAAATGCCACGGAGGGCGTACAATCACATTGGCCATGCGAAGAAGAATGGCTGCAGAGCGGCGTTCTGCACTTTTTTTCTCAGGCTCTGGGTCACCCGAGTTCTTAGGGCTCGAGCAGGCGCTGGCCGCACGGTTGGAGGCCCCAATCCACCACGACCGCGATTTCATCCAGTCGGCAGAGGTGGCAGTGGGGATTTATAGAGAGACACTGTTCAAGACGCGCGGTCTGGTGGGACAGAGACCGAGGTCGGCGGCATTCGGGCAAAAACAACGGCCCCCATCGCGGTCAGCAGGGCATTAATGAGCAGCAATTCAAATCCGAAGCGGTAGCCGTGGAACCATTGCACTGACTGATGATCCAAGACCGCACAGAGGGCGATGGCGCTGATGGCGATCCATGGCAGAGGTTTTCCCGAGATCCGGATCCGCGTGGCCAAGCCCAGTGAAAAAAGACCCAGCAGCGGGCCATAGGTGTAACTGGCCAGCTTAAGAACCAGGTCGATGACTGCGAACTGCGAGGCCAATGAGCGCAGAATTAACAGCGTGAGAAACAACACCCCGGCGAAGGCCGTGTGAACTCGCCTTCGGATCTGTCCTCGTGCGGTCTCGGACAGGTCCTGGCGCTGCTGGAATCCCAGGAAATCGACACAGAAGCTGGTGGTGAGTGAGGTGAGTACCGAGTCGGCGCTGTTGAAGGTCGCCGCCGTGAGGCCCAGCACGAAAACCACTGCCGCCGGAGTGCCCAGAGATTCGAGGGCGATGCGGGGGAAGAGTTCGTCGGTGCGGGCGGGCAGGGGAATTCCGTGGATTTCGGCGAAGCGGAAGAGCAACGCACCGAGAACCAAAATAGCCACCGTGACGAGCACCATCACCGGCGTGAAGAGCCACAAGTTCTTCTGGGCCTCCGGCAAGGTCCGGCACGAGAGTGTCTTCTGCATGTTGTTCTGATCGAGCCCGGTCATGACCACCGCAAGAGCGGCGCCACTGAGGAGTTGCTTCCAGAAAAAACTGGGAGATCGCCAGTCCCAATTGAAGACGGTGGTCTCCGGACCGCGCGACAAATTGAGCACGAGGTCCGAGGGGCTCCAGCCCAAGCCAATCATCAGGGCTCCGATGCTCAGAAGGACCCCGAGCACCAGAAATCCACTCTGGAAAAGGTCGGTCCACACCAACGTTTGGATTCCGCCCCGAAGCGTATAAATCAGGATGAGCAGGATGGCTGATCCGGCCGTCACCCAGAAAGGAACGCCCCAACCCTGGAATACGAACGTCTGGAAGACCGTAACAGCCAGGTAAAGTCGTGCGGCCGAACCCAACAAACGTGACACGAGGAAAAACCCGGAGCCGGTCCGTTGCGCGGTCGTGTCAAAGCGCTGTCCGAGAAACTCGTAGATGGAGGTCAACCGGAGCCGGTAATACTGCGGCAAGAGGAGGGTGCCGATGAGCGCATAACCCACGCAGTATCCGAGGACTAATTGCAAGTAGCCGAAGTGGTCGGTCGCCACCTTCCCGGGCACCGAGATGTAGCTCACACCCGAGAGGGTATCTCCGATGAGACCCAGTGCCACCCAAACCCACGGCGAGCGTCGATTGCCGGTGAAATATCCCGCGTTGTCGGCTCGGCGTCCGGTCCACCAAGCCACCGCCAGCAGCGCCGCAAAATAGGCGCCCACACAGGTCAGGATCGTGACGGGATGCACAGATCTTAGCCAAACACGGGCTGCGGGTCCGGGGCACGCGCAAAGTCACGAGATTGTTGGTCTCGGAGTTGAAGCCTAGAGAATGAAACGACTACTAAAATAGCTGATTTCTCGTTCTCGCCTTCCCAAAGGGCGTCAGGAAGTGATACCTAGATGGAATGCACTCCTTTCAGGTTATCCGGGAAGTCCTACAGACCACCAGTGCGAAGCAAATCGCAGCAGACATGGGCTTGTCGCTCTCGCTGATCTACAAGTGGGCTGAAAAGCCACATCCTGAGGCTGCTACGGCTTCGCACAATCCTCTGGATCGCATGGATCAGTTGCTAAAGAGCACCCTGGACCTGCGCCTGATCCATTGGTTGTGCCAACGGTCCGGCGGGTTTTTCATCCGCAATCCCAATAACCATCACACGCACCCGGAATACCTGATTCCGGCCACCAATGGAGTGGTCCAAGAGTTCGCCGATCTTTTGGCGGTCATCGCCAGCGCCGCCTCCGACAATCGCATCGACCCCGCCGAGGCCATCAAGATCCGGGCTCGCTGGGAAGAGTTGAAACGCTCGACCGAGACTTTCGTGGCTTGCTGCGAGGCCGGCAATTTCCAAGCCCTCGAGAAGAACTCCCAGCAATAAGGAACTCGCGAGGAGGCACCCCCACGGGCATCGGTGAGGGGACTCGTGCTATTACAAGACACCTCGCCCCGAAACCGCATCGTTTATCCTATCTCCAAATGAATCGCTACGTGGGTTGGGCGGCGGGCCTCTTGGCTCTTGGACTCCTGGGCACCGTTGCTCGGAGCCGGTTCCGTGAAACGGCAATTTCTAGGACTGAAGATATTCGACGCGAAACTCACCCGGCCCCTGCGATCACCAAATCACCCGGCAAGGTCGGTTTGCCTAAGGGGGAGCAGCGTCTCAGCGCGGACGAGGTCGCTCGCGAGTTGGCGGCAATCTTGGCTACCAACGAGAGTTGGAATTGGCGATTCAGCCAAATGGTTCAAGCCATCGAGAGGGCCGATCTCACCCAGCCGGATTGCGTCGCTGTGATTTGGGATTTTGCGATCGGACAACCGCTTCCAAACAGTATTGATGCCGGCCTCTTGGAGGCGTTGGGCCGCTGTTGGATTGTTGCCGACCGCGTTTCCGCTTGGGCTTTTCTGGCCGATTCCAAGCGCCTCGGCAGCGATCCATCTGGAAACTTCGACCACCGTCAGTCCGCCGCCCTGAGAGGAGCTCTCTCGAAATGGATGGAATCGGACGGCGAGGAAGCATTGCGACGGGCGCGGAGCCTGACGGGTTCCAGAACTCGATCGGATTTGGTCCTGGACCTGTATCTGAAGTGGTTGCAAAGCGAGCCGGAAACGGCCTTGAGAAGCATCCGTCAGGCACCCATTGATGAAGATCCGGAGATCGAGGATCCACGATTCTTTCTTCTGAACATCGTCGATCAGAAGATCCCAGAATTGGCACTCCGATTAGCCCGTTCCATTCCTACCGCAGCGTGGGCGCAACTCTCGGAAGAAAAAATCTCCGAAATTCTCGGGTTTTGGAAAAGTGAGCACTTGGAAGTCGCGGTGGTCCTGTTGCAGCAGCTCCCCGAGAATTTCAGCCCACGGGTGACCTTCGAAGTGGTCGACGCCTGGGGTGAACAAGATCCCAATGCCGCTTTGGAATGGGTGTTGGCCCACCCGGCCCCCGATGGTTCGGGGGAGTCGCGGGTGGATTCGCTCATGGGGGCACTGACTCGGCAAGACGCCGCGGCCGCCATCGCACGATGGGATGCTGCCTCGGCAGAGCAACAGGGCAAATGGTTGCCCACTCTGACCAGGGAGTGGTCCATCCAAGATCCCGCCGCAGCCAGTCGCTGGGCTGAGCAACAATGGCGGCTGGGGCACGGGATCGTGGCGCTGGTCCGAGGTACCGAATCGTGGATCCGAACTGATGCCGCCGCAGCCGCGGCATTCCTCAAGGAAGTGTTGCCGACGGTCCGTCAGCCCAGCGATCGACAAGAACTCGTCCAACTCTGGGTGACGGCCGAACCCTCCGCGGCCCTGGGGGCCCTCAGTGAAGTGGTGCCGGATCAAGGCCGCGACGCCGTCCTCAGCCGCCTTCTGCCGATGGCAGTTGCTGCCGATCCAGCCAGTGCCGTCGCGGCCGTCTCCGGGATTCGTGACCCGGTGCTTCGGGCGAAAACCATCGCAAACATCGGGTTGCAGTGGTCTTCCCGTGACCCTGAAAACGCGCTCAATTGGGCCGCGTCTTTGCCATCGGGCAGCGAACAAACCGCGGCCATTCGGTCTGTCTATCAGGTTTGGTCCGGCAACCAATTCAATGGCGCGAAGGCCTCCTTGGAGCGGCTGAATTCGATTCAACGCGACCAGGCGTTGGTGGGTATCATTCATGAGCGCATGAACACCTCGGTCGCCCAGGCCGCCGATCTTGGGCTCATGGTCTCCGATTCTCTTACCCGTGCCGAACTCCTCGATTCGGTCTTTCAACGATGGGGACGTTCGCATCCCGCTCAAGCCAAGTCCTGGTTGGAGCAGTCCAACTTACCGGAGTCCCTTCAGGATCAATTGAAAGCCCGTATCCCTTGATGCTCGGGATCATGAGTTCAGAAAGCTGGAAGTGAGAATGAGGGTGTGTGACAAGCTCAAGGACGGTTCACATTCCTCAGTGGAGAGGGTCTTGAGTGGATTTAGACAAGGCAGAGTTCGGCAACCGACAATAACGGTCGGTTCAAATCGGTCCTCCTAGGCTCGCCTTGAAAACCAGCCTACTGCGCCTGCTGGTTGTTTTATCTCAGAAACGGCCAACCAAGGCGCTATTGGATTTTGGGCGGTTCTGCCTGTGCGGCTCAATCCAGCCCGCACAGAGGGAGCTGACATTCTTCGTCATCGACGTCGGCGTCGGGGGCGTCGGGGGCGTTCGAGGTATCTAACGCAGGAGCGCGAGTCGGGGCTGGACGGGAAGAGGTTTGCGGTTTCTCCAGCAGGTTCCGTTGCCAAGGCATCAAGCATTCCCACGCATCGGGATCGTTGCGACCGAGCGCATACAGGGTGGCCTTGGAGGCGATGAGTGTCGGATCGATGCCCAGCTCACGGGCGTGGGTGTCACGGACCTGGGCCAGTCGGTCGGAGACGTCGAGCTCCGAACGGGTCATCCGGCGTGAATGCACGCGAATTGGGCGGGGGAGGCGGTTCTCGGGTACTTCGAGTCCTTGTTGAATCGCATCGAGCAATCCAGACCGCCGCTTGGAGGTCAGGAAGTGGGGCAAATTCAGACCCCGAGTCGTACGGGTCTCCGAGGCCGCCGCAGACAATTCGGCCAACTGTTCATGCTTGAGAATGAAGAACGGGGGGCGACCGGTGCGCAGAGCGTCTTTCTCTCGCCAATGCCAGAGTTCGCGCAGGACCGCCAATCCGAGAGCATCCAGCTTGTCGTGTCCCTTCGTGCGCCAAATAGCGTCGTCATCGATGCGCTCGGGCTGGCAGCAGTCACGGATCAATCGCTCACAGACTTGTTGGTGCCAGTCGAGGCGCCCCAAGGACTCTAACCGGCCCAGAAGCGACTGCTGCAGGGGGAACAAGTGACGCACATCGTTCAACGCGTAATCCACCATGGCCGGCGTCAGGGGGCGTTTTCCCCAGTTGGCCTTTTGGGAGCCTTTTTCCAGGGTGATGCCGAGGTGGGTGTTGAGGGCATCGTTGAGGCCGAAGCGGGCTTCACCCGCCAAGCGAGCGGCGAGCATCGTATCGAAAATCCGGGCGGGCTTAAAATGGTGCCCTCGGAACAGCAGGCGAAGGTCGTAGTCAGCAGCGTGGAAGATGATGGAATGCTGATCCATGGCTTCCCACAAGGGTTCGAGGTGCAGGTCCGACAGAGGGTCGACGAGGTACTCACTGCCGGGCACACCGACCTGAAGCAGGCACAGTTTTTCTGGGTAAGCGTGCAGGGAGTCGGCCTCGGTATCTAAAGCGACCCATTCTGACTCGCGTACTCGGCACGCGAGTTCCCGCAGTTCGGCGGTGGTGCTGATCACAGGTGGGTAAAATGGACGATGGGGAAACCTAGGTGAAGCCGCAATTATACCGGAATCAACATCGTTCCCGCACGGCAGACCTCGCCGTGAGGGGCTACTATCGGAACATCGAAACGTTCGCGGAGCCTAGCCAACGCTTCAGAACTGACGCTCAACCTCTTCAGGAGTTCGATGTTTCCGAGTTTTTTGCGGAGGAGTCACGAGCCTGAAATTGGCGAAAAGCCTGCAATTCAGCGGGGCGATTCTTCCAATACGCCACCAAAGCAGTGAGCGCGGCCAATGTTTGAGGTGTTAGGTGGTGTTCGATGTCTTCGACCTCGCGCTCGACGGTTTCGGCACACAGTCCCAGCAAGGTTAAGAGTTCGGTAAGGGTGCGATGCCGATCCTTGATGTGGGCGGCAACCGCAGCTCCTTCAGCAGTCAGGGTGAAGCCTCGGTAGCGCTTGTAGTTGACGAAGCCGCGTTTAGCCAGACGGCGCACCATGTTGGATACGGTGGACGAACTCAGGCCTAGGGCGTCGGCCAGATCGCTAACCCGGGCATACCCGTTGCGCTCGACCAATTCCTGGATGCGCTCTAAATGATCCTCGGTCGATTCCGACCGGGACAACGTCTGGATGGCGGTTTCCTTGAGACGACTCATGACACTCCGATCCTCCAATCGTTTAGTGACTCAACTGCCGGGCGGCTGCGGTCCGAAGGCGAGGATCCGGAGAGCCTGTCAGTTGTGTGATCCACGGGCTTCCAGGGCGACCGAAGGCCTGATGCAGCCACACCACTTCGAGTGCGGCGCGCGGGTCTTTTTGCGATTTAACCCAAGACGCGGCGCGTCCAAGCACCTCGCCGGCATCGCGTTGTCGCAGCACCAGGCGGGACTGCTCTTGCTCCCAGCCATTGGCCGAGAGCGTCCGGTCCAGAAGGTCTGTCGTGGAGAGCTTCGTCAAATCGGGAGCCCGTCGATGCGGTGCCTTGCCCGAGGCGTTGGCCGTGACGCGCCAAATACGCCCGTGCTCCTTGTCGCGGCGCGGATCGCGGAAATCGACCTCGCCGTGCTGGATAATGGGATTGCTCCAATCGGCAATGTACAGCGCGCCATCCGGCCCGAGGCGCAGGTCGATGGGGCGGAAGGTGACGTTGGTGGAACGGAGCAAGTCGGGTTGCTCCTGGGTCTGGAACGAAGAACCCGAATCCTTCACCGAGAAACGCACGATGCGGTGCGCGCGGAAATCACAGGTGATGGCATTCTCTTGCCACTCCTTGGGGAACGCCGGGCTGTGGATCACTTCGAGGCTGGCGAATTTTGGATAATTGCCCGGGCTTATGCTGTCGGCCTCGCGGCGCGTGTCCGAATAAGTGAAATAAGTGGCCCCGTCCATGGCGTGATAAATGCCCTTACCGCCGGCGCCGTCGGTGAAGAAGGAGTTGCCGTACTGGTCCCAATGGTGACCCCACGGATTGCAACCGCCGCGGGTGAAGACCGACAGCGTCCAAGAATCCGGATTGAAGCGCCAGATACCGCCTGAGTTGAGGCGTCGCACCCCGTGGGCCGTCTCGATGTGGGTGTGCGTGTAAATCGACTGGTTCATGTAGAGGTGCCCGTCATAACCCCAGCGCAGCGTGTGGAGATTGTGATGGGTGTCCTCGGTGCCGAAGCTCGACAACGTCACCGTACGTCGGTCGGCCTTGCCGTCGCCATCGGTGTCCTCCAGATGCAGAAGCTGATGACTGGCCGCCACGTAGCAGCCGCCCTTTCCATCAGGCACCACACCCGTAGGAATGAGCAGGCCATCGGCAAATACAGTGTGGCGGTCGGCCTTGCCGTCGCCGTCGGTGTCTTCCAATATCACCACGGAATCCACTGCAGGCTGCCCCGGCTTGATTTGCGGATAGACCTCAGACGAAGCCACCCACAGGCGTCCCTGTGGATCCCAGTTCATGTGGATGGGCTTATGGAGGAGCGGGTTCTCAGCCCAGAGGCTGACTTCCAATCCGTCGCCCGTATCAAAGCTCGGGATGGCTTGCTTCGAAACACTGGCCCGCGAGTCGGCGGCCGCGCTGGCTTGGATCGCATTCTTTGCCAGCAGAGCTCGCACTTCGGCCAGAACCTTGGGGTCAGATTGTTCGGACGGACGCAAACCGGCGATCTTGGTGTCCCACTCGGCGATCATCGGATCGAACTGCGGAATCTCGACACCATTGCGCCCTTGCTCGTGCTTGCGGAAGCCGAAGAGGTAGGTCCAGTTGGCCGGGCGCCACCGATGGAAGAACAGTTCATTCTTGTGCTGGATGGCCGAGCGGAGCAGGGCGGTGTCGGTGCCCTTGGCTGGAGCCTGAATTCCGAGGAGCTCGGGCAGCCGTTCAGCGAGCATGCGGTAGCCGGTGTCATTGAGAATCACCGGGCTCTCGTAGGTCACCATGCGGAGCATCGAGATACGCCGCGTCGCCCCGAGAATGTCCACGACCGGGATGTCCGAAGACTTGCCCAAAGTGCCCAGCGCCTCAGCGACCTCGATCAATGCCTTGGAGTGGGCCGAATCGGGCCGCTCGCCTTGCTGCTGAATCGGGGTGAAAAAAACAAAACGCACGGGTTGGCCGCTGGCCTCCCGGATCCCGACCATCAATCGGCCGGTGTCGGTGATGAACTTTGAAAGGTACGCCGCATGGGCCTCACCCGCCGGGATGTCAGCCAACTCGAGAGCTGCGGTCATGCCGTAGCTGAGAATGGCGACCGAAGGTTTTGCGATGGCAACCTGCTCCTGCACGCGCTTGAGCCAACCCGCCTCCGACTTGTTCCAATCGAAGCTGGCGCGGGCCTTGCCCATGGGGGTGTCGCCGGCCCAGGAGAGGTTGCGGAAGGTGATGCGACGGTCGGAGTACGACGCAGTCAGAGCGGTCTCTAAGTGGCCGTAATTGACCTCCCGCTCGAAGAAGGTGTCACCGATCAAAAGCACCCGGTCTCCGTCATTCAGGGAGAACCGCGCCAACTCGGCGGCGGGCAGGGCGGGGACACCTCGACTCAGACCGAGAATCAGGACGCAAAGCCAGAGTTGGATTCGTTGACCGAGGAGCATTTTTCAAGGGTGACGGGAAATCCCCGGTCCGGGGAAGCAGGAAAGACAGGATGCGCCTATCCGGGCGAACCGGCCGCCCGAAGTGCTCATCGACTTATGAATGGTCGTTCTCCTGCCTCTATCGGATCGATGAATCGTGTCGAGGGCCTGAGAGGTGAGCCCTCTATTGATCCCTTTAGAGCGTTCCATCCACTCTCAATGACGAATGACCGAGTTCTTCGATACGCATGCCCATCTGGACTTCCCCGATTACGCCGAGGACTTGGAAGTCGTGGTCCAGCGCGCCACAGCGGCGGGCATTACGCGAATTGTGACCATCGGAACCACGCTCGAGGGCAGCGCCCGGGCCGTGGCTATCGCAGAGCGTTTTCCGTCGGTGTTTGCCGCCGTGGGCGTCCATCCAGGTCACATGGACGAGTCGCCCGATGAAATTCGGCCTGCGCTGCGCGACCTGGCCCGGCATCCGAAGGTGGTGGCCATCGGCGAAACCGGCCTCGATTTCTTCCGCCGCCCGGGTGAGGCCGAACCAGAACCGGTGGCCGATGCCGCCAATCGTCGCAAGCAGGCCTCGCTGTTCGAGCAGCAGTTGGAGGTGGCCGCCGAACTGGGTCTCAATGTCATCATCCACACCCGCGACTCCTTCGCTCCGACCCTGGAGGTCTTTCGGCCTTACGCCGCGCGCGTGAAGGGCGTCTTCCATTGCTGGGTCGGCTCGGTGCCCGAGCTTCGCGAGGTCGAGGCGCTCGGGTCGCTGGCCAGCTTCACCGGCATCGCGACTTTTAAGAACGGCGTGAATGTGCGCGAGGCGGCTGCGGCTGTGATCGGGGGCCACTTCATGCTGGAAACCGATTGCCCGTTCCTGGCCCCGGTTCCGTTTCGCGGCAAACGTTGTGAACCCGCCTATGTGGCCCAAGTCGCCGCGGCCATCGCCGACGCCCGTGGCCTAAGCCTCGAAGCATTGTCTGCCGAAACTTGCGCCACCGCCCGGCGGTTCTTCCCGAAGTTGGGGTAATTCGCGGGGGGAGGCTGGAATTAATCCACAGGCTTCTTGTAGACACCGCAGGGCGGACATAGCCCGGGCCTTGGCCGGTTCCGATTCCGGCATTCAAGAAGAGAGTTACTCCAGGTGGATGCAGCGGTAACCGGGAATGTTCGCTTCGATCAGCGGTCGACCCTCAGGGCCTAGGACGAGCAGGGCGGTGGACAAGGCGTCGGAGACCGCAGCCTCGGGTCCCACAACGGCAGCGCAGCGGGCTCGCCGAACGGGTTCGCCTGTGCGCGGATCGAGCACATGACCGAGTTCCTGGTCGCCTTCGGTGAACGACTTGCCCCAGACGGCCGAGACCGAGAGAGATTCGTCGTGGAGTTCGAGCGAATGTGTCACCGAGGCAGCGCCAGAAAGAGCGACCGAGCCCGCCGTTCCTGGTTCGGAATCCTGAGGGCCCGGCAGACCCACTCGCCAAGCGCGTCCGTCCGGAGCCAACCCGCGAGTGAGGATGCTGCTGGTGCCCCCGTGCAACAGCGCGTGCGGCACGCCGGCCTCGGCCAGCAGGTCAAGGGCCCGGTCGAGGGCGTGTCCCTTGCCGAGGGCGCCCAGGTCGAGTTCCACACCCGGATGATTGAAGGTCACCGAGAACGCCGAGCCATCGAGACGGACCCGGTGCCACCCTGAGGCGTCGTGGGCCTGACGCACAGTCTCTGGTGATGGCCTTGAGCCAGTGCCACCGACGAACCCCCAGGCCCGCAACAGAGCTCCAACCGTGATGTCGAAGGCCCCATCGGTGACCTCGGAAAGGACTCGGGCCCGTTCGAGCAATCGGAAGGTGCTCGGCGACACACGGACTGCACCCCCGGCGGCTCCGGCATTCACCCGGGCGATGTCCGATGATCCGCGGTACCGGCTCAGGGCCGACTCGAGTGCATCGACCTCGTCCAGAGCCTCCTCACCGGCCGCGCGCAATCGCTCCGGAGCCTGTCCCCAAAGCACCCACTCGAAGCGGGTCGCCATCGCGTGACGAGCGAGCCTGACCGGTTGTGGCATGCCTGTGATGTCCGTCATGGACTTCGATTCAGCGGCCTGAGATTGCGACGGGAAAGGGGAATCATTACCGCCATCCATCGGGCGGCATAAATTAGATTCGGTCCATTTAAAGCGCATTACCCGATAAGGGTAGACGGGTAGTTAGGTTTCCTTCGCTCGGTGAATAAACGCATGACTGGCACAGTGGGAGGTCTGATTGCAACCGGTGGTCTCGTAGCCTTAAGGTGTCGCACAATCTTCACGCCCATGCGAGTCCTACCACTGACCTTGCTGCTCATCGTACTCATTGGCCTGTCGCCAGCGCGTGCAAGCTACCTCCGGATCACACGCGACACTGCGCAACCGCAGGAGGTCATCGTCTTCGATGCGCGGTATCCTTATTGGACGGATGGAACCTATATCGCGACCTACCCTCAGGACGCTCTTTCGAAGGAAGGCTGGCGGGCCCAATACTACGGTGGAGTTGTGACCGAGCGGAGAACGGGGCTGACATTGCTGCAATACGCCTCGTGGCAGATGGCCGGGAAAGGGGCACCAACCAGCGGCATAGATTTTGTCCATGCGGGGCCGCACATGAGTTGGAAACGGTCGAACTGGGAAGGTTCGTCGGGAGGAATCAAAGGCAAGTGGCCGGATACGGAGTTCAAGCCGAACCAATGGTATCGGTTTGTCCACTGCGTCTGGACGGCAACTTCACCATCGCCGGGTGAGGGTTTTGCCGGTGTGTGGATGAAGTCGCTCGAGACGGGCGAGTGGTTTCACCTGGCGACCTTCAAGTTTCCGGCCGAGCTCACCGGTTTCAATTACATGGGAGGTTTTCACGAGCGCTTCACGCCGAGAGCCAGTCTCAAGAGCGCGATGGAGGTCCGGAACAGTTATGCGCGGCGGAGTGGTCAGTGGACCTCCGAGGCCGAATTCAACGCTTCCAGTGCAAAGGATGACACCGTCCAACTGACGCTCTCAGGCGACAAGCGCTCGGTGCTCATGGAAACCACGGCCAATGAAATTGATCCTTCAACGGGCAGACCCAAACAGGGGGAAGTGAGCGAAGGCCGCAGGGTTCTCGAGCAACCGTCGGAGCCGGACTTTTTTGACCCCATCGCGGTTGAATCGGTGACGCCAGAAATCGGTGTCAGGCGCGTGGTGGTGCGATGGAAAATGGGAGCCAAGTCATCGCCTCAACTGGGTTATCAGGTGAGCCTCCTGGATGGCGAGCGGGTGGTGGCCACAGAAAAACGCAATGACCCGGAAAAGCGGCTGTGTGTGTTCGACTTGCCGGCAGCCCCGAGGCGCTCTCTCCAGGCTCGCCTACAAATCAACGATGTCTTCGGCAATAGCTCTGCTCCGGTCACCGTGAAGGTTCCACGTAGCGTTGTCCAACCCGCGCTGGGACGAGCCAACTCAGCGTCGGGAACACTCGGACTGACCTACAAATACTTTGAAACAACGCAGTCGCAGGATTGGAGGAAATTACCCGATTTTTCCAAACTAAACCCGACTCGGCAGGGTGCAGTGGCGACTCCGGACATCACCCCACGTCTGCGTCGGGAGGGCTACGCGTTGGAGTTCACCGGGTTTCTGATGGCCCCGGAAGACGCGCTTTATACGTTCTCACTCACCGGAGCCAGCGGCATGAAATTGCTGCTGGATGATCGGCTGGTGATCGATGCGGACGGCTACCGGTCCATTGCCCACTACTCCGAAGCGCTGTCGTTGCGTGCGGGATTGCACGCGTTTCGCCTGCTCTATGTGCAGGGGCCCAAACAGTCGCAGCAGCCTGACGATTTCCTCCAGCTATCGTGGTCGAAGCCGGGGAGTCCTGAGTGCCCGATTCCGGCCGAAGCTTTTCGCCGCCGTGCGGAACCGCAAGATCCTCGAATCACCGTCGTACCCGTTAGCTCGACCGATGCGAGCGTAACGCTCTCGTGCAAGCTCAACACGGGTACTCACCGAATCGAGCGGGTGGAATATTATGGAGAGAATCCGAGCTTCGACTACTTCGCGTGGCAGGGCGGCAAGACGCTCTCGTACTTGCTGGCGACGGTTTCCAACGCGACCGAATCGGTGACTGCACCGATCTGGTCGGGCACGTCACGCACGGTGCGCGCTCGATTGGTCTATGATGGCAATCGAACCGTGGATAGCGCGCCGGTTGTCGTGACGCAAAAGGCCGCAAGACCTGAGCGTGAAGGGTACCGACTCTCGTCGCTGGAGCATCATATTTACCCGGTCGCCGTGGAGCACAGCCACGACGAGGTGAAGCTCGTCGGAGAATCGATGGGGCTTTACACCCGTGTGCACACCGGGGACGTGACCCTGATCGCGCACCTGAAGGACATTACGCGTGACGAAGCGACTCCAGACGGCTCGCGCCCTGTGGATGCGGCCAACTGGTTTTCGGGCATCATCCTGCGGGCCAACGTCAACGCGCGCCCTGGTGAACCGCTCGGTGGGCGGGATATCCCATTCTCTGCGATCATGGGGGCCAGCAGCGGAGCGACACGGCATTGCGATAGCACGATGATCGATGGTGCGGGCAACCAACCCTCCGGCAACATCGGTTCAAATCTCAAGTGGATGAAGCTAGTGAGGCGTGGAGGGGACATCACCACGTATGCCTCCAGCGACGGCACGGAGTGGAAGACCCTCAAGACGGTCAACTTCCCGAAATTGCCCGATCAGATGGAGATAGGCTTCGTGCATTACTCCATCCCCTCGGCAACGCCGATTGTCCACCATGCTGTGTTTGATCACATCCACATTGGACCGTAGGCGGCAATCGTCGGACTCTAGCTGTGACTCTAGCTGTGACTCTAGCTGTGACTCTAGCTGTGACTCTAGCTGGCTCACGCATGGCACGGATTAATCCAACGGGGAACGGGGGAACGGGAACGGGGTCAGGGGAACGGGGTCAGGGAACGATTTCCGAATTTGACTCAGTCGGGTGTCAGTTACTGTCGCTCAATTCCTGGGCAAGAGCCCGTTCAGGCTGCGGAGCCCTTGACCGAGTTCTGGGCAAAAGGAACTGGTACATCCAAAATCAAAAATCGTTCCCTGACCCCGTTTCTGGTCTCCAAGCCGGATTTTTTCTCACGCGGAGCCGCGGAGAGCGCGGAGGTCGGAGGATAGGTTTCTCTCCGCGAACTCCGCGTCTCCGCGTGAGACTCTGTCTTTCCCTTATTCGCGGGTTTGGAGGCCGAGCCGCAATCCGGTCTCGCTTGAGCTGATTCACCGTCCGTCGCCGCCGCGCCGTCTCCGGGCTACCAAACCGGCCTTGTATTTGTATTACTATGTAATACACTGATCCGGTGATTTTCATCGAGTTGCCCCAGTTCACGGAAGCCGTGAACGAACTCGTGGATGACGCCAGCTACCTCGAATTCCAAAAGGAATTACTGGCAATGCCCGACCGGGGCGACGTCATGCAAGGCTCGGGTGGCTTGATGAAAGTCCGAATGCGGCTTCCAGGACGAGGCAAGAGCGGCGGCGCTCGCGTCATCTACCTGTTCTTGAAGCAGCACGACGTGATCATTCTATTTTATCTGTACACGAAGGCGAAGAGCGAAACCCTGACCGCCGCCCAACTGAAGTCTCTGAAGATGGCGGTGGCGGTTATCAAGCAGCAGTTCCGACCATGAAAAACAAAGATATTTCCTTCGATCCGGACGCTCTGGTGGCAAGTCTGGAAGCGATGGCGAACCACGTCCGTGGCGAGCGGAAGCTGACTCTCCGCAGGCGGACTCTCTTGCCGATTCCGGTGAAACCGATGGAGGCCCGGGACGTCGCGGAAATTCGCCAGCGGTTGAACGTCAGCCAGGCGGTGTTTGCTTCGCTCCTCAACGTGTCGAGAGTCACGGCCATTAGCTGGGAGAAGGGGCGTCGACGTCCGAGCGGTGCCGCTCTGCGCCTTCTCGACTTGGCACGCCGTCGGCCCGAGGTGTTTCAGGAGGTTTGAACGTGGCTCATAACTTATGGACGTGGCTCATAACTTATGGACCCAGGAGCCAGCGATTTCCTCGCCGCTCGCATCCTTCTTGACGAGTTTTCTCCCTCGAAGGAACTGCATCAGCGTCGTCATCTGGGAAGGGGGTCAGGGAACGATTTCCGAATTTGACTCAGGCGGGTGTCAGTTACTGTCGCTCAATTCCTAGGCAAGAGCCCGTTCAGGCTGCGGAACCCTTGACCGAGTTCTGGGCAAAAGAAACTGGTGTATCCATAATCGGAAAACGTTCCCTGACCCCGTTTCCGCTGACCCCGTCTCCCGCGGAGAGCGCGGAGGTCGGAGGATTGGATTGTCTCCGCGAACTCCGCGTCTCCGCGTGAGACTCTGTCTTTCCCTTATTGATGGCAGCACCTTGATGTTGCCCAGCACTTCCGCGCTCTCGGGAGGGAAGGGGGTCAGGGAACGATTTCCGAATTTGACTCAGGCGGGTGTCAGTTACTGTCGCTCAATTCCTAGGCAAGAGCCCGTTCAGGCTGCGGAACCCTTGACCGAGTTCTGGGCAAAAGGAACTGGTGTATCCATAATCGGAAATCGTTCCCTGACCCCGTTTCTGACCCCGTTTCTAATTTTAAAAAATGAATTGCGTGACCTTGTTTGACCTAAAAATATGGTCTTCCAAAATGAAATCCACTCATTTCAAACTTCTCAGCAAAATCTGTTTCGTTCTCGGCTTTGCCTCCATTATCGGTTCCATCGCCATTTGGTATTTCACAGGTGGTCAGGCGATCGACACGCAGGCGCACGGTGAACGATTTGGCATCTTCGTTGGACTGTGGGCTCCGACCTTTTTCATTCTCTCCAACCGCTTCGATCGTTTCTCAGAGAAAGCGGCCTGATCGTTTGGGATCTAGCAACGGGCTCATGAACGATTCCCGAATTTGACTCAGGCGGGTGTCAGGTACTGTCGCTCAATTCCTGGGCAAGAGCCCGTTCAGGCTGCGGAGCCCTTGACCGAGTTCTGGGCAAAAGGAACTGGTGTATCCATAATCGGAAATCGTTCCCTGACCCCGTCTCCAGTCTCGGGTTTTTTCGCACGCGGAGCCGCGGAGCCGCGGAGAGCGCGGAGGTCGGAGGATTGGATTCTCTCCGCGAACTCCGCGTCTCCGCGTGAGACTCTTTCTTCCCCTTATCCATGGCAGCGCCTTAATGTTGCTCACCGCTCCTGACCTCTCGGTTTTCCATGGCTTTCATTTCCCTTTCTTTCCGTCCGGCAGCCGGGGCGTGCGTTCATCGGGAAGTCGGTATGGAGTAAATAATTTTATGACTTGCCCTCGATAAGGGTGGGCAGGCTTCCAAAGCCCTGCGATTGCTCACTGAGTGCCCCGGTCTTCTTGAAATACGCCAGAGATTCCTCAAAGGAACCGAAGGGGATGCGGCTGTTCACATCGATCAACTTGTGGGCGAATGAGACAAAAGGGGCTGAATTACCGTTCCCCGTCAAAGCTTCGAGCACGGTGAGGTAATCGGTGCGAAGTGACGTGGGGATAATCAGTCTGACCTGCCCGGAGGCTTCCAGTTCAGCGTTCATGGCTAAACGGGAAATCCGTCCGTTGCCATCATTGAATGGATGCACTTCGGCGATCAGAAAAAGGACGTAGAGGGAACGAGCCGTGGCGGACCGAAGTTCCCGGCTGGCGGGCCAGCCGCGTGACAGCGTCTCGGAGACTAGTTCGGGGGTGACGAAGACTCGGGCACCGAATTGGTTGTTGGTCTTTTTGAAAACGCCGGGCTCGATGGCGACTCGACTGGCCATCATTCGGGCGTGCCGGCGTTTGAGCAACTCCACGAGGTGGGGTGCCTCTCTCGGAATTTCCCCGCTGATATTGGGATCAACGATCAGCCGGTAAGTTTCGAGGATGTCGTGCGCATCGTCGGGGCGCTTTGATTCCAACATTTTCGCCGCCTCCCGGTCATAGACGATGACTCTGGCTTCCTCGACGGTGAATTTAGTGCCTTCGATGAAATTGGAGAAATACGCTTCCCAGAAGGCTCGGTTTTCTAATTCCCTCGACGGGGGTTTCGGCAATTCCAAAAAGCTCTCTGCGGCCAGGCGCGCCTGGAGAGTTGCGAACAGGGTCATGCGCTCGGAGTCGTAAGGCCGGCTCTGAGCCCGCGAACGCATAAAGTCGGTGGTGAACCGGTAGCTTGACGGTCTCCCCTCGATCGCGGCAAACAATTGGTCGAGTTCTTGTTGCTCGCGGTCCCAGCCAAAACGAACGGCCAAAGCTGCTGCCTGCTGGCGGATTTTATCCAGCCAGCTGACCCCGAAAATCCGAAGGTAACGATCCAGCCACTTTTCCAATTCCGTGGGTGAGAGGGTCTTTGGTTCATCACCGCCGTGGGCCCGCGCAATCTGCATATTTTCCAGGATGGCTCTGGCTTGGCTCGACGTGAATACCTCGTTGCCATCTGCCAAGGGTATCCGAGTGTCTTCGGCCTGTGGTTCAGGGCCACGCCAGATACGAATCTCCAATCCGGGAAGTTTTCGCACCGGGGCCACAGCCCTCGGCAACGTGAGATGAAGTTTGCCGCCCGGCGAAATATCAGCTTCCAAAGCTGAACGGTGACTGATTAACGCGCCGGGATAAAAATGAGCGGCGATTTCCAGCCGGTGCCGACGCACAATTTCCTCTGAGGGCGAAGTCAAGTCATCGGTGTAGAGCATGGCGGCTATCTTCCGCATTCTCCCGCTTTTGACGGCACGAGAAACTTCAGCAGAACGCGAGGCGATGCCAAAAACGATGGCCATAACGATTTATTTAATTAAGAGGCTCAAAGAAGAATGAACGAAATTTTTGATATAATTAAATGAATTTTATGTAAATTTTCATTTAATTAGATTCTATTTTTCACAAGCTGATGCGGTTCCCCTTCTCCAACTCTGCTTGGGCCACGGCGCGAAAGGCTGCGAGCCATTGATCAAAATCCGCTTCGGTCGCGATGTAGGGTTTGCCCCTCTGGCGTCACTGTCACCGGGCCGACGACTTGATTAGCTTCCAGCTTGCAGCGATGGCGAGAGCGCGGGCAGATGCGGCGGGGTCTCTGATAAGACCTCAAGAAACGGCCGATTCGTTCCAAATAAGTCTTATGACACACTGCTGGATTGCCCCGAGCCATTGCTTGTGGTTTCTTCAAACCGTCTGAACGAGACGCATCCAGAGCGTCAGCGGGGAGAAATCCGCTGACCAGCGACCTGCCCAGAGTTTTGGGAAAGGTGCTTTGGAAGCCCGCAAGGGTTTCCGATGTGCAGGCGAAAGCCTGAATCAAAATGATAACTCCTGTGTGAAGGCCGTCGTCTCGTTTGAATCGAGCGACGGCCTTCGTCTTTTCAACACGGCTTTGGGTGTGTGCCAGTCAGGCAGATAATAGCCATGCACACATCAATTCGTATCCCAGAGAGCAACCCCAACCACCACCTCTGGAGCAACCACGGCACCTGGTGGTGTCACTTCACAGTCCATCGAGCGGACTTCACGAAACAACGCATCCGGCGCAATACCGGGACCCGTCGCCTCGATGAAGCCCGCCAAATTCGGGACTTTCTGCTCGCCGCCTTGCCCACCACCACGACCGCAGCCTGAAAGGAACCGCGCCATGAAGAAGTACGAAGATATCCGCTATAATTTCTGCCCTACGAGCTACTGGGATGACACCAGTGTCGAGCAGGCCGTCCTGCGTGGGGTGAAAGGCAAGCACCGTCGGCGGGTCCTCTCGAAGGCTTTGGCCGAGGGCAAATTCGAGAAAGTCTCTGAGGAAATCCAATCGGCTGAAATCTCCAGTGAGCTGCGGGACCGACTGGGTCAAATCCACCCATCGCTCATGGGTGGTGAGTACCTCCCCAGATATGGTCGGGAGGAGACTGAAATTGCCCGCATCGAACTCGAGTCAACCACCTCCGACGTCATCAGCATTCGAGCCCGGTGGGAGGATGGGCAAATCCATTACCGGGTAGTCGACGAGTACGACACCGAGTTCTACTGCAAACCGGACAGGAGCGACGGCCCGCTGAGTCTGGATGAGTTTATCCGGTTTATTGATGCCATCTCCTGCCAAGACCTGTCGCGGCCGTTCTCGCTTGCCTACAACCAACTCAACGCTGAGGGAGGTACCAAGCGTCGACGGTTGCGGCATTTCACCACCATCGACTCAGACGTCTACGTTCAGTTGTCGGAACACTTCGAGAGTGTCTTCGCGGACTGGGTTGCCGAGGGAGATGCTGAAACCGAAGGGGATGACGATGAGTGACATCGTCAGACTAAGGTGATGAAAGCCCATGCCCCCTTCGCAAGGTTCTCGCGGTCATCAGGTCGAATTTGTATCTTCTGAGAGTCATGTCACTGAGTGCGACCACCCAAGGATTCCTGAGAGAGGTTGAATCTTCGACGGGGTTCAAAGTCTTGGTGGAAGAGCAGGGGTCTGGATTGCAGGTCCCGCTGCTCGCCAAAGTGCAGGTGGCTCGCCGCGGGATGCCATTTCATCGGGTGGTTTACCATCCGAGTGCTGGGGGCATGGCCGATTATCTAGTCTGCTACCACTGTGCATTCATCATCCGTTTGCACAGTCTGCCAGCGGCCGAGCGGTTTAATTTGGCGGATA
>CAMDDW010000017.1:0-53493 GCA_945893185.1 Akkermansia muciniphila | reverse complement strand
ACTCGATCGTTCTCGTCCGCGGCGGCCGCGTGAAGGATCTTCCCGGTGTCCGCTACCACATTGTCCGCGGCACCTTGGACGCCTCCGGCGTCGAGAAGCGCCGTGTCAGTCGCTCCAAGTACGGCGTCAAGCGCCCGAAACCCGGAGCCGCCGCCAAGGCCAAGAAATAACGCCGCGGCCCACTAGCAGCAACCAACTCCCTTTCCGATTTCTGTATGTCCCGTCGTCGTCAAGCCATCAAGCGTTCCGTCATTGCGGACGCCAAGTACAACAGCGTCCTTGTCGGTCGCCTCGTGAACACCGTGATGTTCAGCGGCCAAAAGAACGTTGCCCGCCGCATCGTCTACGGAGCCATCGAGGCTCTCGCTGAGAAGACCCCAGGTGTTGATCCTCTGGAAATCGTTCAGCGCGCGATCGACAACGCCAAGCCCCGCATCGAGACCAAGGCCCGCCGCGTCGGTGGCGCCACGTATCAGGTCCCCATGGAAGTCACCCCGGATCGCCAGACCTCCCTCGCTATGCGTTGGATCGTCGGGTATGCCGATAACCGCAAGGGTATCCCCATGAAACAGGCTCTTGCCACCGAGTTGCTTGAGGCCTATCAAGGACAAGGTAACGCAATTCGCAAGCGTGACGACGTGCATAAAATGGCTCAGGCTAACAAGGCTTTCGCGCACTTCCGCTGGTAGGCTATTCCTTAATATGACGCCCCGATGCCAAGTCGGGGCGTTTTTTATCTCCTTAAACGACGATCTTTCCCATCCATGAGCGATCCCGCGGCTATCAACTCGACCGTCAATTCTCCGCTGCGCCAGTACCCACTGGAGCGCACTCGTAACTTTGGTATTTGCGCCCATATCGATGCGGGCAAGACCACGACGACCGAGCGAATCCTTTTCTACACTGGCCTGATCCACAAGATCGGCGACGTCGATGACGGCAACACTGTCACCGACTGGATGGAACAGGAAAAGGAGCGCGGCATCACCATCACCTCGGCGGCAGTCACCTCCTTCTGGACCCCGAAGAAGGACGAGGGTCTGTACAAGACCTTCGAAGGTATCGCTCACCGGATCAACATCATCGATACACCAGGACACGTGGACTTTACCGCTGAGGTCGAACGTTCCATGCGTGTTCTGGACGGCGCGGTCGCTGTGTTTTGCGGCGTTGCCGGGGTCCAACCCCAGTCCGAGACGGTCTGGCGCCAAGCCACCAAGTACAAGGTGCCTCGGATCGCGTTCGTCAACAAGATGGACCGCACCGGTGCCAACTTTGAAAACGCGCTGGCCGACATGCGCAAGAAGCTCGGCGCCTATGCGTTCCCGATCTTCCTGAACATCGGAGCTGAAGACAAATTCGCCGGCGTCATCGACGTGGTCAACCAGAAGGCCATCATTTGGGGCGAGGGCGACCTCACCACCGAAGGCCTGAAGTACGAAGTCACCGAAATTCCCGCCGCTCACCAGGATCGCGCGACCGCGGCTTTGGCCGAGCTCATCGATGCCGTCTCCAACAAGGACGATTTAATCGCGGAGCTAATTCTCGAAGAGAAGCCCATTTCGATTCCCGTCCTCAAGGCTGCAATCCGCCGCCTCACCTGCCGGATCGAGCTCGTCCCGGTCCTTTGCGGCACTGCTTTCAAGAAGAAGGGTGTCCAAGTTCTGATCGACGCCGTCATCGATTACCTGCCGTCCCCGTTGGACATCCCTCCAGCCATAGGCATGGTGCCCGACACCGAAGACAAAATCGCAGTTCCTCCCGACGACAACAGCAAGTTCTGCTCGCTCGCGTTCAAGCTTTGGACCGACCCGTACGCCGGAAAGTTGGTTTTCTTCCGTGTCTATTCCGGACAGCTCAAAAAGGGTGATTCGATCTACAATCCTCGCACCCGTAAGCGTGAGCGTGTGAGCCGTTTGATGGTCATTCAAGGCAGCGAACGCAAAGATGTAGATTCCGTTTACTCCGGCGACATCGCAGCCTTGGTTGGTTTGCGCAACATCACCACCGGCGACACCCTTTGCAACGAGGACTTCGACATCGCCCTTGAGCCCCCGACCTTCCCCGAGCCGGTCATCAGCATGGCCATCGAGCCGAAGACAAAGGCTGACCAAGACAAGATGTCCCAGGGACTCCAGCGTCTGGCTGAAGAAGATCCCACGTTCAAATGCTTCACCAATGAAGAGACCGGCCAGTTGATCATCGCCGGCATGGGCGAGCTGCACCTGGAAATCATCCGCGACCGTCTCAAACGCGAATTCTCTGTCGAGGCAGACGCGGGCGCTCCCCAGATCGCTTACCGTGAAACCATCACCAAGACGGCCGAGGGCGAAGGCAAGTTCATCCGCCAGTCCGGTGGTCGTGGTCAGTATGGCCATGCCGTTGTTGATGTGGAGCCCAACGAAAAAGGCAAGGGCGTCGAGATCATCAACAAGGTCGTTGGTGGCACCATCCCCAAGGAGTACATCCCGGCGGTGATGAACGGCATCGCAGAGGCCATCAAGTCCGGTGTCTACGCGGGCTTCCAGGTGATCGACATTAAGGTCACCGTCAAAGACGGATCGTTCCATGAAGTCGACTCGAACGAGTTGGCCTTCAAGATGGCCGGTATCTTCGCGCTCAAAGACGCCTTTTCTCAGGCCGGTCCGATCCTTCTGGAGCCGATCATGAAGGTAGAAGCCACCACTCCCGACGAATATCAGGGCGATATCTTGGGTGACATCAATCGCCGCCGCGGCATGATCCAAGGCGTGGATGCCAAGAATGGTCAAACTGTACTAACAGCGCAGGTGCCGCTGGCCGAAATGTTCGGCTACGCGACCGCCATCCGATCCCTCTCCAAGGGACGCGCCTCGTACAGCATGGAACCGCTCAACTTCGAGCAAGTACCCAACAGCGTCCTCACCACCGTGATGGATGCCGCCAAAAAGCGCCCTGCCGCCCGCAGCTAATTTCCCCTCCTAAAAATCAAACCTGTTCTTTGCAATGGCTGGACAACGTATCCGTATCCGACTCAAAGCCTACGACCACCGGGTCATTGACGCCTCCGCGAGTGAAATCGTGGAAACCGTCAAACGCTCTGGTGCCCGTGTCGCTGGCCCCATCCCCCTCCCGACCAAAATTGAACGATTGACCGTTCTACGTTCGCCCCATGCGGACAAGAAGTCGCAGGAATCCTTCGAGCAACGCACTCATAAGCGCTTGCTGGATATCCTCGATCCCACTGCCAAGACCGTGGATGAGCTCAAGAAGCTCAACCTCCCGGCCGGCGTTGACATCCAAATCAAGATCTAACTTTCCCAGCCATGCCTCTCGGACTTATCGGACTCAAGGTGGGTCATACCCGTGTGTATGATGCCAATGGTGTACTCGTGCCCGTCACGGTCGTCCATGTCGGACCCAACCGGGTTCTTCAGGTCAAGACCAAGGACTCGAAGGACGGCTACTCTGCTGTTCAGCTCGGCTACGGTGACCAAAAACTCGGCCGTCTGACCAAACCGGTCATCGGTCACCTCGCCAAGCAGGGTGTCAAGGTGGACGCTCCCGGCAAGGGCGGCGAACAGCCGGTCATTACTGGTGTCAAACGCATTCGCGAATTCCGCGACTTCTCCAAGGAAGTGAAGTCCGGAGACACCGTGGGAGCAGACATCTTCCAGATCGGCCAATTTGTGGATGCCATTGGCACCACCAAGGGTCGCGGCTTCGAAGGTGTTGTCGCCCGCTGGAGTTTCCGCGGCGGTGACGCAACTCACGGCGCCAAGGGTTGGCACCGTCGGTCGGGCGCCATCGGTCAGCGCCTCTTCCCCGGAACCGTCATGCGCGGCATGAAGATGCCCGGTCACATGGGTGTGGTTCGTCGAACTTCCCAGAATCTGGAGATCATCCAAGTTCGCCCGGACGACAATGTGCTCCTCATCAAGGGTAATTTCCCGGGCAGCGAGGGTGATTATTGCATCATCCGTGAGGCAAAGAAAATCTCCATCAACTCCGCCCGCCTGAAGCAGATCACCGACGCCCGTAAGAAGGCCAAGGATGCTGCCACCTCCAAGAAGGTCGAAAAGAAGGCTGCCGCGGCTGCCAAAAAGAAGTAACTAAGGAACACGCTCGATGAAACTTCCGATCAAAGACTCCAAAGGAAACGCTGCTGGCGAACTCGATGTCCGTTTCGAGATGATCGCCGACGGTCGCGGCACCCAAGCCGTCCACGACACCGTGGTCGCCTACAACGCTGCTCAGCGCAGCGGTACCGCCTGCACCAAAACCATGGGTGACGTTAATGGTACCGGCAAGAAGCCCTGGCGCCAGAAGGGAACCGGACGCGCTCGCGCCGGCTCCTTCGCCAGCCCTCTGTGGCGCGGCGGTGGCGTGGTCTTCGGACCCAAGCCCCGTGACTTTTCTAAGAAGGTCAACAAGAAGGTCAAGAGCCTCGCCCTCCGCAAGGCGCTCAGTGAGCGTTTGAAGTCCGGAGACGTCGTGCTCATCGATGACCTGCAGATCGCCAACGCGAAGACCAAAGACTTCGTTTCCGTGCTACAGGCTCTAGGTCTCGATGGTAACACCAACCTCGTGGTCTTGGGCTCTGCCAACAAGTCCGCCTACCTCGCCAGCCGCAACGTGACCGGCGTGGAACTCAAGACCGCTTGTCTGGTCAATACCTACGACCTGCTCAAGTACGACAAGCTCGTCTTCACCAAGTCTGGCTTCGAGGCGGTTGAAGCGCGCATCGCCAAGTAACCAGAAAGGGATATTAACATGACCATTTTCGACACCATCAAGACGGTCCGCATCACTGAAAAGGCGACCCTCCAGACCGAAAAGTTCAACAAGTACACCCTTCTGACCGATCGACGTGCCTCCGCACCGCAGATCAAGAAGGCCGTGGAGCAGCTCTTCAATGTGAAGGTGACCAAGGTCAATACGGCGAACTACGAGGGCAAGGCTCGTCGCAAGATGACCAAGGCCGCCGGCAAGAGCAGCGACTACAAGAAGGCCATCGTCACCCTAAAGAAGGGCGACAAGATCGCTTTGGTGTAATCCACCCAAACCGTTTGCTTCAACGGCGCAGGACCCGCAAGGGTTCTGCGCCGTTTCTTTTGACCCTCTATCTTTCGCAACCGGATCTTTTCCCTTACAGAGCCTGTCCCTACCGACGAGCCCCTTACAGAGCCCCTTACAGAGTCTGTCCCTACCGACGAGCCCCCTTACACAGCCTGTCCCTACCGACGAGCTCCTTACAGAGTCTGTCCCTACCGACGAACCTCCTTACAGAGTCTGTCCCTACCGACGAACCTCCTTACACAGCCTGTCCCTACCGACGAACCCTACCGACGAACCTCCTTACAGAGCCTGTCCCTGCTGTCGAGCCCTCTATCTTTCGCAACCGGATC
The DNA here is from genome assembly GCA_945893185.1 of Akkermansia muciniphila. Taxonomy (GTDB): domain Bacteria; phylum Verrucomicrobiota; class Verrucomicrobiia; order Limisphaerales; family UBA9464; genus SXXZ01. The sequence continues at coordinate 48,106 of CAMDDW010000017.1, read as the reverse complement.
TTTTCCCTTACAGAGCCTGTCCCTACTGTCGAGACGTGTCGCAGTCGAACCTCTTTGAATTGGGCGGCGCGGCCGGCGTGCCGAACCCGGCCACCCCGGATGGCTTGAGGCCTCTCCCGGTGGATGCCGAGCGATCAATGTCGGCTGCGCCGCTGGCTTCCCGGATGCGACCGCGCACCTTGGAGGAGTACGCTGGGCAGCGGCATCTTCTGGCCCCGGGTCTACTGCTCCGCCGCGCCATTGATGCCGACCGCATCCAGTCCCTCATCTTCTTCGGGCCACCCGGAACCGGTAAGACCACCCTGGCCCAAATCATCGCTGCACGCTCGAAGTCCCACTTCGAGAAACTCAACGCCGTAGAATCCAATTTGGCTGAAATGCGCCGTGTTCTGCAGGGAGCCAATCATCGGCTTCGCAATACCGGTGAATCCACCCTGCTCTTCATCGACGAAATTTACCGATTTAACCGCGCTCAACAGGATGTGCTCTTGCCCGATGTGGAAAGTGGAGCGGTCAAGCTCATTGGGGCGACGACCCACAATCCCTTCTTCTTCATCAACTCCCCGCTGGTCTCCCGATCTCAGGTCTTTGAACTCCGATCTCTGGACGAGTCCGACCTCTTGAATTTGCTCCAACGGGCTCTTTTGGACTCTGAACGCGGTCTCGGTCACCTCCGCATCACCGCCGAGCCCGAGGCGCTGGCTCATCTGGCCAGAGTCTCCGACGGAGACGCACGCAAGGCGCTCAACTCTATCGAGATCGCCGCCATGACCACCCCTCCCGGGAGTGATGGGGTCATCCGAATCCCCCTGTCCGTGGCCGAGGAGTGCATCCAACGGAAGGCGGTGGTTTATGACGGTGACGGCGATGCCCATTACGACACCATCAGCGCCTTCATCAAGTCCATGCGCGGCAGCGATCCCGACGCTTCTCTTTACTGGTTGGCCAAGATGATCCATGCCGGCGAGGATCCCCGGTTCATCGCCCGCCGGATTATGATCCACGCCGCCGAGGACGTCGGATTGGCCGATCCCATGGCATTGGTGTTGGCCACTGCCGCCTGCCAAGCCGCCGAAGTCATCGGATGGCCTGAAGCCCGCATCCCCATCGCCGAAGCCGCCCTCTACATCGCCACCGCCAACAAGAGCAACTCGGTGGTGAAAGCCATCGATGCGGCCTTGGAAGATATTCGATCGGGACGAACCCTCGCCGTGCCGAACCACTTGCGCGACGGGCACTACGCCGGATCGAAGGTCCTCGGCCATGGTGAGGGCTACCGCTACGCCCACGACTTTCCGGGGCATCCTATCGCGCAAGATAACCTCGGAGCCGCCCGGCGCTTCTACGAACCCAGTACTCAGGGTCACGAGCGGAAGATCGCCGAGCGCTTGGACCAATGGCGCCGCGCCCAGGCGGCGGATGCCGGGCGAACCCCATCCGGGCCGCCATCAACCCCCTCGGCATCGTCGCCTGCGGAGCGGGCCTGACGGCCTCTGAAACACACACCGGGACCTGACCTGACCGCCGGCTTCGCTCAAGGACCGCCAACTGCTCGAGGACCACCAGCCTCGCTTAAGGACCTCTTCCCCGGGCACTCCTGTCCGCCCCTTCGGCCGCGTGTACAGCGACGATTATTTTTCCCAGCGCCCGGCGGGGAACCCATCGCGGAACCCTTTGCCACACCCCGCCAGATTCCTACAACCGCGCCTCACCTGAGGTCGCTCCACCGCTCGATCTGCCGGCGTTCCCGCTTTGGTGGGCCACCCTAGCACTCCGCGGCCGGAACCCGGGCTCAAGGGCTTTCTGGCGGGCATCCGTCGGGGCCAGGTCCTCGGCGAACGCGGACACCTTGGGCGCGGACACCGGGAGCGACGGGAACCCCAGCACCTTGTAGACCCGCGTACCGCGCCGCCATCGTCTCACCCGCCCGCGCCTCCCGGGCGGGCTTGATCGCCACGCCATCGACCAGCACCCGCCCGTCCTTGATCGCCGCCTGCGCCAACATCCGCGACCCATACAGCCGGAGGTTCCAGAGCCACTGATCCCACCACATGCCCCCAACATGGGCTATCCGATCCCAGCTCCAACGCTTCCCGGCGGCAGGAGGGTGGCAAGAAAGACACCACTGGCGGTCCCGGGCGACAGGCCAAACCCCGGACTTCAGTGTGAGGGATGACCTGACCGGGTGGCTGGTGAAGCCTCGAAAAAAAGTGCTATTTTTATAAATTCTACAATTTTTTAGCGTTTTATTAAATATAATAATGTTATTATAAAGAAATTTAAGCCTGCAGTAATTATATTTTTAATTATTGTTAATTGTTTTTGTAGACAACGCTCACGCGCCCTAAAAGACTTAAAAATATTTCCGGACAGTTAGTCAAACCCATCCGCAACGACAGCCTGCAAACGCTCTCCGCAATGCCCATTGCCGCCATCGAGTTCCACGATCCGATAGCCGCTTGCCCGAGGCCATCACCCTACCGCATCGCCCGCCTCACCCTAGTCAACCCGAAGGACATTCTTCGCCCATGGCCAACAACAGATTCCTCCCCTCACCTCCTGGCCAGCGCCCACGTCTCGATCCGCATCGGGATCAGACATCAGTCATCCCGTCTTCGCCGCCGAAGCAACCGGCAAGGTGCTCCCCAGTCGCGTCTGCCCCAACCGATCCAAGAGGCCCGGTGTGGGCGCGCCAAGCACGGACGGCCCGCTGGACTATCCACCTCCAGATGCGGTTCGAAACCTCCAGCCTCCCAATGGCCATCCACCAAAAAGGCGTTTTCTCCATCGGAACCGGGAAGGACTTACCGTTTTAACCGCATTCCCGATGGATTCGGTTGCATTTTCATAAACGGCGCGGCTACCGCGGAACCATGAGACGGTTCAATTTCACAAAACACGTTCCTCGCACAACAATTAACAACATTCAGCACTAACTATGAAAGCGATATGAAATTTAATTCAACTACAAAAAACTGTCAAAACAAAATAACAAAGCTCATTTCAATACTAAAAGTTTCATTGATCACTGTATTGTTTTTGCCTGGCACAATGTTTGCCGCACTCCCATTACTAGCCGCCGGAACTGTCGTTTATATAACGTTAGCTATCGCCACAGGCACTTTGTTTTTTCTCGTAATAAGAGATACCACAGGCAATTATGAATTGGCTGGCCGAATGTGGAAATATGATCGCAAAACAACCACAAAGTACAGCGGCCTCAGAATCGATGTAAACTGGGTAGCTGAACAGCCAAATGTAGGAGCAAATTGGAAATTCCGCTACACAAACAAATGCGACCAATTCACCGAGCAAAATGTACACACCAATGAGTTTACCATCGCTGAAATGGGATCCTCTGGTGATGTACCGCTAGAAGTTCGGGATTCCTCGTGCGACCGCTGGGTCGGAGATTTCGTTAATGGACAACTATATCAATGGATCAACCAGACTAAATTTCATTTCCGAACTAAAGTGTCATACAAAATATCCCCGTGGTACACACCAGATTCAAAGACAGTAAAAGCGGTCCTTGTTAACTGGACCCCGGAATTGCAACGGTGTGACGAGGAGTCTAGATATCGATTTACGACAGCGAGTTTCAGTGGCGATGTCCCCTCGAATGGCGAGGGAGAAATCGTGGTTAAGTCACGCTGGTTTAATAACAGCACCATCCAACTAAGCTCCGAACCCGGTGCTGGGGTTGCGTTCAAACAATAGCGTTATCGGTCAATGATGAAACACATACCCACCTTCTGGATCAGCAGCGCCCTTCTGATCATCGTCGCGGTGGCGGTTTGGCGATTCATCCCATCTGCCGACCGATCGATCCCGGAGCCAGACCGAACTCCTGTCACGGGTCCTGATGCGGCGGTGGGTGCCATGCGCAAGCCATCCGAGGTCATCCACCCCCGCAAGCGCGTCACGCTGCGGGGCCCACTGGCCGGGCGGGGTCCAATGCTCATGAGCGAAGAATCCGACTCGGGCCTGGTCACCAACACCTATGAGGTGTCACCCACCAAATTCATCGTCCGGGTCGTGAGTCCCCATCCCATGGATCTACGCTTGGGCTCTTTGGACTACGAAACGGCGGCCAAGGCGGATTTCGAGCGCCATGTCGCGACGGAAACCAATCTCTTGGAAATCAAGGCCATCCTCGAAGACTTCCCGACGGCCATCGACTCCCAGAGACTTTACAGTGGCATTCGAGAGGCCTACGCGACTCGCGCTCGAATGCGGCAACTCCGCGACGAGAGGTACAAGAACTCCGACCGGGTGATCCGCCTCTATAACGAGGGTGATGAAGGCAATGTTTCATTGACGGACGCCCAACGCCAGAAACTCAACGACGAGGCATCGAAGCTGTCCGAGGAAGTGGGGTCGATGCTCAGCTTGGATTACCGGGACGCAGGGCCACGCCTCAAACAGCGACTGACTCGACTCTACGGCGAGTTGCCGAAGGCGGTGTACCAACGCTTGATGTCCATCGAGATCTACGAACCGGCTGAACCCTTGCAAGCGCCATGAACCAACGCCCGCCCTCTCCGCCGACCCACAGGCCTCCCAAACCGAACCCGCCCGTCGCTAGGCATCGGGCGCTGGGGATGTTTCTCCTCTTCGTGGCGCTGTTGGGTCTCTTTTGGTGGGTGCCCTGGAGAAATCCGGGCTGGAGTCCCTCGGCTACCCTGCCGCAGACGGACTCTCCGTCGATCCAACCCTCAAGCCCTCGGAAAGGAGGGGCCTCGGGTTTAACCAGCCAATTGGGCCAAACTCCGGGTCTCGAACCCGCCCGAAAGGTTGACGACGAAATCGCTCGGATCCTTCGGGGCGACTTCATCACCAACCTCTATACTCTCTCGTCGAACACAACCATGGTAGAGGAAGGCCAATATCCTCCGATCTTCCGCAAGTTCGGCACCGAGGAGTTCGAGACATTGGCCAGGGTGGCCTGTGAGGGAAACCTCAAGAGGGACCCGTTCGCGGCGGAATATCAGGAGATTCTCGAAGAGCACTCCGCTGCCCGGGACAGCGGCAGGATCCAAAGCGGGATCTACCTGTTGCTCTGTATGGGCGCAGACATACGAGACCGCTATAATGTTCAGGGTGGAATGAAACTGGCCAGGGAAGAGGAGTTGGACGCGGCGATGAAGATCGCTGACCCGGAACTCCGGGAGAAGGAACTCCGATCGATCCAATTTTTTTCCGATTCCGAAATCGCCATGGATCGGTTGAAACAACAGGCCCAAATCGACCGAACCAAACGATTACTGGAGTACCTCTACGGGGATCTGCCGAAAGCGGTTTTTCAGCGGCTTTTGTCCATTGAACCCGCCCAAAGCCCGGATCGCATTCCGGATCCCTGAAGGGTCCATAGCCCTCCTACCAGGGCTATGCCCCTACTGTTGGCGCGTGTCGCAGTCGAACCTCTTTGAATTGGGTTGCGCGGCGGGCGTGCCAAACCCGGCAAACTCGGAGGGCTTGAGGCCTCTCCCGGTGGATGCCGAGCGGTCCGGTACTGGCCACTGCCGCTTGTCAGGCCGCCGAAGTCATCGGATGGCCTGAAGCCCGCATCCCCATCGCCGAAGCCGCCCTCTACATCGCCACCGCCAACAAGAGCAACTCGGTGGTCAAAGCCATCGATGCGGCCTTGGAAGATATTCGATCGGGACGAACCCTCGCCGGGACGAACCACTTGCGCGACGGGCACTACGCCGGATCGAAGGTCCTCGGCCATGGTGAGGGCTACCGCTACGCCCACGACTTTCCGGGGCATCCTATCGCGCAAGATTACCTCGGAGCCGCCCGGCGCTTCTACGAACCCAGCACTCAGGGTCACGAGCGGAAGATCGCTGAGCGCTTGGACCAGTGGCGCAAGGCGGCGGCCGAGAACGGGCCCCATCCCTCAGGGCTGCCCAGCACGCCAAAGACGTCTCCGACGTCTTAGCCGCCGCCGCAACCCAGCCTCACTGCGGAGGATCCCAACGCTCGATCTGACGGCGTTCGCGTTTGGTGGGGCGCCCTAGCCCGCGAGCTCGGAACCCCGGTTCTAGTTTTTTCTTCCGGGCCTCTTCCCGGGCTTCAGGCGGTGTCAGATCCTCAGCAAATTGAACTACCTCCGGCGCTGAAACCCGCCGCGAAGGAAAGCCCAGGACCTTGTAAACCCGAGTAATATCGCCGGTCCGCGCCGAGACGGTGTCCCCAGCTCGAGCTTCCCGTGCAGGCTTGATGGCAACCCCGTCAACCAGCACCAACCCTTCCTTAATAGCCGTCTGGGCCAAGGACCGCGATCGGTACAACCGAATATTCCAAAGCCACTGATCCCACCGCATGCGTGCAGCATGAACCATCCTCGCCGAAGCGCCAACGCTTCCGAAGGACGGACCGCAATCGAAGATAGACCCGAGGAATTCTCGGTGGAGGCGATGGGAGAATGACCAGAAACCCCTTGTTGATATCTGATGTCAGTGCATGATGTCACTCATGAGAACCATCATCGATGTCCCCGATGCACTCATCGAGTCACTCGACCAATTTGGCGCTCTTGAACAGCGTTCCCGGGCGGCATTGATCCGCGAAGCGATCACCCAATACCTCAAGGTGAAATCCGTCCCGGCCGCCGAAGAGGCGTTCGGGCTTTGGAAGAAGAGAGAGGTGGACGGCGTCCAATACCAAAAGTCTCTCCGCGACGAGTGGGAATGCCGATGAAGGCCGTTTTCGACACCAACATCTTGGTCGACTATCTGGCCGGCATCGAGGCGGCCAAGGACGAACTGGCGCGATATCGCATCCGGCAAATCAGCATTATTACCGTCATCGAGTTGATGGTGGGTGCTCAGGATGCGGGACAAGAAGCGTCGATCCGGGGATTTCTGTCCTCGTTTGAAGTTTTGGAACTATCGACTGAAATTGCCCACGAGGCCATCCGCCTCCGGAGGCAACTGCGACTCAAGATCCCCGACGCGATTGTCTACGCAACAGCACGGACTCAAGGCTGCTTGCTGGTGTCTCGCAATACCCGGGAATTGAAGTCCGAGTGGCCTGACATTCGCATCCCTTACCGACTCTGATCCCGGGTCTGGATTCCGGAGGCCCGCACGAGCCCCGATACCGTCTCTTGCGCGACCGGATAACTCGGTTTTCTACGACTCCCGCGAAAGGGGCTGCGCAAAAAGAAATCGTTGGTCGCAGCCCGTTGCATTCTTAGGCTCCACAGCCATGAGCGATCTATCGAAGCCGCGGCTCCGGGAACTCTTGGAGGCGGCGTCCCGAGCACGGCTATGGGTCATCGGCGATGTGATGCTGGACCAATTTGTCTGGGGTCGGGTGAGTCGTATCTCGCCCGAGGCCCCGGTGCCCATCGTGGATTTTGACCGGGAGAATCTCATGCCGGGCGGAGCGGCCAATGTTGCCCGCAACGTCACCGCCCTGGGCGGCAGCGCCGATTTAGCCGGGGTGATTGGCAAGGACGAGGCCGGCCAAACCCTACGGGATTTGCTCGCCTCCGAACGCATCGGCTGCCGCAGTCTTGTCACCTCGGCACGGCGACGCACCACCACCAAAATGCGCATCGTCGCTGGGCAACAGCAGATCGTGCGCCTCGACCGCGAAACCCGGGGTGAGATCGACGCGGCCGCCACCCATGCACTGCTTACCAAACTCGAGCGTGCCCTTCCCCGACTCGATGCCGTGGTGGTGGGCGACTACGGCAAAGGCGTGGTCACTCAGGCGCTCCTCGACGGCATCCGGGATCGTTGCAAAGAAGCCGGTTGCTGGCTGAGCGTGGATCCCAAGCCAGTGCACCAACTCAACTTGTGCGGGCTTTCCTTGATCACTCCCAACCGAAAGGAAGTCTTCGAGTTGGCTGGGGTCGAAGACTCGGTCCGCGCAACCAATCCCATGGCCGACTCACCGCTCCAGGAGGCTGTTAAACGACTTCAGGAAACCCTGCGGCCCGCCCTGTTGCTCGTCACCCTCGGCGAATTGGGCATGCTCTTGTGCCGGCGCAATGAGCCCCCCTTCCATGTCCCCACAGTCGCCCGCGAAGTCTTTGACGTCTCCGGAGCCGGAGACACGGTCATCGCCGCCTTCACGCTGGCCATCGCGGCTGGCGCCTCGCCCGTCGAAGCGACCGTCTTTTCCAACCATGCGGCCGGAGTGGTGGTGGGTAAACGGGGCACAGCCACTGTCAGTCCAGCCGAACTTCTGGCCACCTTCACCGCCAACGCCTGATCCCCATGAGACCCGCGATATTCCTGGATCGGGACGGAACGCTCATCCACGAAAAGCACTACTTGCACCGCCCCGAAGAGGTCGAATTTTTTGCAGAGGCCGCCCCCGCGCTGAAGCGCTTGAGCAACGCGGGTTTCGCCCTAGTGGTGGTGACCAATCAATCCGGCGTCGGCCGAGGCTATTTCACCGAGACGGAGGTCGATCGGGTCCACGCCCACATCCAGTCCGAAATGGCCCAGGCCGGCGTCGAATTCCTGAAATTCTATTCGGCCTTCGAAGCCCCGGATCAACCGAGCCGCGGACGCAAGCCCTCGCCCCAATTTCTCTGGGATGCCCGGGATGAATTTCAACTCGACCTCCCGTCTAGCTACATGGTCGGCGACAAACGCATCGACCTAGAGGCCGGTTGGAATGCCGGAGTGAGACGGAGTTTTCTGGTGCGCACGGGCTATGGTGCCGAACTGGAACGCACCGAAGGATCAGCCCTGAATCCTGGGATTGTCGTCGATGGGTGGCTGCAGGTGGCCGACTGGATTCTGAACTCGCGATCCAACGACTGAACTAGAGTCTTCAGCAGCCCCCAACTTCAGGACTCGCTAGCCTCCGGGACTTCCATACGGAAACGGGGGATTCGCACCACGACGCAGCGCCCAGCATCGTCGACTCCCAGGTAGGAACCCTCGGCCACTGCCGAGTTTGTTCCGATAATGTGCCGACTATTGTAGCTAAACTTGGTGCCCGGGGCGATCAACGGAGTCTCTCCGACCACACCATCACCCTCCACCACCAACACCGTGTCGTCCTCATGGGTCACCACCCACTTGCGCCCACGGATGGTCACCGGAACCGAAGAATCATTATGGATGGAAATGAAATAGATGAACGAGTGCGGCTTGTCGGACTGGTCGGCCCGGAGACGCTGGTAGAGCAGGCGGTCCACCGTGACTTTCAGTCCGGGCAATTCGATCATTTCCCCAATGGTTCCCATCTGGCGGAATACTAGGCTGGATCAATTGCATTGGCCAACAGCGGTTTACTGGACCTCCCGGAGAATGCGCGCTTGATCGTGGCATCCCGGAGCCCGCCGGGATATCGTGACCTCAGTCGTTCGACACCATGCCCAGCGTTTACATCAAGACCTACGGTTGCCAGATGAACGAACGGGACAGCGAGGCTGTCTCGGTCCAACTCTTGGCCCGCGGCTACTCCCTGGCTCCCACGGAGAGCGAGGCCGACGTCGTCCTGCTCAACACCTGCAGTGTTCGCGACATGGCCGAACAGAAGGCCCTGAGCCGGATGCAGAATGTCATCGGTGCAGACCGCAAGCGCGGGAACAAAAAGATCTTCGGCTTCTTGGGCTGCATGGCCCAGAGCCGGGGGAGCGAACTCATCGACCAATTGCCCGGAGTCGACCTCGTACTCGGGACACAGAAAATTCACCGAACCGGGGAATACCTCGATGCTCTGCTGTCCGGTTCGCGCGACAAGGTCGTGGACACGGCCGATGAACCCGGCAGCGAGTCGGCCATCCGCGAGCATCTGGGCCATGGCGTTGGCAACGATTCCCGACCGGTCACAGCCTTTGTCAGCATCATGCAAGGGTGCAACCAGCACTGCACCTTTTGCATTGTACCCTCCACCCGGGGTGAGGAGCGGAGCCGCCCCTTGGAGGACATCGTCGCCGAGTGCCAAGAACTGGCCTCACGCGGGGTCCGCGAGGTCACTTTGCTTGGCCAGATTGTCACCAGCTATGGCCGCCGGATGTACCCGGTGCAGGACGGTCGCAGCGCCTTTGTCCAACTCATTGAAGCGGTCCACGCCATCGAAGGCATCGACCGTATCCGCTTCACCTCGCCCCATCCCAAGGGCTACGGCGACGACCTTGTAGAGGCCTACGGTCGCCTCCCGAAACTGGTGGAGAGCGCGCACTTGCCCGTCCAAAGCGGATCCAACCGTCTGCTCAAACTCATGCACCGGGGGTACACCCGGGAACGCTTCCTGGAGATCATTGCGAAGCTCCGCGCCGTCCGCCCCGACATGGGCGTAAGCACCGACATCATCGTGGGTTTCCCCGGCGAGACCGAGGAGGACTTCCAGGAGACACTCTCTCTCTGCCAGCAGGTCCAGTTCGATCAGGCCTTCCTGTTCAAGTACAGCCGACGGCGGGACACCCCGGCGGCCGCGATGCCCGATCAGATAGCAGAAGAGGTGATCGAGGAGCGCCATCAACGGCTCTTGGCCGAGATCAACCGCATCGCTATGGCCAAGTTCGAGGCCCTAGTGGGCGGCTTAGTGGAGGTGTTGGTCGAGGGCCCGAGCCATCGCAACCCCGCACGCTACGAAGGCCGGACCCGAACCAATAAAATCACCGTCTTTGAAGGATCGCCCCGGCATCAGGGTCAACTCCTCCTTCTTCGGATTGAGCGGGTGGGTAGCTTCACGCTTTACGGCAACCCGGCCATCATCGGCCTCGATTAATCCGTTCCCAACTCAGCGGTCCTCACCTCGAAAGCAGCAATAGATACTGCTGAAGGCGCCTCGACTCGACCGCATCGCGGCGTTCTTGGTAGATCACTTGCAAGTTGGCAATCATCCGCTGAAGGCAACGTCGGGGAGAGATGGGCTGCAGCAGGATGGCGCTGTCAGAATTAGGCAGAGCAAAATAGGCTAGGCGTTGACGGGCCTCAGATCGGGTCACCAGTCGCCCACCATGGAAGGCGTCGATCAGCCACTCCCCCTGGGCATCCTGATAGCGACACAGAAAATGCCCCGGCATACCAATGCCCACCACCGGAAGGCCGAGTCGACGGGCCACGAACTGATAAAGGCAACACAGCGTAATAGGGATGCCCCGCCGACGGTCGATCACCCGGTCCAAGTAGCTGTTCTCCGGATCAAAGAAGTTCTCTGTATCGCCCCGGAAACCCTGTTCCCCGAAGAGCACCGCATTGAGGGCGGAAATCACCCCTCCTCCATCTGAAGCCAATTCCACCGCGGGTTCAGCCGCCTGAGCCCACCAGTCCAACTGGGCTTGGTAAGCCTCGATGGGAGCCTCGGGATTGCGCGTCTTGGCTAATTTCCAAACAGCCTCCTCCAGGTCAAAGTGCTCGCCGTGCCCCGCACAAAATTCGAGAAACTCCCGGTCGGCATCCATCCGCGCCTGAGCGTCCAACAACTCGCGGACCCGGGCCCGGATCACCGGGTCCTCATGCACCCGGTGCGCCTTCAGCCAAGCCTGGGGGCGTCCCCGCGGCGCCAACTGCTCTCGAATCGCCTCGACCACCCCGCCGTCCTCATCAGCCAACAAGGTTAGCAGCGCTTTCTGTCGAGCGATTGAAGGAGCAGGCCCGTTGCCGGTGATGGGGCGATCCAAACTCATTCCATATCGAACATCTTGCCCGGGTTGAGAATTCCCTGAGGATCGAGTTCTCGTCGTAAACCCCGCATCACCCGCATCGACGCATCGCCCAGAAACTTCGGCAGGAACTCCTTCTTGGCCACACCGACGCCGTGCTCGCCGGTGATGGTGCCTCCGAGGCGGATGGCCTCATCGAAAATTTCCCGAAAGGCCAGATGGACCCGATGCATTTCTTCGGTATTCCGCTCATCGGTCAGGAAGGTCGGATGCAAGTTACCATCGCCCATGTGCCCGAAGGTGCCGATTCGGAGGCGGTGCTTCTTGGCCACTTGATCCACAAAGCGGATCATCCGGGCCAGTTCGCTGCGAGGCACGGTCGCGTCCTCCAGAATGGTCGTCGGTGCCACACGGGCCAGTGCACTGAAGGCTGAGCGTCGGGCACCCGCCAGCGCATTGGCTTCGGCCTCGTCGGCAGCCCGCCGAATCGCCAGACACCCATTGGCACGGGCGATCTCCTCCATGCGCGCCGCCTCTTCAGCCACCTGGGCCGGATGCCCGTCGGTCTCCATCAACAGCAGCGCCTCGCAGTCGGGCAACCCGATCTTGGCGTAGTCCTCCACGCAGCGGAGGGTGGTGCGGTCGAGAAATTCCAAAGTGCAGGGAATGATCTTGGCGGCGATGATGTCGGACACCGTCTGAGCCGCGGCGTCCATCGCGTCGAAGGTGGCTACTAGGGTTTGCTTGGCCGCCGGCTGCGGAATCAGTCGCAAGAGGATCCTGGTGATTACCCCTAAGGTCCCTTCGCTGCCGATGAACAAGTCCTTTAGAGAATACCCGGCAACGTCCTTCACGCATTTGTTGCCCGTGAAAAGAATTTCGCCGTCGGGCAGCACGACTTCCAAGCCCATGACATAGTTGCGGGTGATGCCGTACTTAAGCCCGCGCAGCCCCCCGGAATTCTCGGCCACGTTGCCGCCGATGGTGCTAATTTTCATCGAACCCGGATCCGGCGGATAAAACAAACCAACGGCGGCCGCCGCCTCGGCAATTTGCAAGGTGGTGGCCCCAGGCTCGGTCAGGAGCGTCAGGTTGGCTGGGTCCACCTCTAGGATACGGTTCATACGCACCGTGCACAGGACGATGCATCCCGGCACTGGCAAAGACCCTCCACTAAGGCCCGTCCCAGAACCCCGCGTGACCACCGGCGTCTGGGTTCGTTGTGCCAAGCGCAAGACAGCCTGGATATCAGCCGTGTCTCGGGCGAACACCACGCAACCGGGTTGTTGGGTGAGTGCGGCCGTGCCGTCGAAGGCATAGACCAGCAGGTCTTCGGCAGCAGTAAGAACCAAATCCGGCCCGAGAAGCCGGGTCAATTCGTGAATAATTTCAGGGGAGCACGCCATAGTTCAGGCCTTGTTGGAGTTCTGACGACGGGCTTTCCAGGCTTCCCAGACCACGGGCAGCACCGACACGAAGATGATGCCCAGTACAATGACCTCAAAGCGCTTCTTCACAAACTCCAGGCGCCCCAGGAACCATCCCGCCGGAAGGATCAACCCCACCCAAGCCACCGCGCCGACGGCGTTGAAAAACATGAACCGGGATCGGTTCATCGCCCCCATACCGGCCACAAATGGGGCGAAGGTCCGAACGATGGGAATAAAGCGTGCAAGGATCACAGTCTTGCCACCATAGACCTTGAAGAAGTGATGGGTCTTTTCGAGGTACTCGGGCCGAATGATTCTGGGGAAGCGCGCGGTCAGGTAATCTCCGGAGAATCGCCCCACTGAATAATTCACCGCATCCCCAATGACGGCGGCGACGATCATCAGGGCTCCGGCCACCCAAACATTGAGACCCGAATCCGGGTTGGCCGCCACGGCACCCACGGCAAACAGCAGCGAATCGCCAGGAAGCACCGGAGTGAGCACCAGTCCGGTCTCGGCAAAAATAATTACAAAGAGAATGCCATAGACCCAAGCCCCTTGATTGCGGGTCAGATCAAACAAGTGGTCTTGCAAATGCAGCACCACATCGAGGAAGGCCTTGAGAAGATCCATGAGGGAATAAGCTTAAGATCGGGTACCCAGTTTCAGCGCTTTACAGTGCGGCTCGAAGCGCCCTGTACCTCGTCGACCTCTTGAGTCTCCAAGCGAATCGATCGACCAATGAACACCCAGGCGATGGCCCAGACGAAGGGGAAGAACAACACCCCCAACACCAACCACGACAGCGTAAATCCAGCGACACGACGGGACATAAGTTCCGGGGTCAGATAATTCAGAAGCGGCAGCCCCACCAAGGCCACCAGGAACGCACTCGCGCAGAGGAGGGACAAGACCAACTGCCGCCGCATCAAACGGTGGAGGAAGGCCTCGGAATGAATGTCCCGGTAGGGATGTGCGGGGTCGGACATGAGCGCAGGATGAAGCGAAAGGGCAACCGCCGTCCAGCACCCTACCCGACTGTGTCGCGCCTCGACGCAGTCCAGAATCCGACGCACCGAAACGGCCGACCCAACATCGCCCGAGCTCAGCCATCAGACTTTCGCAAGGCGCTCCATCAATTGCACCACACACCCAAGGCCCCGTCGGCCCTCACCGTGCGAGTGTTACCGAACACCGGAAACTAAATCGCCGCCCAGCGGGCAATCGCTCTCCGTTGCTTTCTGACTTGGCTCGCGGGCGGGATCGGCGCTCAATCACTGAACTCCCGTCCGACCGAATGAGTGATCACTCGCCCCATTTTCTTTCCCGCGAAGCCACCGTGGCGGGCCCTGGATTTTCGCGATGGCTGGTGCCACCGGCAGCCATCGCACTGCACATGTGCATTGGCGAGGTCTACGGTTTCAGTGTTTTCAACGAACCCCTGAGCCGACTTCTGGGCGGTGCGGCCCACGACCCCACGCGAGACTGGACCATCCCGCAAATCGGTTGGATTTATTCCATCGCCTTGGTGCTGCTCGGACTTTCTGCGGCCGTCTTCGGCAAATGGGTTGAGCGCAGCGGCCCCCGCAAAGTGATGGTGGCCAGCGCCACCTGTTTCTGTTCCGGACTCGTGTTGTCGGGCATCGGTGTGCAGCAGCACTGGCTGTGGTTGGTCTATCTCGGATACGGCGTGATCGGCGGCATCGGGCTTGGCTTGGGCTACATTGCTCCAGTTTCCACGCTGATGAAGTGGTTTCCGGATCGACCCGGAATGGCCACCGGAATGGCCATCATGGGCTTCGGCGGCGGCGCGCTCATCGGTGCGCCTCTGGGCGTTACGTTGATGTCGTTCTTCAAGACGGCCACCGACCCGGGTGTCGCTTCCACGTTCTTCACTATGGCCGGACTTTACGCGGCATGGATGCTTTTTGGAGCCTGGCTCGTCCGGGTGCCCTCAGCCGACTGGAAGCCCGAAGGTTGGCAACCGACCGCCACCGGATCCAAGGCGGGACCCGGTAAGGCCGTCTCGGTGGACACAGCCTGGAAGACACCCCAGTTCTGGCTGCTGTGGATCGTCCTGTGCATGAACGTCAGCGCGGGCATCGGTATCCTCGGCCAAGCCTCACTCATGTGTCAGGACTTGTTTGGCGTCAGCGCCGCGGTGGGCGGCGGGTTCGCCGGTTTGCTGTCGATCTTCAACATGGGAGGCCGCTTCTTGTGGTCCTCAGTCTCCGACCTCACCGGCCGACGCACTGTGTTCGCGATCTATTTTTTACTCGGAGCACTGCTGTATTCGCTCGTTCCGTGGACTCAGAAGATCGGAAACCGTTCCCTCTTCGTGGTCGTTACAGCACTCATCATCTCCATGTACGGCGGTGGCTTTGCCACCATTCCGGCCTATCTCCGAGACCTCTTCGGAACCCATCAGGTGGGAGCCATCCATGGCCGCCTGATCACGGCCTGGTCACTCGCCGCCATCGTCGGTCCCCAGCTCATCAACTACATCTCCACCGCGAAGAAGAAGGCCGGAGTGCCAGCGGCCGAAGCCTACAACAGCACCCTGTACCTGATGTGCGGCCTGCTGCTCATCGGACTTATCGCCAACTTGCTGGTGCGGCCGGTGCATTCAAGGCATCATTTGGCGACCCATTCCTGAGTTTCGAACGTCATGCAACGTCTCTTGTTCCTCGTCACCTGGATTCTGGTGCTCACACCGCTCTCTTGGGGTGTCGCCCGATCAATACAGAAGTCGATGCCACTCTTCACGATGGGTGCACCGATCAAGCCCATTCAGGCGGGATCAACAATTCATACAAACTCGCCGACACCCACTAAACCGTAAGCTCGTAGCCCCTTTCTCAAACCTCACTCATCAACCCAGGATCACACACTCACCGATGAAACTCCTCACCCCACTCCTACTTGCCTCCGCGCTGTCGCTAACCACGATGGCTGCTGAACCCAAGCACAACACCGCCCTCTCCGGCGGCAAACTCCCCAAGCCCGTCAAGGTGTCCCTAGTCAAGGTCGCTGGCGGCTTCGTGGACCCGGTCCGTGTCTCTCTAGCCCCGGGCGACAACAACCGCCTGTTTGTCTGCGAGCGAACCGGCATCGTCCGACTCATCAAGAACGGCAAAGTTCAGGACAAGCCCTTCCTCGACATCCATGAGACGGTGGTCAGCTCCTTTCTCGAACAAGGGCTCTACGACCTCGAGTTTCATCCGAAATTCGCCGAAAACGGCAAATTTTATGTCCATTACTCCGACATGTGGTTTAACGGCGCGGGGTTCATCGTTGAGTATCAGGTCTCCAAAACCAACCCCGACAAGGCCGATCCCGAGTCCGCCCGGGTGGTGTTCCAAATGCCCCGCCCCTATGCCAATCACAACGGCGGCGAAATCGCCTTCGGCCCCGATGGCTACCTGTACATCGGCAGTGGCGACGGCGGTTGGGAAGGAGATGTGCTGGGTGCAGGCCAAGACCTAAGCACCTGGCTGGCGAAGATCCTGCGCATCGATGTCAACCCGTCCCAACCGGACCGCGGTTATTCCATTCCGAAAGACAACCCGTTCATCACGCCCGCCTCGCAGATGAAGCTCTTCGGTGTGACCGAGGAGGCCTTCAACAAGATTCATCCGAACGCCAAGCCGGAGATCTGGAGCTATGGCCTGCGCAATCCGTGGAGCTTCCAGTTCGACCCGAAGAACGGCGACATGTACATCGCCGACATCGGCCAGAATCACTACGAAGAGGTCAACTTCGAGCCCCATGGCAAGGCGGGCGTGAACTATGGTTGGAAGTTCATGTGCGGCACCCATCCGTTCCCCCTGCCCCTGGATGCCAGCGGCAAGCCGGACCTGGATGCGGTCAAGGATGCCCCGCGCGTGGGTGAGGCCCCCATTTGCGAATACAGCCACGTGGACCAGGGCAACTGCGTCATCGGCTTCGGTATCTACCGGGGCACCAAGTATCCCCAGATGGACGGCACCTACTTCTTCGGAGATTGGGGCTCTGGCAAGCTCTGGGGCACGGCTCGCGACGCCCAGGGCAAATGGCAAATGCAGGAACTGCTCAACACCAAGCTGATGTTCACGGGTGGCGGACAGGGTTCCGACGGCACCCTCTACGTGACCGACGCGAAGGCCAACTACGGTGGTCCGGCCGATCCGGCGCAGAATGAACGCGGAGCGGTCTGGATGCTCGTCCCGTCAGACAAGGTTCCGGCGGGCGCGGAAGTGGCTCCGTTGGAGTAAGGAATCGTCACTGGCTCGTTCTCTATTTAAAACCGTCACCCGGGGGCAAAGCTCAGGCTTTGCCCCCGGGCCTTTTTTGAGATCTTATCGCCGTCAACCAACTGAACGCCATGTTCCGGATAATCGCCCTCGCCTGTGCCCTCGCCCTGAATCTGATGCTTCAGGCCGCCGATGCGCCCACTGCTCCCACCGGCCATGACCACGGCACGCCCAGCGGCGACTCCAAAGCTGCCGAACCTCAGGAATCGATGTTCCTTTCGGTGGACCCAAAGACTCCCAAGACCGCCCGCTTAGTGCTCGTCTCGGCCTACAATCCAGTGAACTACGGCATGAACTTCAACGGATTCGCCAAGGGGGGCGCCCGCTACACCATCCCTCAGGGGTGGACCGTGTCGGTGAATTTTACCAACAACAGCCCGGTACCCCACAGCGCCATCGTGGTAGAGAAGCCCGTGGTGAAGAAGCTCCAGATGGGCGAACCGGCCTTCAAGGGCGCCTCAACGCCCTACCCTGTGCGCGGCACCACCGGCAAAGGGGGCGTGGCCTTCCAATTTGTGGCGGACGAGGCGGGTGAATTTGCCATGGCCTGCGGATTTCCCTCCCATTCCGCCAATGGCCATTGGATTGCCTTCGATGTCAGCACCACGGCGACCGCCCCCAGTTTGCAGTTTGGAACCAAGGCACCCTACGTGGCCCGCTGATGTCCGTGCCCATCCTGATCGCCCCTCAGCCCTTCGGCCCACACGGAGTCTGCTTGGCCCTGGGTCTCTTCGATGGTGTCCACCTCGGACATCAACACGTGGTCCGACAGGCCAAGATCGACGCCCGGGCCCGCGGCGCGGCGACCGTGGTGGCCACGTTCGATCCTCACCCCCTGGCCGTTGTCCGACCCGATAAAGCCCCCCGACTCCTGCAGTCATTGGCCCAGCGTCTCGCTTCCCTCGAAGCGCAGGGGGCCGATGCCGTACTCGTGCTCCGCTTTGACGCAGCCATGAGCCACAAGAGCGGTGAAGAATTCGTGCGCGAATTGGTGAGCGGTTTCGGCGGGCTCAGAAGCTTTACCGTGGGTCAGGGCTTCCACTTTGGTCAGGGCCGCAGCGGGAATGTCTCGCTCTTGCGCCTGCTAGGCCGAGAACTGGGATTCTCGGTGAATGCCATGGCTCCCATCCATATCGGGGCCGAAATCGTGAGCAGCACCCGCGTCCGCAGCGCCCTGCGAGATGGAAAGATCAATCTGGTGGCCGAGCTTCTGGGACGTCCCTACAGCCTCGCAGGCCCCGTCGTCCGCGGAGACCAACTGGGTCAGTCCCTCGGATTCCCCACGGCCAATATCGACGTGACAGGACTCGAACTCCCTCCCTTTGGAGTCTATGCCGCTCGAGCCCGCCACGCCGGCGGCGAATTCCCGGCCGCGGTCAACCTGGGACTGCGCCCCACTCTCCAGTCTCCGCAGCCACAGCTTCGCTTCGAGAGCCACCTCATCGGATTTCAAGGCGATTTGTACGACCAAGATTTGACCGTGGAACTAGTGAGCTTCCTGCGTCCAGAACGTCGGTTCGCTCACCTCGAGGCACTGAAGGCTCAAATTGCCAAGGACATCGTCGCAGCCCAAAAAGCTCTGTTCTGAACCCGGAAGGCGACCTGGATTCTTTCCGGTATTGCATCGGGAGTCGTAGCCGGTTCAGCGTCTGCCCCATGAACCCACGTCCCATCGTCGCTCTCCTGCTGTGTCTGTCCCTCAGCTGTCCGGCCTGGAGTGCGGACGCACCAAAGGCCACCGGCTCCGGAAAACCCATCCCGTGGATCGCCCTCTTTGACGGCAAGTCTACCGCAGGCTGGCGCGGATTTGGCAAAGCCACCTTCCCGGAGCACGGTTGGATCGTGAAGGACGGTTGGCTAACCCATGTCGCAAAAGGAGGCGGTGGCGACCTCATCACCGACCGGCTCTTCACCGACTTTGAACTGCGCTTCGAGTGGAAAATCTCGACGGGCGGCAACAGCGGCGTGAAGTACTTCATCGACGAGGCCCGCAAGGCTGCCATCGGCCATGAGTACCAACTCATCGATGACGCAGCCCATCCCGACGCCAAGCTCGGCCCGAAACGCCAGACCGCCGCGCTTTACGATGCCCTGCCGGCCCAGTCGCCCCGGGTCAAGCCGGCCGGACAAATCAATGAATCGGCCATTCTCGTTCACGGAGATTCCGTTGAGCATTGGCTCAATGGCGATTGCGTCCTCAAGTACCGGATCGGTTCCCCCGAACTCGCAGCTGCCAAGGCCGCCAGCAAGTTCAAAAACGAACCGAAGTGGGGCACTCGGTTTGCGACTCCCATTTTGCTTCAAGACCACGGCGATGCCTCTGAATTTCGCAACATCCGCATCCGTGAGCTGAAGTAACTCTCTTCGGCCGGTCCCAATGCCCCCTCCCTAATCCTGCCCAAACCGCTCCCAGCCTGTCCCTCTAGCTTGTCGCGGGATCTTGGGATAGCCTGTCCCCAGATGACCCGTCTCCGGAGATTTCTCACGCACCTGTTCTTGGGGCTCTGCATCGGCGCGGCACCACTCTGCGCCGACGGCGCGGATGACGCGTTCATCCGCATTTACAACCTGATCCAACAAGCCGAAGCCCATCGAGAAACCGGGCAATGGTCTTCAGCCCGCGAAGCATTCACCGAGGCCCAGTCGGGCTTGGAAGTGCTCCGCCGAAATTATCCGACTTGGAATGAACGGGTGGTGGCCTATCGAATTCGCTACGTCGGCGAGCGCCTGGAGGCTCTTAAAAAAACTCCTGAGGCATTTAATAAGCCCTCCGCCAACCCCGCAACTTCTGCGGCCGCGGCCTCCAACGCCCCGCCCGCAGTGGCCCTGGCTCCGAATGGCGAAGTGGTGGCTCAATTCGAGCAACTAGGTCTTCAAATCCAGCGTCTCTCGAGCGACAAGCAATTGCTCGAAGCAAAACTGCGCGAAGCCCTCTCCGCCCAACCTGCCCCAGTGGATCCGTGTGAATTCCAATCGGCCATCGAACGGATCACCGCCCTGCAGACCACCAACAAGGTTCTTTTAGCCTCCTTAGAACAGCAACAAACCGAGCGCCGCAACCTCGTAGACAAGGTGGTCGCCGACGAGGCCCGAGCCGCCCTCGACGCGGCCAACAAGAGTCTGCTGGAACAGAAGGTTGCGGCCGGGCGCATTGAAAAACAAAAGCAGGAGATCGAAACCAAACTGAAGAGCCTTCAGGCCGGACCGCTGCAAA
Source organism: Akkermansia muciniphila (assembly GCA_945893185.1). Classification (GTDB taxonomy): domain Bacteria; phylum Verrucomicrobiota; class Verrucomicrobiia; order Limisphaerales; family UBA9464; genus SXXZ01. The sequence goes on along the minus strand of CAMDDW010000017.1, from coordinate 27,586 downwards.
CCCTTCAAAAAGAGAACTCGACGCTCAAACAACAGGTTACCGAACTGAAATCCGATACTGAACGCGGAAAACAAGTCGCTGATCTTGCTGCCAAACTCGCGCAACTCCAGATCAGCCTCGATGAGTCCAAGAAACGAAACTCAACCCTGACCTCCGAGAAAACAGGACTGGAGCGCCAACTAGCAGAACTCCAAGCCCGCACCTCCGAGGAAAGCCTAGCGAAGATCCGACAACTGGAGAACTCCCTAGCCCTAGCCAAGGCCAATGCAGAACACAATCTCGCCAAAGCTGAATTAATCGTAGGCACGCTGGCCAAAGAGAAACAGACCCGTACCGACCTGGAACTGTCCAACCAGGCGCTCAAGACCAAGATCAACGACCTCACCCGAGGCGCCGAACAGCGTGCGGACGCGGTGAAAACCCTCGAAACAGCCCTGGCTGTCGAAAAGGCCGAACGCGAGGCCGTCCGAGCAGAACTCACCGCCACGGAACGTAAACTGGTCAGCGCAACCACCGCTGCAACCAATACCACGGCCGTGAACGCCAGTGTTCGCACCACGGAACTAGCCTCCCTGCGGTCCGAGGTTTGGAAGATTCGCGCCTCCCTCAAGGAGGGATCCTCCCGAGAGGCAGAACTCCGAACGGCTTTGTCCACGGAGCGCGAGTTTCGCGAACGACTGGACCGTGAAAAGGCAGCCCTCGAAAAGCGCCTGACCTTCGCCCTCAAGGCGGGTCCAGCCCTGGAGACACCCGTTGTAGTCAAGGACACCTCCAAGGCTTTAGCCAAGATGGAGACGCGGGTCCGAAAACTCGAAGAAGAGCGCGACGCGCTTCAGCAACGCCTCCAAAAACTCACTCAAACCACCAAGCACCGGCTGTCCACCGGAGCCACATGGCGAGCCGTTACGGCCCGAGAACAAATCGAAGAGTTTCATCGCCGGCGCCGTTGAACCGACTCCCCTCCAAGCTCTTATGGCCAGCAAGTTCTTCGTCCCCGGCACAGATCGAGCCCCCAAAGTGGGCGATCTGTTTGCCACCATCGCTCCTCGATATGATATGATCAACGACCTCCAGAGCTTCGGAATGCACCGGCTTTGGAAGCAACAAATGGTCACCGAGGCGGGCCTCCAACCCGGAAAACACGCGTTGGACGTCTGCTGCGGGACCGGCGATGTCACCTTCCGGTTGGCCCGAACCGGAGCCGACGCCATCGGCTTCGATTTCAGCCACCCCATGCTCGCGGTCGCCGCAGAACGGGCGGCCCAAAATCCACTGCCTGAAGGTTCCGGCACGGTTTGTTTTCAACAGGGAGACGCCCTCCAACTTCCCTTTGCCGACCGGTCTTTCGATGTGGTGACCATCAGCTATGGCCTGCGCAACCTCGCCGACTTCCAGCGGGGACTGCGAGAATTGACCCGGGTGCTCAAACCGGGCGGACGGTTGCTCGTCCTCGACTTCGGAAAACCCGACTTCCTGCCGTGGCGATGGGTCTACTTCCAGTATCTCGAGCGAATTTGCCCCCTCTTCGGGCGTATTTTCTGCGGAGATGGCGACACTCACGGCTACATTCTCGATTCCTTGAAGGCTTACCCTGCTCAGCATGGAGTGGATGCCGCCCTGCGAGAGCTTGGATATATCGAGACCCGCATCCAGTGCTTCCTGGGAGGCACCATGACCCTCAACGTCGGTCAACGCCGGTGACCAGCAATGGAAGTCCCGAGGGGGCTAATTCCCGTCTGGCGATTCAGCCAAAGATCCTTACCCTCTAAATTAAGCGAGATGAAGATCCTCTTCCTCAATGGTCCCAACCTGAATTTGCTGGGAACCCGACAACCGGAGATTTACGGCCGGGACACCTTGGCCAGCATCGAAGCCTCCGTTCAGGTGCGGGCGCAGGCCCTCGGAGTCTCGGTGGAGTTCCGCCAGACCAATGATGAGGGGCAATTGGTCACCTGGATCCAGCAAGCCAAAGGGGCTGTGCATGCCATCGCACTGAATGCGGCCGCCTACACGCACACCAGCATCGCCCTGCGCGACGCCATCGCTGCCGTTGAGTTGCCGGTCATCGAGTTGCACCTCTCCAACATCCACGCCCGAGAGTCCTTTCGGCACCATTCGATGATCGCCCCGGTGTGCCGCGGGCAAATTAGCGGATTTGGTGCTTTGTCCTATATTCTGGCTCTGGAAGCGGCCGTTAATGTTAACCACCTGGCGTAAACCTTCATTTTGACTCAAGTTGACGTGAAAACGAGCCAGAAGTGGGCCTTGACCTCGGAAGCTGAATCTTCCTAGTTTGCCTCAAATGCGACACGCAACTGTCACTCAAGGAGGTTCCTCCGGAGCAGTTTCGGTTCGGCAATTAAGATCATCTTGAGGAGTTCCGCCCGATCCCTTGGAACGGCTCCAACCCAAAAAGCACTGTGGACCTGAAAGAAATCAAATCGATCATCGACCTGATGAAGAAGAACTCCCTCTCAGAGTTCGAACTCGAGGAGAAAGACTTCAAGATTAAGCTCAAGCGCCCCATCGGCGGATCCGGCCCAATGTTGGGAGGCCCGGTGGATGACCCCGAGTTGACGGCCTATTCGGCTTTGGCTCGTCAGTCGGCTGCAACCGTGCCTGCAACCCACGCTCACAACTCCAGTTCGGCCGGTCCTGAATCGGAAATTAAGAGCCCGATGATCGGAACCTTCTACAACACCCCTTCCCCGGACGCTGCGCCCTACGTCGAAATCGGCAGCGAAGTCGGACCCGACACCGTCGTCTGCATCTTGGAAGCCATGAAGGTCATGAACGAGATCAAGGCCGAAGCCCGGGGCATCATCACGTCCATGGTCGCAGAAAATGGCAAACCGGTTGAGTTTGGCCAGGTTCTGTTCAAGATTCGCCCGCTTTGAATCGGTGGCTCTCCTGCTGCCTGCTGCCTGCTCTGAGCTATTCCTAATTCCGGGCACCCTCGACGTTGTCGGGTTTTGCACCGGAAGGTTCCCGTACCTGTCATGTTTGAAAAGATCCTGATCGCCAACCGTGGTGAAATCGCCATGCGCATCATCCGCGCCTGCCGCGAGATGAACATCAAAACGGTGGCCGTCTATTCCAAGGCGGACGCCAACTCGATGCATGTCCAGGTTGCCGACGAGGCCATCTGCATCGGAGACGGCCCCTCGACCGACAGCTATCTGCGAATCGACCGGCTCATCTCTGCCGCAGAAATCACCGACGTGGATGCCATCCATCCCGGCTACGGTTTCCTGAGCGAGAACGCGCATTTCGCCGACGTCTGCGAGAGTTGCAACATCCGCTTCATCGGACCTCGTTCGGCGGCCATGAATGCGCTGCACGACAAGTCCAGCAGCCGCGATTTGGCCAAGCGGGCCAAAGTCCCAACGCCTCCCGGTTCGGACGGCCTGGTCGAGACCGAGCAAGAGGCTCTCACGGTCGCCAAGCGCATCGGCTATCCAGTGATGATCAAGGCCATCGCTGGCGGTGGTGGCCGCGGCATGCGGGCCGCCCACAATGACATATCGCTCATTAAGGGGTACCATACCGCCCGCACCGAAGCCGAAAAGGCTTTCGGCAATTCCGGGGTATACATCGAGAAATTCATCGAGAACCCGCACCACATCGAGTTTCAAATCCTCGGCGATACCCGCGGCAACATTATTCATTTGGGTGAGCGAGACTGTTCCATCCAGCGCCGCCACCAGAAGGTCATCGAGGAAACCCCCTCGCCGCTGCTCGACCGAAAAGACCTCAAGGATCTTCGTAAGAAGATGGGCAAGGCAGCACTGGCCATCGCCGAGATGGCCAATTACACCAATGCCGGCACTGTTGAGTTCATTGTGGACGACTCGGGCAACTTCTACTTCCTAGAGGTCAACAAGCGCATTCAAGTCGAGCATCCCATCACCGAAGAGGTCACGGGGGTCGACTTGGTGAAACAGCAAATCCTCATCGCTGCCGGCGAGAAGCTCACGATCAGTCAGAGCGATGTGGTCCTCAAAGGCCATGCCATCGAGTGCCGGATCAATGCGGAGGACCCCTTCAACGACTTCCGCCCAAGCCCCGGACGGATCGAGATGTACTACCCGCCGGGAGGGCCAGGAATCCGCCTCGATTCCCATGCCTATGCGGGCTACACCATTCCGCCCTACTACGACTCGATGATCGGAAAGCTCATTGCCGTGGGCAAAGACCGGACCGACGCCCTCAACAAAATGGCTCGAGCCCTCGGTGAGTTCATGGTCACCGGAATCAAAACGACCATCCCCTTCGAGTTGGCCATCCTTCAAGATCCCGACTTCCGTCGCGGTCACTACACGACAAACTTCGTCGAACGGTTCTTGGGTGGTGCACGCCGCGAACTCATCCAAGACAAGGCCTGAGACCCCAGGGCTCAAGCTCCAGTTCAGGTTCAGAAGAAAAATCGTTCATTCGATTCACTCGCTGCTTGGTCTTGCCGGAACCGTTGGTTAAACCGTGGGGGTGTCTTCCGACTCTCCGACGGTTTCCACCCACTCCGCCTCTGCGGATTCGTTCCCGCCGCAGATCAAGTACATCATCAGCAACGAAGCCTGCGAGCGATTCAGTTTCTACGGGATGCGCAGCATCCTGACCCTGTACATCGCCAAACACCTCGGTCAGGGATCCTCGAAAGCCTCTGAGGTTGTTCATCTGTTTGTCTTCGGCGTGTATTTTATGCCGCTTTTCGGGGCCTGGCTGTCGGACCGAGTTCTGGGCCGCTACAAGACCATCCTCTTCATCTCCCTATTTTACTGCCTCGGCCACGGGGTGTTGGCCATGGCCGATTTGGTTCAGACGCAGGAGAACAAACTTTGGCTGCTCTACGCGGGTCTGGCGCTGATCTCCTTCGGCGGTGGCGGCATCAAACCCTGCGTCTCGGCCTTCGTCGGCGACCAGTTCCGCGCCGGTCAAGAACACCTGCTCCAGAGGGCCTACGGCCTGTTCTACTGGAGCATCAATTTCGGATCCTTCTTCTCGTTCCTGGTCATTCCCCGAGTCGCCAAAGACTATGGATACGGCTGGGCATTCGGTGTGCCGGGCCTCTTCATGGCTTTGGCCACGTTCCTGTTCTGGATGGGCCGCAAGCATTACATCCACGTGCCTCCAGCGGGACCGAAGGGGGGCAGCTTCTGGGAAATGCTCTGGTACGCTCTGACCCATTCGGCGGGCCGTCGGCAAGGTTCAGGATTCTGGAGCGCTTGTGAGCACCGCTATTCGTTCGAACAAGTCCATGCAGCCAAGGCCGTCACCAAGGTGGCGGGGGTCTTCGCATTAATTCCCTTCTTCTGGGCTCTCTGGGACCAGAGCAGCACCACCTGGGTCCTGCAGGGTGACAAGATGACCCCTTACATCTTTAGCGAAGGAATACTCGGATTCCCGATCGTGGGACCGGTCCTGCGCTTCATCATCGGCGACCGTATCGGAGCAGAGCAAATGCAGTCCATGAACGCCCTGCTGGTGATGCTCATGGTCCCCATCTTTACCTACGTGCTTTTCCCAGTGACCGAGAAGTCAGGGCTTCGGGTTACGACCTTGCGCCGCATGGGGGCGGGCCTCTTCCTGACGGCCATCTCCTTCCTCATGGTGTCGGTGATCGACCAACGGGTGGCTGGCGGCGAGAAACTGAGCGTCCTGTGGCAAACCTTGCCCTACATTGTGCTGACCGCAGGCGAGGTGCTAGTTTCCAACACCGGACTGGAATTCGCCTTCCGGGAAGCGCCGGCCTCCATGCGCAGCACGATGATGAGCTTCTGGTTGCTGACCACCGCCTTGGGCAATCTGGCCATCGCCAAAGTCTTCGGACTTAACGTGAAGGAGCGCCTGGCCGATGGCGCCGAGGTGCTGCATGTGTCCGGACCGGCTTTCTTCAATGTGTGTGCCGCGATGCTGTGTGTGGTGGCCATCGGTTTCGTCTTCGTGGCCATGCGTTATCAATACCGAGATTCGTCAAAGCCCATTTCAAGCCCTCCAACCCATTGAACTGAAGTAACATTCAATCTACTGTAGACTCTGGGACAACAGAAGTTTCATCACACCAGCCATGTACTACATCCAAGGCGCCGATCAGAAAGAATACGGACCCGTTTCGGCAGATCAACTCCGCCAATGGATTAGTGAGAACCGGCTCAACCGGTTTTCTCCGGCCCGTGCCGACGGAGAATCGTTGTGGAAGACTCTGGGAGATTTTCCGGAATTTGCAGAAGTCTTGGTTGGAGCGGCGCCTACGGCTTCCGAAGCGCCGGCGTCTGCACCCACCGCCGTCAGCGCCGCCAACGCCTCGCCCTATGGCAGCGGTTTTCGACCATCAACCCCGGGCATCTCCGAGTCGGCCATCGACGAAAAGATGAAGGTTCCGGCGATCGGCATCATCACCACCGGAGCTCTGGGTGCTCTGCTTTCCCTGGCGGGGGTCATCACCACGTTGTCGGGTTCCAATAAGGTTGCCGAACTCCCGCCTGGCTTGCCCCCCGAGGCGGCCGGCTTACTCAAGAGCTACCTATCGGCGATAGAGCCCTTCAATTTGCCACTCAACCTGCTGGCGCTGATCCTGTCATCGCTGACGCTGGTGGCCGGCATCAAGATGCTCCAACGTCGTTCCTACGGCCTAGTGATGGCCGGGGTGATTATTGGCATGATCCCCTGCCTCAGCGGCTGCTGCTGCACTGGCCTGCCTTTCGGTATCTGGACCCTCATCGTCCTCAGCAATGAGGAAGTCCGCAAATCCTTCCACTGAGCCCACTCATCGCAAGTCGCCAGGGACCATGACGGCGCCCCCCGTGTTGCCCGGCTCTCCGGAGCATGCACCCTCACCCTCTCCATCCATGGGGGAGAACCGGTGGAACATGGCGCTGATTTCAGCCCTCGCCTGCGCAATACTCATCGCCTTGGCCCTACTCTGGCGCTTTGAACCCCAGGGGCAGATCTTCTTTCCGCGTTGCACGTTTCACCAAGTGACCGGACTGCTCTGCCCGGGATGCGGCGGATTGAGGGCCACCCATGCGCTCCTTCACGGAGACCTCCGTTCGGCGTGGCAACTCAACCCGTTACTGGTGGCGTTGCTGCCCGTGGGCGTCTACGCCGTCAGCGCTTGGGCCATCCAACGAATGACCGGACGCCGTCTCCCTCAACCGTTGAATTTCCGCCACCTATGGGTGGTCGCGCTGGTGTTAATCTTGGGTTTCGGCACCGTCCGGAATTTGTGACGGTTACCGAAAACTAGGTGCTCTGCGTTCCTCGATGCAGTTCGTAGGCATGGACGATGCGCTGGACTAAAGGGTGCCGGACGACATCCTTCTTCTCGAAGCGAACCAGGGAAATGCCCTCAACATCCTTCAGGGCCGTCTCTGCCTCCACCAATCCACTGCGCTTGCTGCGGGGTAAATCGATTTGCGAGGGGTCTCCGGTAATGACCACCTTGGACCCGAAACCCAGGCGGGTCAGGAACATGAGCATTTGTTCAGTAGTCGTGTTCTGAGCCTCATCCAGAACAATGAAAGCTTGGTTCAAGGTGCGCCCACGCATGTAGGCCAGCGGAGCAATCTCGATGACTCCCCGCTCCATATTCTTCTGAATTTCGTCCGCCGGCATCATGTCCTGAAGCGCGTCGTGGAGTGGACGCAGATACGGATCAAGCTTCTGGTAAAGGTCACCCGGCAGGAATCCTAGGGCCTCGCCTGCCTCGACAGCGGGGCGGGTCAGAATGATGCGCCCAACTCGAGATTCTTTGAGGGCATTCACGGCCATGGCCATGGCCAAGTAGGTCTTTCCGGTTCCAGCAGGGCCGAGACCAAAGGTAATGTCATGCTCCCGGATTGCCGTAACATAGCGCTGCTGGCCGACGGTCTTGGGCGTGATGGCTGGCTTCTTGAGCGAGGTACTGATCTTTTGATGGAAGAGTGCCTGAAGGGCGGCAGGTCCATCGTTCTTCACCACCTGCAGGGCGTGGGTGAAATCTCGAGCCTTCACGGGGGATCCGTCCTTTTGGGCCGCCTCGAGCAATTGGAATAATTTTACTCCGCGCGCCACGTCCTCAGCCTCGCCCTCCAACCGGATCCATCCATCGCGAGCCGTCGCCTTGAGGCTCAACTCCTCTTCGAGAGCACGAAGGTTGCGTTCATCGCCCCCGAGCAGTTGGAGGGCAGCCCGGGCGTTTTCGAAATGGAGGGTCTCAGTGGTGGTGGCCATGTCTCGCGTCGACTGAATGGTTGGCTCCTTGGGGAGTTTGGTCACGGAAAAGGAAAAGCTCTCAGCCCCGTGACGACTCCGCCTCGGCCAAGGACCGGAAGCCTCCACCGATCAATCCCGGGATGAAGGACGCTTGGAAGCGCAGGACACTCAACACCCATCGGAGGCGGGACCACGGTTTCATGGAGTCTCCAGAAAGGTGGTCGCGGCCAGGTGACGGCGGCGAGTCAGTTCCAGCGGGGGCAATTCGCACACATCCCCCAGGCAGTAACGATTCCGGGCCACCCACTGATAGACCCAGCGGCTCACGGCATGGAATCCTGGGGTCACCATAAGGACACCCATCGGCCACAACCAAACCACCTGCCGGCACATCCAAGCGATAGCGATGGGCCCTCCCAGAATTCGGCCATCGGGCGTCAGCAGTTTCATCTCCTCCGGAAGTTCACCGGCCGCCAATCCCAACTGTTCTCGGACCCAGGGAGACTGCAGCGCCGCAAACTCGATGTGGCGAGATTCAAACACCCGTCGCCATTGGCGGATCGTCGCCCGGCACACCGGACAGTGCTGATCGTAAAAAGCCCATGCCCTGGACGGCCGCGAGAATGAAGTATTTTTTTCGGTCATGGCAGAAATGGTTTCGTTGGGATGAGCCGGATTATTCGGAGGTCAATCCGAGCAACTTGCGCGCCTTGTCACCCAAACTAAAGAAGCGCTTCAGGACCGAGGTGGGCCATCCCCGGAAGGTGGCGTACCAACCGGCGGTGGTCGCCAGGAAATTGTGCATTTCACGCAGGCGATCCTCGCTGTAGCCGCCCGTCGCCGCATCCTTTTCGGCCTCGGCGATGCATTCCCGCAGGACCGCCATCGTGGGGTCAAATTCCCGCCGTTTGCGCTCATCCAACACGATACGGAACATTTCCCAGACATCTTTGAGGCTCTCAAAATGATCACGACGGTCACCGGGCAAATGGACCAGTCGGACAATACCCCAGCCTTGGAGTTCTTTGAGGCTGGTGCTGACGTTGGAGCGGGCCACTTCTAGGACTGCTTGAATTTGCTCGGCATTGAGCGGCTCGGGTGACAAGTAGAGCAGCGCATAAACTTGAGCCACCGTCCGGTTGATGCCCCACTTGGTCCCCATCTCTCCCCAATGGAGGATGAAGCGCCGCTCGGCATTGGAAAGTTGGCTTAGCGACCTCATTTCTCTCTCTACAGAAACATCTGATTTCACAAAAGTCAACCCGCGCACCGCACTGGCGACCCTAAGCTTTGACCGGGTCGCACACGGTGAGGGGTCTAAAAAGAATAGGCTCACCGAATGGAAGTGGAATGAAGACAGCGACAAAGCTGCCGGAAAGCTGCGGTTCCTTGATTTCTTCATTGCAGCGGCGGTGTTCCTGATTGTTCTTTGGGAGCCGGCCAACGGGCCGGTTCGATAATACGACGTGAAACCCACCGACCTGCGGGGAATTCTCCGCTACATTCCGCGCTTCCGGGAAAAGGTCTTCATCCTGGCCATCGATGGATCCATCGTCACCGATGACAACTTCCCGAACCTCCTGCTCGATATCGCGGTCCTACGCTCGCTGAACATCCGTATCTTGCTCGTGCACGGTGCTGCCAAGCAAATCGCAGCGCTGGCCGTGGAGCGCGGGGTCAAGGCCTCCAACCTCGACGGCACCGGCATCACCGATGCGGAGACCCTGCAACTCTCGCTCAATGCCGCCAACCGGCTCACCCACGAAATCCTCGAAGGGTTGTCCGCCAACGATCTCCGCGCGGTGTCCACCAATGCCGTCATCGCCCACCCGCTAGGCATTGTCGGTGGCGTAGACCACCAGTTCACCGGGAAGGTCGAACGGATTGATGTCGAGATGCTCCAGAGCCTTCTGGCCCAGAGCATCTTGCCCGTGATTCCGCCACTGGGCTTCGATGGCGACGGAAAGACCTACCGGGTCAATTCCGACACCATCGCTTTTGCTCTGGCCGAACAACTCAAGGCTACCAAACTTATCTTCCTCACCACGGTCGACGGGCTAACCCGCGACGGACAGTTGATCCGCCAGATCATCGTCGGCGAACTCAAGCAGTTGCTCAGCCGGATCCCATCGGACTGGCCGATCAACCTGATTTCCAAGGCTCGCCAGGCGGTCGCGGCCTGTGAGGCGGGGGTTCCGCGAGTGCACATCATCAATGGTGAGGTCGATGAAGGGCTCTTGGCCGAGGTCTTCAGCAACGAAGGCATCGGCACTTTGGTGTATGCCAACGAGTACACCCAGATCCGGAGGGCCTTGAAGAAGGACATTCGCGCGCTCCTCAACCTGACAAAAAACTCAGTCGCCTCCGAGGAACTGGTCAAGCGCACCCGTGCTTCCATCGAGAAACAGGTCGGTGACTACTACTTGTACGAGATTGATCGGAATCCGGTGGCCTGCGTGGCTCTCCATCAATACCCAGAGCAGAACAAGGGGGAACTCGCCTTCCTGTACGTGGCTCCCAGCCACGAGAACATGGGGATCGGCTCAAAACTCATCCAATTTGTTGAGGCACGAGCCCGGGAGCAGGGGTTGGCTGAACTCGTCACCCTAAGCACTCAAGCGTTCACTTACTTTATCTCCAAGGGTGGGTTTGTGGAAGGAAGTCCCAGCGATCTGCTACCCGCCCGACGGGAACGCTACGACGCCAGCGGCCGCAAATCCAAGGTTCTCATCAAGCGCCTCCGGCCCGCGGTATGACCCCCCGTCACGGCCGGTGGAACTCGGTATTGGGCTACCTCGTCTGGGCCTGCACTCTCTGTCTTCATTTGGCCGGCGACGCCAATCCAGAACCTTATCCCCAACCCACTTCCAAAAAGGGGCTTCAGGTGCAGATGGTGGACGATGCGATCGCCTTGGGCATCCGCCATGCCGCGCTCAATTTCAACCTAGGTCAGCTCGTCGATCCACGGGGTGACACCAACAATCCGGCGATCACCCGCGAGGGGCGAACCCACCGCTTCCAGCGAGGGTACCTGGAGGCCATGGATCAACAAATCCGGACACTTTCGGAGCGGGGCATCGTCGTCTCGTTAATCCTGCTCAACTACGAGAGCGCTGATCCGGATTTGCGCCGAATCCTGCTGCACCCGGCTTACAACACCCAGTGTCCGAATCACCTGTCCGCTTTCAACACCATCACCCCAGAAGGTCGGGCCTGGTATGAGGCCTCCATTCAGTTCCTGGCAGAACGGTGGAACAGGCCCGACGGTCGTTATGGCCGGGTCTGGAATTGGATCGTCGGCAACGAGGTCAACTCGCACTGGTTCTGGTCTAACCTCGGACTCACTTCCTCTGAGGCGTTTGCAACGGACTACGAGCGAACGGTCCGACTCACCCATCAGGCGGTCCGCCGGCACTCAGTCCAAGGGCGAGTGTTCCTCTCCCTGGAACATCACTGGAATATCGCCTATCCCGGCGGTCGAGAGGGCCAAGTCTTCCCGGGACGCCCCTTCCTCGAACACTTCTCCAAGGCGGCCCGGTCCGGCGGAGACTACGACTGGCATCTGGCGTTCCATCCCTATCCCGAAGACCTCTTCAATCCGCGCTCGTGGCGGGATGCCAGCGCCCAACCGGATTGGAAGACCACTCCGCGAATCACCTTTCGAAACATTGCGGCTCTCGGGAAGTTTCTAGGGCAGCCCGAACTCCAATTCCAGGGACGTACTCGACGGGTTATCCTGAGCGAGCAAGGCTTCCACACCCCGGATGGCCCGGAGGGCGAGACCCTGCAAGCGGCAGCCTATTGCTACGCGTGGCATCAGGTTGCAGGCGAACCGGGTATCGACGCTTTCATCCTCCACCGCCACGTGGACCACGCCAAAGAAGGTGGCTTGCGCCTGGGACTTTGGACACACACTCCAGGTTCGGTGGCTACGCCTGAGCGCCGCAAACCGATCTACGAGGTGTTCCGGAGGGCTGATACGCCCGAGCGAGACGCGGCCTTTGCCTTCGCCTTACCCCTTCTGGGAATTGAATCTTGGAACCAACGGGCCCGAGCCCGCTGAGGGCCCCACGAACGGCCCTGAGGGGCGGGACGTTCGCGACTCCGCCGGCGGAGCATAGGGATCGTCAAACCAGGGAACATCCTTTCCGGCGCCGGCGTCGGAAAGCCAAGGCTCCGGTGGGGCTACAAACCCCAATTCCGAGCCGTTCCAAGGGAACCAAAGCCGCTCCGCATGGAGGGCGTGAAACGGGACCTGAAGAAACTTCCGTTGAGCCTCCGAAAGATTTCCGACCACAAAATCGAGGTAGATCCGCTCGTCTCCTCCGTAGATTTTGTCACCTAAAATCGGATAGCCGAGATGCGACAAGTGGATGCGTATTTGGTGTTTTCGCCCTGTGTCTAACCAGACTCGGACCCAAGAATAAACCTCCTTCTCGCGCTCGATGTGCCTCTCACAGCGCCACCGAGTCCGAGCGGCTGCGCCATCCGGCCGAACACAGTCCTTGATGGCCACCGAACTGGAGACCTCTCGCCCCAGAGGCGCATCAATGGCCCCCTCGCCCAGTGGCATCCGGCCACGAACCAAAGCCACATACTCCTTGGTCACCAAGCCGGCTGCCCACAACGCGCGCAACTCGGCCCCGGCCTCATCCGTCTTGGCGAAGACCATCACCCCGCCCGTCTCCCGGTCGAGGCGGTGAATCATGTGAGGCTCAAAGCCCAAATGGATCCGCACCCGACTGACCAAGCTGGAAAATTCGTCACCCTTGGTCGGATGGCAGACCAAACCCGCCGGTTTGCGCAAGACCAGCAGGTCGGCGTCTTCGTACAAAATCTCAAACAAGGTCACCATCCCGGGTGGCCGCCGGTCATGGCCCGGTCCAGGTGGGTGTAACCGCCATCGACATGGATCCACTGCCCCGTGATATGCCCCGCTCGCGGAGAGGCCAAAAACACCAAGGTCGCAGCGATCTCGGCCGGTGAGGTCAAGCGACGCCCGAAAGGAACCATCCGCTCAATGGTCTCGCGGGCCGCCTGCGGATCCGGCTGCGAGGCAAACCAGCGCTGGTATTGGTCGGTATCGCATTCGGCCGGAATCACGGCATTAACCCGAACTCCATGCGGTGCCAGGGCCACGGCCCATTCGCGAGTGAGCGCATTCACCGCCCCCTTGGCGGCTGCGTAACCGGAGGTGCCGCCCTGCCCTGTCTCTGCCACCTTGGAACTTAGATTCAAGATGCACCCACGGGACTGGCACAAAGCCTCCTGCGCATGATGAGCCAAGGCGAACACATGCAGCAGGTTGCGCCGCAGCGAGGCCATGAAATCGGTCGGGGACCCACTCAAGGACACGCTGTCGTTGACACCCGCGTTGTTGACCAAGACATCCAGACGCCCCGCCTCCCGCAGCACGGAGGAAATGAGTTCTGCGCAAAACATCGGATCAGCCAGATCTCCTTCAGCAAAGACCGACCGGGGCACCTCAGCCGCCAACGCCCGACCTCGATCCGCGTTGCGGTCAGCAAACCAAACGATCGCCCCCTCGGCCGCAAAGGCACGCACCGTGGCCTCACCAATGCCTGCTGCGCCACCAGTGATCAGCACCACTCGGTTCTGGAGTTCAAGATTCATGGGAAAGATTCAACAACGATGAAACCAAACAAAAACGAGAAAACGATTCTCCGACCTCTGCGCAGGCAACGGGCCTTTTCAAAGAGCCCTCCCCGTCAGACCGCAACCGGAGCCTTGATGGCGGGGTACGGATCATAGCCCGACAAAACCAGGTCTTCGTAGGCGAACTCCCGCAGTTCCCGGCGATCCGGATTCAGGGTCAAAGTCGGCAACGGGCGCGGTTCGCGAGCCAACTGCTCCTTCACTTGCTCGAGGTGATTGGAATAGAGATGCAAGTCACCGAAGGTGTGCACGAAATCGCCCACCTTCAACCCGGTCACCTGAGCCACCATGTGGGTCAGGAGCGCATAACTGGCAATATTGAAAGGCACGCCCAAGAACAAATCAGCACTGCGCTGATAGAGTTGACAACTGAGCTTCCCCTCACTGACGTAGAACTGGAAAAGCGTGTGGCACGGCGGCAGCGCCATGGAATCCACCTCGGAGGGATTCCAGGCGCTGACGATGAGCCGGCGACTGTCGGGGTTCTTGCGGATTTGCGCGACGACCTGATCGATTTGATGAATCGAACGTCCATCAGCCCCGCGCCAGTCGGTCCACTGGGCCCCGTACACGCGACCTAAGTTTCCGTCTGCATCGGCCCACTCATTCCAGATGCTCACCCCGTGCTCCTGCAACCATCGCACATTGGTGTCACCCCGAAGGAACCAGAGCAATTCGTAGGCGACACTCTTGAAGTGAACCTTCTTGGTGGTCACCAACGGAAACCCCTCGGACAGCCGAAAACGGGTCTGCGCCCCAAAAACCGAGTACGTACCCGTGCCCGTCCGATCCGGCTTGAAACTGCCCTGATCAAGAACCAACCGGAGCAGATCGTGGTAGGCGCGCATGGTCGAACAAAGTCTTGGGACAGTCGGACTCAGGACGGGTCAGTCCTTGATGTTCACCAACTCCAAAGCGCCCACGCCGCCCGGATTCCAAGCGGTGAAGAGGATGTACACCTTGGCGTTGCGTCCCTTGCCGACCACGTACCAGCAAGCGTCGTGCATGTGCTGAGCGTACCCATAACCAAGGTCTTCCTTGGGCTTAATGGTGCTGACCACGGCCTTGGTCTTGAGGTTGATGATGTAGAGCGGACCCGGGGTGTTGTTGGGGCCAGTGAGGCAGGGTACCAGCAGGTAATCACCCCAGAGATCGGTGTCGCACGCCGCACTCCCCTTGGGCAACTGATGGACCGCCAGCGACTTGCGTGTCTTGAGCGACCACTCATGCACCTGAGCCTCCGGTCGGGCCGAGACATACAACTCATTGCGCTTGGGGTCGAAGGTGATGCCATGCGGCGTCTGACTCATGCTGTCGCCACCATAGAAATTACCCCGGTACTTCATCGGCTTGGCATCGGCGTCCATGAACCAGTGACGGCCATAGCCATCGGTGACCCAAATAGTCTTGTCGCCTGCGAACGCCGCATCGGTCGGAGCCCAGCCCTTCTTGTCAGCATAGGGACCTCCATCGGGGATTTTGAGCTTTTCCACCGTGCGGAAGGTCGTATCGGACAACAAGATTTCGCCCTCGACGTTGTCGGCAGCGATCACCAGCGGAAGCTGGCCTTTGCGCGGTAGAATATCCGCACCGTGTAAATTGCCTGAGGCGATCGCGGGATCCCCCTTCACGATCCAGGAATTCTTCAGCCGATCGCTGAAGCCAATCCAACCCACCTTCTCCAAACCCCAATACACCACATCGCGCTCGCTATCGACGATGAGCGTGCCGTGAGCGCCCTTCACAAAGGGCTGAGCCTCGGCCGGAACAGGCATCGCCGTAGTGACCGGGGCGAACTTCCAGAATCCCTGACCACTGACATGCGACACGTGCGATTTGTCCTGGGCCGCAGGCGCCTTCACAGGCCCCTTCTTCTCGACCTGAAAAATCACGGGCACGGGTGAGGGTCCATGATCATGGGGTGTTGATCCCGAGTCGTGGGCTAGGAGAAAGGGGGCGGAAGCCAAGGCGGTGCACGCCACGGCCAGAGAGAGGGGGTTCTTCATAGGCAACGACTAAACTTTCAACAAGCAATCCATTCCTGTCGAGGATCAGAACGAGCAGATCAGAAAGGATCACGCAAAGAACCGTAGCCTTTGGACCGGACCCAACTGGATCCCGAGCGCGATACGTCCAGCGGACGCTTGCCAACGAGGCGCATCAGGAAAGCCATTGGCACCACCGCGACTCCATAGACTCCCAGGAACAGCAGGAATACCAACCGCCCACCCAGCCAGGCTCGCATCCGAGAAAATCTCCGGTGCCAGGGCTCTACGAAAATCGGAAATAACATCCCCAATCCCAACACCACGGGCATGGCCGCAAGATAGGCCCGAGGCGAGCCCGGAACCCAACCGGCCCGACTGGCGATCATCAGCAGAGCCACCGGAGGTATGAGCGATGCGCCGATGGCAAACCGGTCGCGAAGGCTTCTGAGAGTTTCGGGTCGGCTCATGGTCAGTCCGGGATGGCTTCGAAGCTGCGCGGCAATGCGGCATGCAGTTGCCGTTCGCGTTCCAGATAGCACGGACCGACGGCAAGCACATCGATCTGGGAATTGATGAAGCACCGATAGGCATCCTCCGCGGAGCCCACCACCGGTTCCCCGCGCACATTGAACGAAGTGTTGATGAGCACCGGGCAACCGGTCTTCGCCTCGAATCGCTTCAGCAAGGCGTGAAACTGTGGGTTACGCTCCGGATCTACTGTCTGGACCCGCGCCGAACCATCCACATGGGTCACCGCTGGTAACGTGGAGCGCACCTGCTTCAGGCGATCCAAGCCCTCGGCTTCGTGGGCCACGGGGATCCGTTGAGCATCGGCCACCGGAGCCACCAACAGCATGTAGGGCGACTCCCCTGTAAGTTTGAAGAATTCCGCCGACCGCTCGGCCAGCACGGCCGGGGCGAAGGGACGAAAGGATTCGCGAAACTTCACCTTCAAGTTCATGCGCGACTGCATGTCGGGACTTCGCGGATCCCCCAAAATGGAACGGTGTCCCAACGCGCGTGGACCGAATTCCATGCGTCCTTGCACCCATCCCACCACCTTGCCTGCGATCAACGCCTCGACGACGCGCTCCTGAAGAACCTCTGGAGCCAACCGCTCCCAAACAGCATCCAACCGCTTCAAGGAAGCCTCCACCGCTTCCGGCGTCTCTTCAGGCCCCAGGAATCCCCCGCCCATGGCATCGGAGGCCGTCGGGATTCGAGGAGCGCCAAAGCCACCGCGCTCCAAAGGTCCATGCCAAGCTGCCAAGGCGGCACCCAGAGCAGCCCCGGCGTCTCCCGCAGCGGGTTGGATCCAAAGTTTCTGGAAAGGTCCCTCCCGCAGGATCCGACCATTGGCCACGCAATTCAGGACCACCCCACCGGCCAGACACAAGTGGGCGGATCCGGTCTGTTCGTGGGCGCGGCGGACCAATCCCAATAGGGCCCGCTCGGTCACCACTTGTATGGATCGAGCCAGATCGAGATGGCGTTTTTCCAGAGGCTCATCCGGACGACGGGGCGGCCCACCGAAGCGGTCATGAAACCGCTCGTTGGTGAGGTGATCCTCGGCCAGTGGATCCAAGTACTCCAAATTGAGCCGGAAGGAACCGTCCTCATGCAGGGAAACTACTTCTTCCAAAAGAGTGTCCACCCAGTGCGGCTCCCCATAGGGCGCCAAGCCCATAAGCTTGTACTCCCCAGAATTAACCCGGAATCCGCAATAGGCGGTGAAGGCCGAATACAAGAGCCCTAGAGAATGGGGAAACTGAATCTCCTCCAGGGGTTCGATCGTGGCCCCGGATCCGCGAGCAATGGTGGTCGTGGCCCACTCCCCGACCCCGTCAACGGTCAAGATCGCCGCCTCGGCAAAGGGCGACGGGAAGAACGCGCTGGCCGCATGCGCCTCGTGGTGGGTGGTGAACAAGATGGGGCAATCGACTCGCAATTTTGGTAGCGCAGATCGGATGCGGCCTCGGAGGTCTAATCGCCCACCCAGCCAATCGGGAATAGCTCGAGCAAAAGCGCGTGCTCCCCGAGGAGCCCAGCCCAGAAACACCTCCAAGGTTCGACTGAACTTCAGGATGGGTTTCTCGTAAAAAGCCACCGCCGCAAGGTCCCCAGTCGTGATGCCCGCCTGATCGAGGCAAGACTGGATGGCCCGCTCGGGAAATCGGGCATCGTTCTTGCGCCGGGAAAGACGTTCCTCTTGAACCGCCGCCAAGATCCGACCGTCGCCTAAAAGCGCAGCAGCCGAATCGTGATACAGGCCCGATATACCCAGAACGTAGTGCATGATCGGCCTTGGTTCGGCGGCTCAGAGGAACGGATACAGGAAGGGCGCTACCGCCGAACTGGAAGAAAAGACCACCACCGCCCCGAGCAGCAGCAAGATCAGAATCAGGGGCGCGAGCCACCATTTCTTCTCCCGAATCAGGAATCGGGCAAAATCTCGAAGGATGGACCCCATTAGCGTTTGCGGTTGGCGTTGGATTGCGGTGCGGCGTAAAGCATGGCCCGGGCCCGTTCTAAATAGGTTTGAGCCGAGGCGTTGTCCGGTTGGGCGCGCAACGCGGCCTCGAACTCCACGATCGCATCAGCGAAACGAGTTTGACGCGCCAAGGCCACGCCCAGATCGATCCGCACCGAGACATTTTGCGAATCTGCCTGCACCGCACGACGCAGCACGGCCTCCGCCTGGGCTGGGCGATCGGCTCGCCCCAGTTCTCCGGCGAGGCGCTGGAGAACCCCCAAATTAGAAGGCTCACGGCGGGCCGCCTCCTCGAAGGCCGCAACGGCACCGGCGTACTCCTTGCGAGCCGAAAGCAATTCCCCCAAGCGAACGCACGGCAGCGTGGACTGAGGATGTTCGGTCATGGCGCGCGACAGCAAAGCCACGGACTCCCCACGACGACCCATCGCCTCCAGGGTAAGCGCCTTGTTGATCAGAGCTTCGAGATTTAGAGGATCCCGTCTCAGGCTTTGGTCGAAAACGGTGATGGATTCTTGGAAGCGACCCGACTGGCCGTACAACTGCCCCAACGCTAGGGCTGCCTCAACAAAATCAGGTCGCAGTGCCAGGGCCCGTGATTGGGACTCAAGAGCAGCGCTGCGATCTCCAGTCTGAGCCTGGGCTTCGCCCAAAAAGTGCCAGGCTACCACGTGGTCCGGAGCGCCTTCGACCACCCGCTTCCAAGCCTCGATGGCGTTGGTCCAGCGCCGACCTTGACGCAGGAGTCGGGCGGACTGTTCGGCCAATTGCCAGTCCGTCGGGTACTGAGTCCCTACGGACTCCAATGCCTGGATAGAACCACCTAACCCCACCTTACGAGCTCCGGCATTGGCCTCGGCCAACCGGTCATCCAAAAATCGATCCCGGGCCTCCTTGTTACTCTGGAACGAAAACGGCGGCTTCTGGCACAGCGCCCGAATTTGGGTCCATAGCCGGACTTCGGCGTGCGGATTCCATCCGAGGCGAGTCCGGCACGCAGCCTCGGTCGCCCAGAGAGCCGAGGACACCGTCCCCTCGGGCAAGCGCGTCACCAAGGCCTTGGCAAACAAGCGGGCGAGGCGGTCATTGCCCTCGGGCCTCAAGTGAACGTGCTCAAAGAACAAGTCTGCGCCCGGCGGGCGCTGTGGATCCTCCCCCTTGAGTTCCGAAGCGGCATCCACCAACAGCACCCGGGTCGAGGCAGCGGCAGCGGCCACTTCGCGGGTGATGGCCACGATACGGGAATCGGCGCGGAATCGGAGGGTGTCCAGATCACGAGCCGCTTCGAGGTCGATGGTTCCGCGGACCGCATCACCGGCATTGAGTCGGGCGAGGCCCAACTGAAACCGGCTCTCGGCATGACTGGGTGCCAAGGCCACGGCTTGGGTCCAGCTTTCCACGGCACCCGTCCAGTCGCCGGCAGCGTCTTGAGCCCGCCCCCGCTCGGAGAGGTCTTTCCATTGAGTAAGGACCTGGGGCGGCCCCGCCAGCGGCAGCGATCCGAACGGCGGACAATCCGACAAGTTCACCGCCATCGTCCCCAAGAGCACCTGGGCCCCGGACTCCACCCCGAAGCGCACCAAATCGGTGAGGTTGCGCCGGTAAGATTCGCGCACGACTTCCAACCGAGGGTCCTCCGCGGCCAGATGGTTCTTGGAAAAGGTTTCGAGACCAGCCCATCGCGGTGCTAACGAAAGGCCCTCACCCTGCCCTTCTTGAATCCGGAAGATCCACTGGCCGATGGCGGTGCTGCGCAGCAGTAATCCGGCGCGCACGACCACCAGGGACGGGGCTTTTCCGAGGGGATTGCTCGCCGGACCAAAAGGGCCGTGGACCTCGTTGTTACCCGGATAGAGAACCCACACATCCGCTCCCAGTCGGGTGGAGTCTGCGGCGATCCGACGCAGCGCGTGGGAATTCAGGGCTGTGATCGCGGCATTGAGCACCTCGACCTTGCGGCCTGGGAAACGCGCCTCCAATTGTGCCTGAAGGAAGCGCGGCATGCCGAATCCGGGTTCTGGATCACCGAGGGCTGCCGACTCGCCCAACACCAGTACCCGCAGCGTTCCGGATTCCTTCTGTTCGCGAATCTTCAAGGGCCGAGGCATCCGGGCCTGGGTCTCGCCGACATAGGCCGCACCGAAGGCAGGATTAGCTCGAAGCATTCCGTCCCCTGCCTCCAGCCAAAAGGCCGTGGGCCGGTAATGTCCAGCCCACCTCAAGGCCCACTCGATACCTAGCAAAGCGAGCACCGGCGCCACGAGGGCCAATCCGCGGAATAGCCAGGCCCGTCGGGAATCCGGCACGGCGCGGACTTCCACAGAGGTTGGAGAACCTTCGGAGGGCATGGCGACAGAGGATTCTGGAGCAACCCCATCGCCTGCAAGCCTACTCGTAAGATTTGAGCTTCAGGAAGGGGATGATGTGTTTTTCGAGGATGGGAAGATCCCATTGAAGAATCTCCGACAACGGTGCCGCATCGGCCACATCAAACCGACCACTGGTGATGCGACGCAATCGGGTCAAGTGGGCTCCACAGCCAAGCTTCTGACCGAGGTCATGGGCCAGACTGCGGATATAGGTTCCCTTGGTGCAGCTCACTCGATAATAGGCGAAGGGCTCCTCGTAGTCATCAAAGCGGTAGGTGTAGACATGGATAGGTCGAGCTTGGCGAGCGACCTCTAGACCCTTGCGAGCCAGCTTGTACAGGGGCGTACCACCGATCTTAACCGCACTCACCATGGGGGGCGTCTGGAGAATATCCCCGGTGAAGGCCGTCGCCGCCTCGTTCAGGTCGTCCAACGAGAGAGGCGGCACCGGCATGGAGTCCACTAATTCTCCGTCGGCGTCGTAGGAATCGGTAGTTTCACCGAACCTCATCACCCCCTCGTACACCTTGTCCGAAGACATCAATCGCTCGGAATATTTCGTCGCCTTACCCAGCACGAGGATCAGCAGGCCAGTGGCCATGGGATCCAGAGTACCGCAGTGACCGACCTTGGGCAGGCGGAAGTGGTTGCGCAATTTAGCGACCACGTCATGGGAGGTCCATGTCGCGGGCTTGTCGACCAACAGGGCCCCGTCGAGGGGCGAGAGGGTGGGTAAGGCCATCGGAAACTTGAAGATCAGAACGGATTGCAGCCGTCGGAGAACACTCTAAAAAGGTCGTGCTCAGGCCGACGCTTTGAGAGATTTACGAACCTCATTGAGGACCCGGCGTTGGACTCCCAGCGGCTTTCCCTCGATGCGCGCACCGGCGGCGGCCTTGTGTCCGCCCCCACCGAATCGTTGGGCAATGGAAGCAACATCGATACGGGCCAACTTGGAACGCCAACTCACCCGGGTGACCTCATCGCTGACTTCCTCGAAGACCATCGCGACAATCACGCCGTCAATGGCTCGGATATGGTCGATCAGGCCTTCGCTTTCCTCAGTCGAGGCCCCGGCTCGGGTATAGTCGCGCTTCTTAAGCCAGAAATAAGCAGTCTGACCGCCATCAGACAATCGGAAATGGGTGTAGACGTGGCGCAGGAGGCGAATCCGCGTCATGGGGTAGCTCTGGTACACCTCTTGGCAAATCCGACCCAGACCCGCCCCCCGTTCCACCAACTCAGCGGCGGTGCGCAGCGTATCCGGGGTGGTGCTCGGGTACTGGAAACTGCCGGTGTCGGTGCTGACAGCGGTGAACAAACAATCAGCGATCGGTTGGGTCACCTTCCAACCGGCCCATTTGCAGAGATCAAAAATTAACTCGCCCGTGCTCGGTTCCCGCGGCGAAACCCAGTTGAGTTTGCCATAGCGGGTGTTGGAAGCGTGGTGATCGATGTTCACCAGCACCACACCGTCGGGCAGAAATTCTGTAACCCGCCCCATCCGGTCTAAGGCCGCACAGTCCGTGGCGATCACCAAGTCGAACTGACGCCCCGAGGTGGGCTTGCGCACGCGCTTGTCCGGATCGAGAAACCGCAGCTTGTCGGGAACCGGATCCTGATTCCAGACAGTCACGTCTTTGCCAGCACCCTCTAGGGCCAGTGCCAGGCCCACCTGACTGCCGATGCAATCGCCATCCGGGCGGATATGTCCTACGACGAGAATCGCCTGGGCCGCATCGATCGCAGCCAGGATATTCTCCACCGCCTTGGGCATTTCTGAGGAACGCATGGCTGGGGAAAGGGGATGTCTGCGGGTGCATCAGGCACCGGGAGTCTTATCTTTCTCAAGACTTTCAAGAATGGCGATCACCCGATTGCCCTTCTCCACGGATTCATCGAGCAGGAAGTTGAGGACTGGCGTCCACTTCATACTCAACTGGGAACCGAGCATCATTTGGATGTGCTTGGCTCGCTTAGCCAGTTTCTCAGGTGCGGCGGAGCGTTGCTGACGGTTGCCGACAAAACCGACGAACACGGTGGCTGTCTTGAGGTCTGGGGCCACCTTCACCTCATTAATCGATAGAAGCCCCACCTCCTCGACATTCAACTCACGCCGCAGGAGTTCGCTAACTTCCCGCCTGAGAAGCTCGGTCACCCGCTGGATACGCCGACTCGGGGCCGGTGGGAGATGGGAGGACACAGCAGTATGCGTTATTCGAGTTTGGCAGCGATCTTTTCTACGGAGTAACACTCGATGATATCGCCTTCTTGATAGTCATCGAAGCCATCCAGGCGCACACCGCACTCCATGCCCGAACGCACCTCATTCACCTCGTCCTGGAAGCGCTTGAGGGTGAGTGAAACCCCTTCGTAGACCAGGTTTCCGCGGCGGCGAAGACGCATTTTGCCACGAATCAGACGACCGTTGGTGACGGCGCAACCCGCGACCCGCCCACCCTTGGAGAGGTCGAAAATATTGCGAACCTCGGCCTGACCGACGATCACATCTTTGAGAAGAGGATCCAAAAGTCCTGCCATGGCTTCCTTCACCTGGTCAATCAACTCATAGATGATTGCGTAGAGACGAATTTCGACGGTGTGATGCTTGGCTTCCTCGGCGGCGTTGTTGTCGACGCGTGTGTGGAAGGCAAGGATGACCGCTTTGGAACCCCGAGCCAGATTGACATCTGACACATTAATGGCACCCACAGCGCTGTTCACTACCTCAAGGGAGACCTTCTGGGATTTAATCTCGCGAAGCGCGCCGACAATGGCCTCTACCGATCCCTGGGTGTCGGCCTTGACGATCACCTTAAGCACCTTTGCAGTCAGGTCGCCGATCCGTCCAAAGAGATCAGACAACGAAGTCCGGGTCTTGCGACGATCGCCGTCCATCTCGGCTTTCCTACGGGCATTGGATCGTTCCTCAGCCAGGTCGCGAGCAGCTCGCTCGTTCTCAACGACGCTGAACTCGGACCCTGCATCCGGGACTCCGTTGAGCCCCAAAACGCGGACTGCCACCGACGGTGTTGCCTCCTTCAGGCGGAGCCCTTCTTCGTTCATCATGGCGCGCACCTTGCCGTAGTGCTCTCCACAAATGATCACGTCGCCAATGCGCATCGTTCCCTTGCGAACGAGCACCGTAGCTACCGACCCACCGGCCTCGACGCCCGATTCAATGACGTTACCCTTGGCATTGCGATCCGGATTGGCCTTGAGTTCGAGCAACTCAGCCTGAAGCAGGATGGAATCGATGAGAACGTCGATCCCCATCTTGGTGATCGCTGAGCATTCCACGAACTGGGTATCGCCACCCCAATCGTCCGGCACCAATCCCTTGTCCTGAAGCTGCTGGCGCACCTTCATCGGGTTGGAGTTCGGATGGTCGCACTTATTGACCGCGACGATGATGGGAACCTTGGCCGCCTTGGCGTGCGCCAAGGCCTCTAGGGTCTGGGGCATCACACCGTCATTGGACGCCACAACCAGAACTACGATGTCGGTTACATTGGCTCCGCGAGCGCGCATGGCCGAGAAGGCGGCGTGACCCGGGGTGTCAAGGAAGGTCAGGCTCTCCAGTTTACCCGTGTTGGGATGAGGATACTGAATGGAGTAGGCACCAATGTGCTGGGTGATGCCACCAGCCTCACCTGAAGCGACATTCGCCTTGCGGATGACATCGAGGAGCGAGGTCTTGCCGTGGTCCACGTGACCCATGATGGTAATCACCGGGGGACGCGACTTGAGCGTCTCGAGCTTGTCCTCGCTGTCGAGTTCCAGCTTCTCCTCCTTAGGGACATTGACGGAGTGGGCCGCCTTGTCGCGTTTCTCAGTCTCGAACCGAATACCGTGCTTTGCACAGATCTTTACCGCCGCCTCACCGTCGATGGTCTGGGTCACCGTCGCAAAGACCCCCATTTGCATGAGGTCGCCAATGATCTGGAAGGGCTTCTTGCCCATCTGCTGAGCCAATTCACGCACCACAATGGGCGGACGCATGATAATTAAGGGAGCGTCGGCAGCAAACTGTTGACGCGCCGCAACGGGGACAGGTCGGGGACCAGGGCCTGCGGCGACACCGGGACGCCCACCCATCTGACCATGACGACCGAACTGACCCGGGCGTTGGAACTGACCCGGGCGGGATCCTTGATACGAAGAACCTTGGTACGACGAGCCTGGGAACGATGGGCCACCGGGACGCCCTGGCGGAGGAGGAGGCGGACCACGACGATCGTCCCGGGCGACCGGGGGCGCAGGACGGGCGGGCGGGGGCGCAGGACGGGCGGGCGGCGGCGTGCTGACACCGCGGGTTGTGCGACCGCCATAACCGAACTGACTCAGGTCGATACGACCGACCAACTGACCTGTCTGGACAGGGGCTGGGACAGGCGTTGAGCTCGGCGTTGAGCTCGAAGTTGGGCTCGAAGTTGGCTCCGGAGCGGAAATCGGCGTGGAAACTGAAATGGATCTCTCGGAGGGAACTGTTGGCTCAGCGACCGGAGCGGAAAGCGGAGCTACTGCCGGGGCCGAACGTTCCGAATGAATCTCGGCGACCACGATCGGACGTGTTTCATCCGCGACTGGGGTCACCACAACGACCGGGGTCACCACCGAAGGCTTCGGAACCTCTGGTACGGGTGACTCTTGTGCGTTTGAAGGCACCACGACCACGGGCTCAACGATTTCTGGAGAACGCGTCAGGACTGGAGTCATAGGTGCCGGAGGCGTCTCTGGTAGGACAGCCTTGAACGATTCAGCAGGCTTTCTAGCCACAGGCACTCGAGCCAACATCGGCTCGTGAATTGGCTCGTAAATTGGCTCGGGTTCAGGGGCCACCTCCGGTGGTGGGGGAGCGGGCGCATGGATGATGGTCACGGGTGTGATCTCCATCGGCTTGGACGGCTCAAAAGGCTTAGCCAATGGCGCCAACTGCTCCTCGAGGAACTCGGCGGTGATCTTGTCGAGAGTACTCGACGGGACCTTGGCTGCGGCTATGCCCAGCTCCTTGGCCTTGTTGAGCACAAACTTGCTCTCAAGGTTCAGCTTTTTGGCGATCTCGTAAATGCGAACGGGCATACTGCTTTTTATTTCACCACCGACGTTCCCCGGTCCGCGCCCTGCGCGGCTGCCTGGACCGTCGGCGGTCCAAGCTAATTGAAACCGACCCTCAAATGGGATCAGTGGGCTTCAGGGTCAGCACCACCGGCAGCGCGTCGGGTTAATTCGTCCCGAATCGCTTCCAGAATCGACTCGGCGTCCGAGCCGATTCCTTCCATTCCCTGCAAATCTTCGATATCGATCTGCTGGATCACATCCTCAAGGCTATGGAACCCAATGGTCACCAGAATCCGCGCCTGCTCCTCGGTAATACCTGGAACGGAAGCAAACTCACTGACGGCATTGGCTACTTTTTGATCAAAACCCGGTAACACAGAAGCTTCAGCTTCAATGTCAATGCTCCACCCGGTTAACCGGGATGTCAGCCGCGCATTTTGACCACGCTTTCCGATCGCCAGAGACAACTGGTCCGATGATGTGAGCGCCAAAACTCGCTTACGCTGCTCATCCACCTCGAAAGACTTCAACTTGGCCGGCGCGAGGGCATTCTCGACATATTTGCGAATGTCGGGCGACCAAGGGATAATGTCGACCTTCTCGTTGTTCAGCTCGCGGACGATGTTTTTCACCCGCTGACCACGCAAACCCACGCAGGCACCAACAGGGTCAACCTTTGGATCCCGGGAGAAAACAGCCAATTTGGTTCGAAATCCCGGTTCCCGGGCAATTCCCTTGATCTCAATGGTTCCGTCTCCAATTTCAGTGACCTCAACCTTGAAAAGCTTAATAACAAAATTCGGGTCAGCGCGAGAAAGGACAATCTCCGGTCCCCTCGGAGTCTGTTCGACTGCTTTGACGTAGCAGCGGATTCGCTCACCGATCTGGTATTCTTCGGTCGGAACACGCTCCCGATTGGGCATGATGGCCTCGAACTTGCCCAGATCTAGAACCACATCCGAGCGTTCAAAACGACGGACAGTTCCGTTGACCAGTTCGCCGACCCGATCCTTGAACTCATCGTAGACCATCGCCTTCTCCGCACGGCGGAGTTGGGCCATCATGGCCTGTTTGGCAAATTGGGCGGCAATACGACCAAAACCAGCTGGGGTAACCTCAACTTCGATCTCCTCACCGACCTTAATATCGGGATGACCGGCCCGCCGGGCCTCGAAAATAGTAATTTGATCGTGTTTGGAGAGAACCTTCTCTGCAACCACGAGCTTGGCCCAAGCCTTAATGTCTCCGGATCGTCCATCAATGGTAACCCGAAGGTCACGAGCCGGCCCGACCGCCTTCTTGGCGGCCTGCATCAAGGATTCCTGGATAGCACCGAGGAGAACATCTTTTGGGATGCCCTTCTCCTTCTCCCAGAACTCAACAACCGCCAAAATCTCCGCGTTCATAGTCGTCAGCCAATCCCGAGTCGTCAGCCAATCCCGGAAACCGGGGTAACAAAAAAGCCGGTTGTTCACCGACTCAAGCATGTCGGCACCAACGCCGACGGAAGGTTCCTTACGGTTGGTAACCCTAGGGCACCTCCCCAATTCCCGTCAAGATCGGATTCAGGAACTCCTACGGAATGACAAACCCAAGGGACAGGCTCCTTCCAAGGGACAGGCTCCTTCCAAGGGACAGGCTCCTTCCAAGGGACAGGCTCTTTCCAAGGGACAGGCTCTTTCCAAGGGACAGGCTCCCTCTAAGGGACAGGCTCTTTCAAAGGGACAGGCTCCTCCCAAAGGCTCCTTCCAAGGAACAGGCTCCTTCCAAGGGACAGGCTCCTTCCAAGGGACAGGCTCCTTCCAAGGGAC
>CAMDDW010000016.1:0-55249 GCA_945893185.1 Akkermansia muciniphila | reverse complement strand
CCCCGGCCCGCTGCTGCTTCAGCGTATGACTAACGACTTCCTGGTCGGCCAAGCGGTTATTGATGTTGGCCAACTCCTGACCGTACGTAGCCACAGCTTCGTTGTAATGCTGGGCGACAGTCATTTTTCCCAACGCTTCCTGAGGAGCCTCGAGCCACTTCAGGAGGTTGGCCGCGATGGTGTTGTCGCCTTCATCGGTGTCGGCACTGAGTTGAATTTTATGGACGTCGTCGATCAGATCCTTGTTGACGGCGATGTTTGATGCATCGGTTCCCGTGAAGAAATCCAAACCGGTGGAACCATCCAAACTGACCCCGAGCTTGTGCACGGAGTTCATCCCCTCAATCAGGTTGGTGGCCATGAGGTTGATGTCCTGGCGCAAATCCTGAAGGACCGTGTCCCGGGCCTCAATTAACCCTTTAATGGATCCTTGGCCGGTGAGCTTGGCTGAGGTGTTCGAATTGGAGTTTTTAACGGAAACTTGCAGACCTTCATCGGCATCCAGGGCTCCTTCTAGCTTGCCTACGACCGCGTTGTCTTTGATGACCTCTACACCATTGATAGATACCGTAATCCTGTTTTGGTCGTCGAATTGGTTTTGGATGGAGGAGTAGGCGCTCAGCTCCTCCAAACGCATCTGTAAAGTATCTTTGGCAATGCCTCCTCCTTTACCGCTCACCAAGGTGTTGTCCATGGCGACACGCGAGGTGAGGTCTATGAGTTGGTTGGCCTGCTTAATTCGATTATTCAGGTCCGTGTTCAGGTCCGACCTAAGAGTTGTAAACCGAGTCTCAACCGAATTGAACTTGTCGGTCAATTGGCTGGCCTTGAGCAGGAGCACCTGCCTATCCGGTACCGAAGTGGGTGAGACGGAGACTGCCTGGAGAGCGTTGTAGAATTCAGAGAAACCGCTGGCGATGGCCATCTGGCCGCCGAGATTTCGGGCAGCACTATTCGCCTCGGGTGTTGCACTTTGTCGGTCGATTTGCTGGCCCAACAGCACCTGTCCGATTTGCAGGGTTCGTTGAAAATTCTCGAGGTAGGCCTGGTTGCTCGTCTCCCGGATGAGTTGCTCGTCCAGAATGGAATCGCGCAGGGATTTAACTCCGACAACCTCGACGCCGGTGCCGGCTCCCGTGGGGTCACGCCGCGGTTCGACAATGACCCGCTGGCGTGCATAGCTAGGGTTGTTGACATTCGAAATATTGACGCCCGCCGTCTCTATCCCGGCCCGTGAGGCCAAAAGCGAGGATGACGCAATTTCGAGAGAGTTGAGGAGTCCGCCCATGATTCTGGCTCATACGACCGCTTGCCATCGAGAGACTGGGTTTGCACTAGCGAAGGCTCGCTCTTTGCCCCGGGCTCCGTATGTGCGGCCGGTCGAAACCACACCCGATCGTTGCAGCACCTGTTGGGCCAACTCGATGGAACGACCTAAAAGGAGTTGGTTTTGGCGGAAGGCCCTCTGACAGGAATCCATCACGGACTGCAAATGCAGGACCATTCGCTCGATCTCTTCGACCTTGAGCGCCGGTAAATGGGTATAGATTTCTAAGCGGCGGCCCGGCGGTGCAATCTGGTGTTGTTGTGCGAGTTGTTGCTGGGAATCCGTGCGGCGTCGCGTTAGCACAAACAATTGCTCAACGGCCTGTTGCTGGGCGCCTAAATTGCTGGTGAGTTCAACAAATTTCCGGTGAATCAGGAGTGTCTGCTGCTGATCGGTGATGCTGAGTAATCGCTCCGCACACGAGGCCTCCGCAGCGAGTGAATCTTGCCAATCCTGTGGATCGAGGATCACGGCTGCGGAGGTTGAAGTGCTTTTTCAGGGTGCAGTTCAGCCCCGATTTGGAGAGCCAACTGGCGGGAAAGGGCTGCTTTCATACCCAACTGCCCGGATTGGCTAATCTGGTTGGCCACCATGTCGTGAGCCATGTCGCCATAGACCTCGCCGATTAATTTGGCCTCGCCACTCTTGGCGGGCAGGATACTGGGTGGTTTAGCTGATTTGAGGATTTCTCGGACCAACATCCCCTCGAATTGTCCGACGACTTGCTCGGCTCGGTGTTGTGGGGTTCCCGTCTTGGCAAGTCGCGACAATGCATTCGGGTCTACATTGCTCAAGAGGGTGGTGGTCATAGTCTTGAAAAACTTATCGAACCTGAAGTTCTGCCTGCAGTGCTCCCGCCTGCTTGAGCGACTGGAAAATGGCAACGATGTCGCGCGGACTGGCACCAATAGAATTGAGGGCTGCGGCCACCTTTTCCACGGTGGGCATCTCTGCAAAGGGGATGAGTCCACCTTTAGCCTCGGTCACATTCACGTCGGTGTTTGGAACAACGACGGTTTGTCCGTTGGGCGCCAGTGGGTTGGGTTGTGAAACCGTGCCGGACTGGGCGATGGAGACGATCAGACTGCCGTGAGCAATGGCGCAACTCGACACGCGTACCCGAGAGGTGGCGACAATGGTTCCTGTCCGTTCATTCAGGATGACGCGGGCCGGGACGTCCATCGTGACTTCCAGCGCCTGCACTTGAGCGATGAATTCGATGGGCAGCGACTGATACTGATCGGGCAACTCAATCATGAGAGTCCCGCCATCCACGGCTCGTGATGAGTCTGGGAACTTCCGATTGATGGCCTCAGCCGTCCGAGCGGCCATGGTGAAATCAGGATCGTTGAGAACCAGTTGCATGGTGTTTTCCTGGAGCAGGGTCACCGGGATCATTTTCT
The DNA here is from genome assembly GCA_945893185.1 of Akkermansia muciniphila. Lineage (GTDB taxonomy): Bacteria > Verrucomicrobiota > Verrucomicrobiia > Limisphaerales > UBA9464 > SXXZ01. The sequence goes on along the minus strand of CAMDDW010000016.1, from coordinate 52,519 downwards.
CAACCATGCCGCCTCCGATAATTTGTCCGCTGGTGGGGTGGTTTTTGGTCACCGAGCTGCCGCCGCCGCTGGCTGAAAATCCGCCAATGCTGATGGCCCCTTGAGCCACAGCATAGACCTTGCCGTCGGAGCCAATGAGAGGGGTTTGCAACAGCACGCCGCCTTGAAGGGTCTTTGCATCACCCATAGCGCTGATCAGAACATCGATTTTCGAGCCCGACTTCGAGAAGGGCGGGATTTCAGCGGTGACAATGACAGCGGCCACATTCTTGGAGGTCACTCGGGGGGGAGGAACAACCAAGCCGAAGCGCTGCATCAGGTTGGCGATGGCTTGCTGGGTGTAGTTGGGGTTCTTATCGCCGTCGCCGTTGATACCGGAAACGAGACCGTAGCCCATGAGTTGGTTGCCTCGAGCTCCATGGAGGAATGCGATGTCCCGAATGCGGACACCTCCGTTAGGTTGGGCTGACACTGGAACGATGGCCATCCACAGAGCCACGGCCCAAGGAGTGCCGAGTCGGATCAAGTTTTTCAAAATGGAGTGGTTGGGGTTAGGCATCGATCACATCGGGTTGACTTTGTCCCACACCTTACCGAACCAACCGCGCTTTTGGCTGTCGTTGACCGAACCAGATCCGTCGAAGCGCAGGGCGAGATCGGCCAATTGGTGGCTCAGAATCGTATTATCCGCGGTTACATCGACCCGCCGGACCGTGCCGCGCAGTACAATGGTTTGCCCCTCTCCTGAGAAGGAGGTGGAGCGACGTCCCTCGATCAGTAGGTTGCCATTGGGCAGAGCGTCCACCACGCGGACGGTGAACCGCGAATTAATGGAATCGGAATTTTGAACCTGCCCGCCTCCGTTGAAATCGGTTTTGGAGGAAGCGTTCATCCCTGGAAACATTCCGCCCTTGGTCATGAACTTCATGTTCTGGGGCTTGAAGAGGAATTGGTTAACGCTCGCATCAATGCTCGATTCTTTCTGGGTCTTCTTGGTCTGGTTCTTGGTGGCTGAGTTGTTTTCCTGAACGATGATCGAAAGCAAGTCACCCACAGCCAAAGCTCTCCGATCGGCCAACGGCGAGATCGAGGTTTCCGTCCACAGAGAATCGGCCGGCAGCCCACCGGTGCAGAACAGGAGACTAACGAACAACAACAACAATCGTTTCATTGATGACCTTTCCTTTGAGTTCCACCGGTTTCAGGGCACTTCGAAGCTTCATCGTCCCACCTTTGAAGCCATCCTCGAGGGCAATGGCCTGAAATTCGACCGAAAGAGCCCCATCTTCGAGGCGAGCGGAGATGGTATCACCTCGACGGATCGCGGGTCGGCGGCGCAGGGACCGTTCCATAAGAACTCCTCCAGCGGGAATCGGGGAGGACGTCATCCAATCATCAGCAATCGGATCACCGGACCATGCCGATCCAGGGAGGCTCAAAACATCGAGCGACTGCTTTTGGAGAGAGTTGGCCGAAAGGACAACCTGGCTGAGTATGGGGCTATCGGTCACCCAGACTTCCCGGATCCATTTGACCCGAATGGGAATTGCCAGGGATGTGGCCACCTGACCATCGACCCGGATTTCAAATTGGGGGTAAATGCGACGATTCGGCTGCTGGATTTGTGTCGTCCACCGCAAGGAGGGTTCTCCGGGAGGCAGGGAAATTGGAGGGAGATTCCGCTCAAATTCGACAGTCAGCGTGCCATCTTGGATCTTCCAAAGGTTTCGCAAGGAGTTCTCCAGCAGTCCTGTCAGTTCTTCCCCACTCATTGGATGCTGAGTACTGATAGCGGCGTTATCGGCCGCCAAGGCCAATGATACAGCGCTCAGCAGGCAGCCGATTAGGAGGAGGGTTCGTTGCATGGTAATGGGCATCAACGCTTGAGGTTGTTGCTCTGCTGCATCATCTCGTCCGCTGCGGAGATAGCTTTGGTGTTCACCTCGTAGGCCCGCTGGGCGATGATCATGTTCACCATTTCCTCGACCACTTTGACGTTCGAAAGCTCGAGGCTTCCCTGGTTCACCTCGCCGAACCCATTTTCGCCCGGTTGCCCGGTCTCGGGAGCGCCGGAGGCAACGCTTTCGCGGTAGACGTTCCGGCCGATGGCGGTCAGGCCCGAGGGGTTAGGAAAGCGGGTGAGCTGCAGTCGGCTGGTTTGCGTTCCACCGGCCGTTGCGATGGTCACCTGACCATTGTTGGCGATGGTGACTCCAGTGGTTCCGGACGGGACCGCTGGAAAACCGGTCACGTTGTAACCGTCACTGGTGACCACGGTGCCGGCTGAGGAGGTCTTGAACCCACCATCGCGGGTGTAGCCGCGGGTTCCGTCGGGCAATGAGACCTCGAAGAAACCATCACCCATAATTGCTAAGTCCAATTTCTCACCGGTCTGGCTCATTTCGCCATTTGTGAAGACCCGGGCCGTGGCTACGGTTCGCGTTCCGTGTCCGACTTCGACACCGGCTGGCAGAGCGTTGCCCGCACCTTGCTCCGAGCCAGCCATACGGGTGGCCTGGTAGAGAAGGTCTTGGAACTCGATCTTGCTCTTCTTGAAACCGGTGGTGTTCACGTTCGCCAAATTGTTGGCGATCACATCCAGATTGTTCTGCTGTGCTTGCAGACCGGAAGCGGAACTGTAGAGGGCTCGGATCATGGGAGTTTCAGAAAGTCAGTTACGGTGAAATCAGGGGCTATTGGGGCGGCGTTCCGAGTTCCTGGATGGATCGGCCCATCCGCTCATCGGCCACTTGGAGGGCGCGCTGGTTGGCTTCGAAATGACGCATAGCCAAAAGCATGTTGCCCATTTCTTGAACTGAAGAGGTGTTGGCTCCCTCCAAGAATCCCGTTTGCACGGTGGTTCCGGCTGCGGGAGTCGTCTTCAAATTAGCGGGAAGACGGTAGTAGCTCCCGCTGAGATGCTGGAGTTGGGTGGGGTCCGAAACTTCAACCAACTGGACTTGTCCCCGAGGAATTCCGCGTTGGGAAATTTCACCGCGGGGCCCAAATGACACTGCTCCCGCTTGAGGATCGATGCGGACGGGGCCGGTGTCTCCGAGGACTGGATAACCTTCCTTCGTCATGAGGGCTCCTTGTCGGTCGACATGGAACTGACCATCTCGAGTGAAGGCGCGCCCGCCGCCAGGAGCCTGAACCGCGAAGAACCCAGGTCCCTCCAAGCCTAGATCCGTCAAGGAGCCTGTGGGTTGAAGAGCTCCTTGGTTTCGATTCAGCCCGGCCCGCAACATGGGATAGGCGCTGCCTACCTGAGAGTTGGAGGGCGTGGGATTGGGTGAACCGGGGATGCGGAACTCTTCAAAGCCACCCACCTGAGCGCGATATCCCGGAGAGGATTGCCCAGAAAGGTTTTGCGCCACCAAATCATGCCACTGCATGTTGGCCGTCATGGCCGCTGCTGCTTGATGGAGCGCAATGTTCATCCCGAGCTATCGCAGCACTCAGTGTGCCATTAATATGTTATTGACTGGCATATAAGGTGCTGCGTTTTGCCGGGGCAGAATTTAGATTCGTCTAAAGTTGGTGCTCTTACTAAGCATGTCTTACAAACCATGATTACCAATCCTCAGGAAATGGGTCGGCAGATGCTGGCTGAAGATCCAGGCGCTGTGCCGCCGGGTGCCACTGAACCTACGGGGGCTCAGTCCAAGCGTTGGGTCGACCAAGCCGAGGCTAAGGCGGCTTCTGGGGATCGTTTAGGCGCAATCCAAGATTTGGAGCAGGCGTTGACCGTGGAACCCAACTCCTTGTTCGTGCTGCGAACTCTGGGAAGCCTTCTCATGGATGAAGGAAAACATTGGGAAGCCAAACAGCGGTTCCAGCAATTACTGGATCAGCAGCCCGAATACCTAGAGGGGCGAATTCTTTCGGCCATCGCCAGTCTGAAGATGGGTCGACTGGATGAATTTCAGTCAGAAACCGAGAAGGCGTTGGCAATCGATCCCCAGCAACCGGATGCACTGCGCTGGCGGGCCCGGGTGGCCTTTGACAATCAACTCTACGCCGAGGCTGGACAGTTCTACGTGCGGCTGGTGGACGCAGGTCATGCGGATGCGGATGTGCTGACCGCTCTGGGGGTTTGTCTGGCGCAAGGTGGGCAATGGAACATGGCGGCAGAGACCTTTGCCCAAGTCCAGGTTGCGTGCGGAGGCGGAGAAGTGGCGCGTGAAAATCTCGGTGTCGCCCGTCAACGCATGAGCCGCCGCGGAGGAGTCGATGATTTGTCGGCACTGCTCGTCGAGGCGGATGCGGATTATAAATCAGGCCATCCGAGTTTGGCCTGTTGGGCTTGGACTGAGGTGCTCCGTATTCGTCCGCGGGACGATTCACTGAGGCGTTCTTTGGTTTCGGTTCTATTGGAACAGCGGTGGACCAAAATGGCTCGGCCGCATTTGGAGGAACTCTTCCGATCCAACCCTTGGGACCCGTCTATCGGGACTTGGTTGGCGTTAGTTCTCTTCGAATCCGGGGACAAGCGGGGCGCGGCCAGTGCACTAGAAGGGGTTTTTGCACTAGATCCGGCCTTCGACGAAGCACGTCGTTTGGAGGCTGATTTTTCTTTGAGGGATGGACGGTATGAGGAGGGGCGTTGGTTGATCCAGCGCTTGCTCGACCGCAACCCGGGCGACTTCAGCCTGCTGCTTTCCCGGGGCATTTGTGCCTTCCATCTGGGTCGTTGGGATGATGCCGTGACCAGCTTGGAAGCAGCTGCAGTGATGCAGCCCGACAATGCCCAATTGAAGCAGAATTTGTCTGTGGCCCGAGAGCAGCAACGGTCGGCGGCCATGGCTCAGGTGGATTCGCATGTCCGTTCTGAGCTGGACCGCGCCGGTGAACTTCAGGCGCGTGGGCAGATCCGCGAGGCATTGGGTCGCTTAGAGGCTTTGGCGGCACTGCGGCCAGAATGGTCGGAGATTTGGGATTCGATCGGTTCTCTCCGGTATCTCAGCGGCGACGCTCTGGGTTGCACTCGCGACCTGTCCCATGCGGTCCGTTTGGCCCCTGGATTGCCCGATACCCAAGTGCGATTGGCGATGGCTTATCGCGATTGTCAGAGGGAATCCGAGGCGTTGGCCGTGCTGGAGCAGGTGGTGGCGGAGCATCCAGAACATGCCGCCGGATGGCGTTTGAAGGGGGACTTGCAGCTGGAATCCTCGCCCGAGCAGGCATGCATCAGCTATGCGGCTTCGCTGCGAAGCAATGGCTGGCTTCCTGACGACCTCATTCGGTTGGGTTTGGCCAGTTTGCAGAGCGGAAAGCCCAATGAAGCCCGTTCAATCTTTCAAACGGTTCTGGCCATCCAACCGGGTCATCCGACGGCGCTCAAAGGTCTCGAACGGACCCCAGTTTCCTGATCATGGCGTCACCCTCCGAAGAAATTAACCCCTTGGACCAGCTTCGGGCCTTGCGCACCGAGGTGATTGACCGAGAGCGAACCCGCATGCGCGGGCTGTTGGACGAGGTGCCGACTTTGGAGCAGGAGAGCGCTGCGGAAACCGCCATTGCCGAAGCCAATGTTCCCACGGCGGAGGACTCTGACGCCGCTTCCGAGCGGAAACCCCGAAAAGGTAAAGCAGTGCGGCGTTCGGCTTCGCTCGAGGGCGAAGAGCTCAAGATTCGTTTGGGCACTGAGCTTCGGCGGCTGGTCGCTCAACAATGCCACACCGATGGCTGGTCGGTGAATGACTTGGTTTCATCGGTGCTTCGGTCGGCGTTGTCAGCTCGTTCACCGTCCATTTGGCATGGCGGCTCTGCCTTAGCAACGGCCAACGTGTGCCGCTTTTGGCATCGTCACCCCATGGACACAGCCTTGAGGCTCACCTCCGATAAAGGGGTGTTCCTGATCACCACCAATCCGGCGAGCCCATTGTTCAAGCACTGGAAGGAGCACTACACTCTTTTAGGAATGCCGGATTGTGACCGGATGGCTCGCCAGATGCGCCTGATCCAACTTCAGGAGTGGGTTCAATCGGTGGATGATTTTGATGTAGATGACTGGCGCAAGACTCTCACAGAAGAGGACTATATGGTCACTCGGGCGGTGGTCTCTCAGCACGATGGTCCAGCCGATGCAGCCTCGCGTGATGACGAAACTAGCCTCTCTTCAAGCACCCCATGAAGACTCCGACTTCCCCCCATCCAATGGCCACTTTTACAAAAGCCCTCACTCTTCCTGTCGCCCTCGCAGCCGTCGTCGTGCTTCTGGCCCTGAGTGTGGAGGGTGCTGAACCCGCAGGATATCTGAGTCGAGTGGAGCGAGATCTTGGAAAGATTCGAGTGGAGACTCCACCCAAGCCGCCCGTACCGCCATTGGCACCGCTACCGCAGACCTATATTCCTGAGCCTCAGTTCACGGCGGAGTTTTTGTCTGAATTGAAGACAAGTTCAGCCATGCATCGGACCAATTTCACCGTTCGAGCGGATACCAGTGAATCGTTTAATTCCCAGATGGCCCCCCCCGTCTCGCATCCTTTAGATCCTGTCCCGTCCGGCGTTGGTGACGACCCGGAAAAATCGCGGCAATTACTCCGGTATTTTTTCACTCAACTGAATTTGACTAATGCAGCGGCCGGAATGGTAGGCACTTCAGGAGTGCCCGTGAATATCGTCCTGCCGTTGCGGATGTCTTCCGGAGAATCCCCGGCGCGGGGCACAGGAAGGGCTACCTATGAATTGCGTTAAACGATTTCTGGCGGCAACGCTCTTCGGAGTGGTGGCCTTAGCGGACTCCCCAACTCCAGCCGGAGAGGTCGACCCTCCGAAGGCACCAGCGGTAGCCGTGGAGTACGGACTGGATCCCCGTTTGGGAGCCTTGCCCACCGAAAATCTGCAGTTTAAGACCAACACGAACTACTTGTTGGATCAAAATAAGGCAGCGGAGGCGCGCTTTCAAAAACTGCGCGGGATGGGCTCACGGACCAACTATTTAGAAGAATTTAGTCGGACGGTCGAAGCGGTGCTAAATTCCGATGCCTCGGAACGTATCAAGGAGGACACCCGGAAACTCACTCTTCTGGAGTTGGCCCATCAACGCGAGTTGGCGGCTGAAAAGGACCAGGCTGGGGGGCATCTGGAACGGGCTCTGCAACTGTTGGCTGAATACGTCGAGCGCTATTCCCGAGACCCGGCGATTCCAGAGGTCTTGTTGCGACAAGGGTACTTGCTGCGACGGCTCGACTTGAAGGATGAGGCAATTGAGAAATTTTACCTCGTATTGCGGTCGGTACCGAGGATTGAAGGTCGGAACATCGCCTACTCTCGGCGTCTGGTAATGATGGCGCAATCGGCTATCGCTGACACCTGTTCCGATCTCGGGCGCCATGCCGAAGCGGCTGAGCTCTACGGGCGTATGCTTCAAACCAAATCGGAAGAACTCGAGGTCGAGACCGTTCGGATCAAGCAATTGCGCTCGCTGCGAGAATCGGCCCCTAACGGCATCTTGGAGCGGCAGGCTATGGGGTTTCTCGAGGATTTCCCTGACTCCGATTACATTCCCGAGGCTCGATATTTTTTGGCCCATTCCTTGAAACAGCAAAAGAAGCGTGACGCAGCTTTGGAGCAGTTTCAGCTGTTGCTGGAGGCGGTCGAATTGGCGCCACCCGATCGGTTGACGCGATGGATGCCGTGGAAACTCCGTGTCGGAAACGAGTTGGCCAATCAGTTCTACTTGGAGGGCGATTACCTTTCTTCGGTGTCGCTTTACCGCGCATTGGCGAAGTCCAACGCAGAGGGTCAAACCCGGCAGGCCTTCCAGTACCAAGTGGGTTTGTGCGAAGAGCGTTTGGGCCAAGTTGAGGATGCGATCAAGACCTACCAGCAGATCGTCGAAGCACCGACCACTTCGTCTGGCGGTTCCAACACCAACGCCAACGCTGTTCCAGTTCAAATCTTGCGGAACATGGCTACGCTGCGCATCTCGGTGTTGAAGACTGCCTCTCGGAGGGACCCGGCTCCTCGGCTCCCTGGAGCTCAGCCTTGAAACCAACCATGTCTGCCGCCTTTGAGACCTCGTTGGCTGCCTATCATCAGGTATGCCTCCAACTGGCTGACTTGTCCGAGGAGGAAGGGCGCGCTCTGGAATCCGGAGTCAAGCCGCCGATGGTGGAGATCACACGCCGCCGCCGTGATTTGCTGCGAGAACTGGCCAGAACTCAGTCCGCCGTCAAGGCGGCCTCACCGGTGCCTTTTCCGGATAGACTGCGTCCGGCTCTGCAGGCCACCCTTGATTTGATCCAGCGTTCAGTGCGACTCGATCGACAGAATGAACAGTGGATGCTCCGTCACCAAATGATACCTGGCGATCTCGTCCCCAGTAGCGCAAGTCGGAGCCCGCAGCGGATTCGGTCTACCTACGGACTGAGAGCCGGAGGGATCGGGCCGTGAAGCTCATTGAACGGGTTCTGGTGGTAGATCGCTCCGACTTGATCCGTCAGACTGTTGGCCGCGTCCTCCGGCCTAGAGGAGTGGCCGTGGCGGAGGCCGATTCCTTATCGGCTGCCTGGGAGTATCTGGAGGCGGATCGATTCCAATTGCTCCTCGTCGGTGAAACCCTACCGGACGGTTTATCCACCACCCTCATCCGAGAGCTGGCCGCCCGGATGGAGACTCCCTACATCGTTAGCATTCTGGACAAAGAGAGCAGCGAATCGAGTCAGCAGCACCGCCGTGCTGGGGCCCACGAGATCGTGGTCCGTCCATTTGCCGAGAGGGATCTGCGGGACTTCTTCGACCGGGCCCGCAAGTTCCTCGCTGCGCCGACCGTTTTTCATGGGGCTCCGGCCGCGCAGTCGGCTCCCACCATCCCCCCTCGCACCTCCACTCGAGGCTCCGTGAGCGGTGTCCAGACAGGAGTCCAAATTTTGGGACGATCGCCCGCAACCCAATACCTGAGGGAGTATATTCGTCGGATCGCTCCCACCCAGACAACGGTGCTCATTCAAGGCGAAAGCGGTACAGGCAAAGAATTGGTGGCACGGGCCCTCCACCAGCAAAGTCCTCGGGCGGGCGGTCCATTCGTGAAGCTTAATTGTGCGGCTTTACCCGAGTCTCTGGTGGAGAGCGAACTCTTTGGTCACGAGCGCGGCGCATTCACCGGTGCCATCATTCGTCGTGAGGGACGATTCGGTATGGCCAATGGTGGCACGCTGCTTCTAGACGAGGTGAGCGAGGTGTCTTTGGCTGTCCAATCCAAGCTATTGCGGGTGATCCAAGAGCGGGAGTACGAGCGAGTCGGCGGCAACGAAACGCTGTCGGTCGATGTTCGGATCGTCGCCACCACCAATCGCAATTTGGAGGAATCGGTCGAACGGGGAGAATTCCGAGAGGATTTATTCTTTCGCCTGAATGTGGTCCCGGTCTACATGCCTCCGCTTCGAGATCGGCTATCCGATGTTCCGATTCTTGCCGAGTATTTCCTCGAGGAGTTCTGCCGTAAGCATAGCAAACCGATCTTGGGCTTTACGAAGGAGGCGATGGATTGGCTCAAGCAGCATTCTTGGCCTGGGAACATCCGGGAGCTTCAGAACATGATCGAAAGAGGTGTTGTTGCCAGTGGTGATGGCCCCGTGGATCTGAGCAGTCTGAGCGCCTATCGCAGCCAGTTTTCAGAAAAGCCTCCGGTCCGAAGGTTGTCGCCGCCGACTCGGATGAATGGGAGTGAAGCGAAGTCAGCTTCTACGCTCGGTGAATTGCCCTTGGCACCGCCTCAGCGTTCGGGGCCGACGTCCGGTCGGTTTTCCCAAGCCAACGGTACTGGTGGTGAGCGCAGCGGATTGGAGTCATCGGGTTCGAGCCTGCTCCGATCACTGGCCGAGGTGGAGACCGATCACATCCAGCGGGTTCTCGACCACTGCAAGCAGGACTTGATGGCTGCAGCCCGGATTTTGAGGATCACGGTTCCATCCCTCCAGAAGCGATTGCCGCAGCGGGAGGGTCAGTAGCGGCCTCTGTTTTCGTCCTGGGACGGAACGTGAGACGGAAAGAAGGTTAAATGCAACCGATTCAAAAGCATGCAGGACGTTAATACACTTCTGAGCGACATTGGCAGGATTGCCCATGGTTCGGTGCGCCGGAGAGTGTTCTGGTACAACTACGCCAAGTTGACCTTAGGAATGTTGGTCCTCGCGGTGTTGATTTTCTGGCCCTCAATCCAGCGGGCCCGTAAGGCGGACCGTATTCAACTAACTCGGATCTTCGATGATCGGCGGCAGGTGATGGAGAATCATTTCGGCCGAGTGCCCCGTCTCTTTGAGTTGGTGGGTCTCGCGTCGACGGTGGAACTACGAAAATCCACCATGCAGTTAATCCGTGAAATGGATCGGTACCCCGGCATCGTGGCCGTCGGATTGGCCAATTTTGACGATGGAGTTGCCCGAGTAGATTCTGCCGGCTTGGCGCTTACGATGGATGACTTGGTATTCGCGACGATTTTCAAGGACCCGGCGTTTCAAGAGACGCTTTTGGAAACTGTGCAAACGGGTTCCAAGCACGTATCAAAGGTCTTCTGGCATGGTCCGCCCGCCGATAATGCCAGTCGGGCCTACTTTGTGTTCGCAATTGCAGGGCCGCGTCGTTTGGAGGGTGAATCCATCAGCCCCTCTAGGGTGTTGTTCGCGGTCATTAATCTGAAGCGTTTGATCCTCCATACGGGGCGGCCTTCGAGCATCAACATGGTTGACATTCATTTTTCCAACAAAGATTCCTCTGAACCCTCTATTAGGATGGAGCAGGTGGTGGAGTTGAAGAAGGCACCCCGAAAACAGTTGATTGAAGTGCGTGCTGTGGATCCCGTCGATACCCGAAACTATCTTGAAGGGCAACGACTGCTGGAGTTGGACAATTTGGAGAACGACCTGATCGACGATGGATCTTTTGGAACCGGGAAGATCAGCTATTTGCGGTTAGTCGATTTCCCCAATCGGGAATTCAAGATTGACGTAATTTTGAAGAAGTCATTTCTCAAGGCCAGTGCGGTCCGGGCGCTGATGGTAGCCATGCCCTACTATCTGGTTCAGATTCTTATCACCAGTTTTCTGATGATCCTGATGTGGACCGTTTTTTCTGCGAGCCGAAGTCAGATGCGGGAGCTAGCCGAGGCGCAAGGTACGATTGCCCGATTGAATCTTCATCGGACCCTAGTGCAACAGGAGTTGCACGATCACATTATCCAAAATCTCACCCTCTTGGGAGTCCAAGTAGCCACAAGCCGCATCGATGATGTGGATGGTTTCAAGCGGACCCGTGACACAATTCTTCAGCAGTTGGATTACTTGCGTAGAGAACTGCGGCGACTGCTGGTCGAGGGTACTGAGAGGCTGCAGTCTTTTGATGAGATGTCGGTGCAGCTCCAGAGCATTTGCAAGCACATGGAGAAGCAATTCAATGTTCGATGCCAGTTGACGACGTTGAACACCGATGGCCTGAGCTTGCATCCGGAGGTTTTGTTCCGTACCTGCCGGTTCGCGGAAGAGTTGCTAGGCAATGCCATCCGACATGGGCGTGCCCGCAACATTAGCATTAGGGTCGAATGCATTTCATCGCCGCCGTCTTTGTTTCTGCGGGTTATAGACGACGGGTGCGGATTTGATCCCGCCAATTATTCGGCCGGGTTCGGTCTCCAGAGCATGAGTGCCTTCGCTCGCCGTTCCCGCGGTCAAATTCGCATCGAGCGACAGGATTTGAAGGGCATGTTCATCGAACTAAAGGTTCCAGTGAAGCCGTTGCCTGTCCTGAGCTGAAATGTTCTCAAGATTTCTAAAAACATGAAAATTGCTTTCTTAGATGACCACCCCCAACTCGCCGAAGCCATCGCAGGGGCCGTGGCCTCGGCCATTCCGGGCACTCAGGTGGCTTGCTACAGCCACTGGTCGGAGTTGGAGCCGACCTTGGTGCTTGAGCAGTATGACCTTCTGTTCTTGGACATGCGACTCGAGGACTGCCTTGGCGCTGAATTAATTAGCCCTATTCAAGAATTGAGTCCCAAGACCCGTATCGTGTTGCTCTCGGCCTTCGCTCAAAACGATCTCCTTATTAAATGTCTTAACTTAGGCATCGCGGGCTATATATCTAAGACCAGCCCTATCGAAACGCTGCTCAAGGCAGTCACTACCGTCGCCGAGGGCGGAACCTTTTTTGATGAGAACATCAATCTCGATCAAGAGTCCCGCTGAGTTGAACTGCTATCTAAACCCGTTCCTATTATGAGTGAAACTTCGACAATTCGAATCCTTCTGATCGCCGAGGACCCTTTGATTGGGTCGATTCTCCGCGACCAACTCCAAAGCCTCTCCCATTCGGTGAGTCTCCATGCCTCAGCCGGCGAGGGGCTGGCCGACGCGCAGCAGCAGAGTTTCCCGTTGGTGATCGTCGATGACCAGATCGCCGGAAACGACAGTACGAAATTGCTCCAGGAATTGGCCAAAGCGCGGCCTGGGATGAACCGTATCCTGCTGACCTCTGGGCGCGACATGAACGGCGTGATGGAGGCTCGGCGGTCGGGACTGATTTTCCGTTATCTGACCAAACCGTGGATGCGAGACGAGGTTGCCATGGCGGTGGACAATGCCTTGGCAAGTTCGGCCCAGCGGTCCGAGATCGACGCCCTGCGCGCTCGGAATCAGGTGCTCAATCAGCAGTTGAGTGATGCCGTGAGAGGCGGGGGCACACCGGACGGGGGGAGTGCCGCTTCGCTACCCGGCGAGCCGGCGTCTGGACCGGTGACGGGAGGAGCTTCCGTGGACATGGCCATCGAGATGTCCATTCAGATGCTGAGCGTGTTTCATCCCAATTTGGGCAACGCCAGCCTCCGTGCAGTCGCTATCTGCCGGACCATTGGCGAATTGATGGAGCTTCCGCCCACCGAATTGCCCCGTCTGCTGTGGGCGGCCGCCTTGTTCGATATCGGTATGCTCAGCGTGGATCGCAGCATTGTGCGACGCTGGTTGCGGGACACGGCCAAATGCACCGACGAGGAGTTGGCGATGATTCGCCACCACCCAGAGATCGCCGAGGGGGTCCTCAAGAGTTTTCCCGCGTTGGCGAGCGCAGCGGAGATTGTCCGTCACCATCACGAGGCCTTCGACGGCACGGGATATCCCGATGGGCTTAAAGGAGAGACCATTCCCCAGTTGGCTCGGGTCCTCGCCCCGGTGATTCACTTCTGCCATCGCAACGGATCCACGACCCAAATTCTCAACGAGTTGGAGAGTCTTTCGGACAAGCAATTTGATCCCATGGCGGTGCGGCTCTTGGCCAAGGCGTTACCAATGACTCAGATCCCGCGGGGTGAGCGGGAGTTGCTCTTGATTGAACTGAAGGCTGGTATGGTCTTGGGACGCGATTTGTTCAATGCCGGCGGACATTTGCTGTTGCCTAAGGGTCGTGAACTCAAGGATTCGGACATCAACCGGATCATTTCCATTAACCGCGTCACGCCGCTCACTCCGTTTGTGTTGGTGTACTGCTGACCAGGAACGACTCCGTCGGCCGATGGATCCTCGTTCACAAGAGCGTTGTTGTTGGTTCGTTGCGGGTTTCAGCACGGACCACTCCTCGGTTTCGCATCCTCGTACGAAGGAATCTGCACCGTCATTCCCTTCCACCCGACTGGATTGTTTGATTGAGCGGGAACCGTTGACGCGGGCGCTCGATTCAAGTCTGAGGTGAATCCTCCGATGGGATCGGCACATGCGATCCTATCGGAGTGAATCAATTCGGAGGATTGGGCTGTTTGTCTGCTGGATGCTGGGGGCCTTCGCAGTGGAGGCCCAAACTCGCAACCGGTCCTTGGTGGCTTGGGGTGAAAACCTGCTGGGGCTCAATCGCCCTCCCGAACTGCCAGCAGGGATCGTGGCCAGCGATGTCGAGGCTCTCGTGAGAAACCGCTTTTGGAGCCGTTGGTCTTTCAGGAGAACTCAACCGAGGGGAGGCGTGATTTCAATCCGAACAGCGACTACACCGATCGAGGTCGCACGCTCAGTGTGCGGGCAATTCTCCAAAATGGAGCGCCTCCGGTGCAGTTTCGCTAACGTGCAGGCTTTGGAATTGGGTGCGGAGTTGGCTGAGAGGGGTAGGGCAAACAGATTCACGAACGTGACTTGCTGGAGGGGCACCCCGCAGGGCAGGTTTGTGGCATCATGACGAGAGCGTTGCCGCGTAACTGGGGCTGGAGCCAACTCCAGCACCCTCTGGCCTGCTGGGTCCTTCTGGGTTTTCTGGGAAATCTCGGACTGTTGGGTGAGAGTCAGCAACAGCGGCTCAGTCGAGTCTATGAGCAGGCGCGCAGTGAGTATTTGAAGTCACCCGGTCGTCCGGCTTTGGCGTGGCCTTTAGCGCGGGCCTGTTTCGATCGGGCTGAGGGACTCACATCACGGCCGGTTCGCAGTGCCTTGGCCAAGGAGGGGGGCGATGTCTGTCGCCTCGCCTTGAAGGAATCCCCGGTAGACGCGGCCTGCCACTACTATCTCGGTTTGAACTTGGGAATCCTCGCCCAGACACAACCGCTTCGAGCTCTGGGATTGGTCCGGGAGATGGAAACCCAGTGGCAGGCTTGTCAGCTTTTGGATCCCGGTTTCGACCACGCCGGTGCAGACCGTTCTCTGGGGATGCTTTATGCGGAGTGTCCTCCAGCACCTCTGGGTGTAGGGAGTCGCAGCAAGGCTCGGTTCCATTTGGCCCGCGCCGTTCAGTTGGCTCCGGACCATCCCGAAAATCGCATTTTGTGGATTGAATTTCTCGTCCAACGCCATGAGAAAGCGGCCGCGGTCGAAGAGTTCAAGAGCCTCCAAGGAATCTTGCCCGAGGCTCGGATTCGTCTCAGTGGTGATGATTGGAAAGCGGCCTGGAAAACTTGGGAGGCCCGCATTGAAACTCTCCAGGCGCGTTTGGGGGTTCAGCCGTGAGTCCCGTTGTGAATTCTCTTGGATGGATTGAAATGATGAAGAAGAACTTTACCCGCCGAATCACTCAGCAGGATTTTGCGACAGTTTTGAAATTCCCAGCAGCCCACTTAGTCGGAATGCTTCAGTCGGCTTCGTCGTGCTGGCTCGGTCTTCTTCCGCAAGGGCTTCGTTGTTCGCTCGTTATGGGCCTTCAACCGGCTCGATCTTCGCTCACGCCTCGTCTTATGAAAGAATCAGCCCTGCCAACACTTTTCTCCCAACAGAAGCGTTCCGGTCTCGGCCAGTGGGCACAGTGGCTAGGGTTGCTGTGCGTCTCGGTGTCTGCCTTGGCTGAAAACCCGCACCGGCCGTTCACTCGGTTGCCCTATCTTCAGGGAAGTAGTCCGACGCAAATCCACGTGCTATGGCGCACCGAAGGTCCCATTCAGCCGGTCGTTCGGTGGGGTACTCAGCCGGATCGGCTCGACCAGACGGTTCCCCTCGCAGCCATTGTCACCCGGGCCAGTCTTGGGACCAATGGACAACCGATGCTCCCTCAGTGGCAGAGCCTGCGGACTCCTGAGAATCTCTCCCTGCCCAAGCTTCACAGCGCTCCTATCGGAACCTTTCAGTACGAAGCCGCGATCGAGGGTCTCTCCCCGGACACGGTTTATTACTATGGAGTCTTCAATGGTTCGGAGCGACTCACCGCAGAATCGCCCGAGCAGCGGTTTCAGACCCAACCCCAGCCGGGAACAGTGCGTCCCTACCGCTTCTGGGTCTTGGGCGACAGCGGGACCGGGAGAGAGGCCCAGCGAGCGGTCCATGAGGGTATGCGGGCGTGGGTGAAACAGGATGGGCGGCCGTTGGATTTCTGGATCCATGTGGGCGACATGGCCTACGGAACTGGCCGTGATGTCGAATTCCAAAGCCGTTTCTTCGAGTCGTATCAAACCACCCTTCGCAATTCGGTTTGCTGGCCCGCCATGGGGAACCACGAGGGACATACTTCCAAGGGAAGCACGGGTATCGGGCCTTATTACGATGCTTATTGGGTGCCGACTCGGGCGGAATCTGGCGGGTTGGCCTCCGGGACTGAAGCTTACTATTCTTTTGATCACGGCAATATTCACTTCATCTGCCTCGATTCCCACGATCTAGACCGCAAACCCAGCGGCGCCATGGCCAAGTGGCTCAAGGCGGATTTAGAAAAAGCCAAGGCCGAGTGGTTGATCGCTTTCTGGCATCATCCTCCGTACACGAAGGGGAGTCACGACAGCGACAAAGAGGCCGACCTGATCGAGGTGCGTCACTACCTGCTACCCATTCTGGAATCGGGAGGTGTCGACCTAGTGCTCACCGGGCATTCCCACATTTACGAGCGGTCGATGCTCCTGGATGGCGCGTATTCCACCAATGCGACCGTGGCCGAGAATTTTGTTTTAGACGATGGCGACGGCGATCCCCGAGGCGATGGAGCGTATCTGAAGGGGGCCGGACTGCGTCCGCACGAGGGGGCCGTTCAGGTGGTGGCCGGACATTCTGGTGCCAGCCTGGGCCGGGTAGGAACCTCACCGGTGATGCGTCGCACTCTGGTCGAGCACGGATCGGTTTTGGTGGATGTGGAAGGGGATACTCTGGTGGGAAGGATGATTAATCGGGAGGGAGTCGAGCGCGATCGGTTCAGTCTGGTCAAGCGAGGGGCTCCGTTGGTTCGTCGATTGTCGTTGCCTTGGCAGCCGCCAGAATACAAGGCCTCCGACAAATCCTCCAAGTCGCCCTATCCGCCGCCGCTCGACTATCAGGTGCTGATTCCCACAGGAGCCGAATGGAAGGCTTTGTCCGGGGCTCACCCTCAGGGATCCTCGTGGTCTCGCCCTGGATTCGATGACGCGTCTTGGTTGCGTGCCAAGGCTCCCTTTGACTCGGGTCGGGGGCGCCTCTTCGGAGGGGAGCGGGCTTCCAAAGAGGGGCGGCCCTCATTGTATGTGCGTCGTGAATTTACCGTGTCTCAAGCCGATACGGTCACGGAGTTGGGCCTCTGGGTCGATTACGCGGACGGCATCATCGTGCATCTCAATGGGCATGAAGTGACGCGGGTGAATGTGGGACGCAGTTCCGGGCGCAATGCGCAGGGTGTCAAACAACGCGAGGATTCGGGAGCCGTGTACGTGCCGCTCGGCTCGATTGCGCGTTTCTTGGTGGATGGCGTCAACGTCTTGGGCATCGAATGCCATGCCCACAGCGAAGGCTCCATCGACTTTGGTCTGAATCCCGCGCTGTGGATGGAGGATTGATGGTGTCGAGAGGCACTCGAATTGGCTGGAGCCTCCTGTGCGCGTTTCTCTGCCTGGGAGTCGCCCGCGCCCATAACGGCCCTGAACACCAGATCGAGGCTCTTTCGGAGCGGTTGATTCGAGAAGGGGCTAGTGCGGACGTGCTTTTAGAGCGGGCCATTGAATACCGGGTTCTGGGGAAACTTAAAGAGGCTGCCCGAGACCTCCAGCGGGCGGTTCGGCTCGCGCCGGGCGATTCATTGGTGCTTCTCGAACTGGCCCAAATTGAACTCCAGCGGGGACGGGGGTCTGAGGCCCTGCTTTGGGTTCGGCGGGCGCTTCAGATGCCAGGATTAGCCACTGGAGAGCGGGCGGCAATTCTGATGATCCGTAGTCACTGTCGAGCGGCTGAGGGCTCCAAGTTGGAGGCCTTGGAGGATTGCTCCGAGGCCTTGAGGTGGAATCCGCAGCTCATTTCGGCGTACCTGGAGCGCAGTGCTTGGCAGCAGCGTCTTCAGCGGCCTCGCGAACGAATCCTCGGCCTCGAAGAGGGAATCCGGCGAACCGGTGCGGGCCTTCTGGTGGCAGAGCGAATTGAGGCGTTGCTCGATGACGCTCAGTGGCAGCAGGCACTGGAGGCGATCGAGCCAGAATTGACGTCGTCGCGCCTCCAAGGGACTTGGAAGATTCGTCGAGCCCGGGCGCTCAAGGGGTTGAGTCGGCGGACTGAAGCGGACCGGGATCTCCAGAGTGCCCTTGAAGAGATCGAGCTGCGGATGCCGCGCGTGGTGAAGGATTCTTCGCTGCTTATGGATCGGGCCCTCGCTCGGGAGTTGCTGGGCCAGACGGAGGCAGCCATCCAAGATTACAAATTGGCCGCGCGTTGCGGAGGAGGGGATGAAGCGATTGAAGCAGGACGGCGTTTGCGGAGAACTCGTTCAGGGCGGCCTCTGTGGCCATGGTATCCTCGAAGGGCCACCTAGCACTGACGAGCCATTGGCGGCAATCCTCAGCTCCGGTGTTTCTTATCAGTCTCCCGATCCTCTGAGTGCTGACGGGGTGACGAGCTGGGCCTATCTAAGAATTTGCAGGCCCGGCAGCGAAGTCGCTGGGGCCCTCGGTTTTCAGGTTTTTCGTTCGGGTGGTTGACGCCTGCGAGGTTCGTGCGGACTTTGTTTCAATACCGACGGGCCGCGTGCCGTCGGCTTTGAAGCATGCCGAAGCGTTTTTCCATCCTGCTACTGGTTGCCGTGGTCCTTTCAGTGGGACTCGGTGCGGCCAAGCCCCCGGTCTCTCCAAGTCCCCGAGTGGATCGCAGAGTGGCTGAATCCCAACTCAAAGAGACGGTCTTGCCGGTTCTTCGAGAATACTGCTGGGATTGCCACGGAGACAGTGAGGCCAAGGGCGGAGTAAATTTCGACGCACACACCAATCTGATGGCGGTCTTGCGCGATCGGGGAACTTGGGAACGTGTCATCCAGACGGTGCGTTCCGGAGAAATGCCTCCCAAGAAGAAGAAGACCCAGCCCAACACGGAGGTGCGAACCCATCTGGTCGGTTGGATTGAGCGAACACTCTTTCCGATCGATCCCTCCCGTCCGGACCCCGGACGTGTGACTTTGCGGAGATTGAATCGGGTGGAATACAACAACACGGTTCGCGACCTGTTTGGGGTCGATTTCCAACCCGCTGACGACTTCCCTCAAGACGATGTGGGGTACGGTTTTGACAACATTGGGGACGTGCTGTCCATGCCGCCAATCCTGCTCGAGAAGTACCTCAACGCAGCCGAGGCGATTTTGGATCGGTCGATTGTCACCGGCCCCCTGACCCCGAAGGCTCGACGGTTTTCTCCGTCGCAAATCCAGGGACACGTTGGCAGTGGCGCCTTGGCGACACTTTCCGCCCAAGGGGAAATGTTTGTTGAGTATGAAGCCCCGGTGCCGGGCGACTACGTGTTCAAGGTCCAAGCCTACGGAGATCAGGCGGGGGATGAAAAGGTGCAGATGGCTTTGCGGGCCGACGGGCATGATCTCGAGACCATTGAGGTCCGCCGAGGTCGCGGCAACCCCAAGTTGCACGAGCATCGGCTGGCTTTGAAGCCCGGCAATCACCGGCTGTCGGCAGCCTTCCTCAATGACTTTTATCGCCAAACTGAGCTGCTAAAGACCAATGCTCAGGGCAAGACCTACACTGAAAAGAAAATCGAAGATCGCAACCTGCAGGTGGAATTCATCGAAGTGACCGGGCCGTTTTCGGAGGCCGTTCCGCCGTTGCATGCCATACACCGTAAGGTTTTCTTCAAGGCCCCGGGACCTCAGACGACCAATCAGGTGGCCCGAGAGATCCTACAACGGGTGACAGATCGGGCCTACCGGCGCTCGGCGACACCGGCTGAGTTGGATGGATTGATGCGCCTTTTTGGCCAGGCTCGTGAGTCGGGCGATGGTTTCGAGGCGGCCGTGAAGCACGGGCTGATGGCCGTCTTGGTCTCGCCTCATTTTCTGTTTCGCGGAGAGATTCAGAGCAATCCCGATAACCCGCATGAATCTCATCGGGTTTCCGAGTACGCGCTGGCCTCGCGGTTGTCCTACTTTCTGTGGAGCACCATGCCCGATGACGAGTTGTTCCGTTTGGCGAGCCATGGTCGTTTGCGTCGCAATTTGGCAGGGCAGGTGAAGCGGATGCTCGTCGATCCCAAGTCACGCGCCTTGGTGGATAACTTCGCCGGACAGTGGATGCAGCTGCGCACCCTCGACATCGTTTCCCCAGATGAAAAACTCTTTCCCGGCTTCGATGCGCCCCTACGGGCTGCTTTCCGCCGGGAGACCGAGTCGCTCTTTGAGCACGTGCTACAGAAGGATCGCCCCATCACGGAATTTCTTACGGCCGACTACACCTTCGTTAACGAACCGTTGGCTCGGCATTACGGGATTTCCGGTGTTCTCGGCCCCGACTTTGTTCGTGTGTCTCTCAAGGGAACCGGGCGAAGCGGTGTGCTGACACATGCCAGCGTTCTGACCCTCACCTCGAACCCTAACCGAACCTCTCCGGTCAAACGCGGTAAATGGATCCTGGAGAACATTCTCGCATCGCCGCCGCCGCCGCCGCCCCCTGGGGTCCCTGCGCTGGAATCCAAAGAGACTCATGGCACCCTACGGCAGCGGATGGATGCCCATCGCGACAATGCCATGTGTGCCTCCTGCCATGCCAAGATGGACCCTCTGGGGTTCGCCTTTGAACACTTTGACGCCGTTGGTCGGTTCCGGGAAAAAGACGGGGATGAGGTGGTGGACACACGGGGTGAACTGGTTTCCGGTGAACGATTTGCCGATCATGTCGAGTTGAGCCGAGTGTTGTCAGACTCCCGACAGGCAGACTTCGTTCGCTGTGTGAGCGAGAAGATGTTGACCTATGCTCTGGGACGCGGCTTGGAATATTACGATCGTCCTGCGCTGGTTGCGATGGATACCCAACTCAGGAAGAAGAACCTCCGATTTTCGGCCCTAATCCAAGCGGTGGTGGAAAGTGTTCCTTTCCAATACCGACGGGGTGATGGCGATCCGTTGTTAGTCGAGAAACCCTGACTCCAGCCCTGAGATGAGGTGTCTGACTTTTCAAGGGAGCCGTTGGTTGTAGCGCAAAGTTTGAAGCAGTTTGAGTTGTCTCTTAAAAGTTGATTGGTTGGCATTGGGAATGCTCAACTGATATCATTAGGGCAATTATTTCCGAGTCAATCAGGGGTTCTTAAACACTCCTAAGTGACAATTGAAAAACGAACTGGCAACATTTTGAAGACGCGCCGCGTGGCGTGAATTGAAAAACTACGAGGCGATGGCTCAGGACAACATGCAGTTGCAGCGGTGGGAATTGAAGTACCTCATTCCCGAGGAAGTCGCGCTGGCTCTTCGTGAGTTCGTTTCCTCATATCTGGAGATCGACGAGTACGGGGCTCATCGGCCTAACCTGTCCTATTCGATTCATAATCTTTACCTCGATTCGGAAGACCTTCGGATTTATTGGGGCACGATCAACGGCAACAAGAACCGTTTTAAACTCCGTTTGAGGTTCTACGCCGACAGCCCCGATCCCCAAGCTCCCGTCTTCTTCGAGATTAAGCGCCGGATGAATGATGCCATCCTCAAACAGCGCTGCGGCGTCCAGCGATCGGTGGTGGAGGCTGTCTTGGGAGGGCAATTGCCCGAGGTGGTAGGGTTGGTGAGTCAAGATGCCCGTCAATTGGCGGCCATCCAGCGGTTCATCGAATTGTCCTGTGAACTGAGGGCCTACCCGGTCGCCCATGTCGCCTATGATCGGGAGGCTTGGATCAGCCCCCATGACAATTCAGTCCGCGTGACATTTGATCGGAATGTACTGATCTCCCCGGAGTTCAGCGCTCGCTTCACCTCCGAGATGGACGATCCCTCATCAGTCTTTGGCAACGGGGTGATCTTGGAGCTCAAGTTTACCGGTCGATTTCCGGATTGGTGTGGTGAGATGGTTCGGGTCTTTGGTCTGAGACAAGGATCGGCTTCCAAGTATGCGGATGGTGTCGCAGTCAAAGGGGAGCACCACTTCCTGCGGAACCTGAGTATGGGTGGCAAAAACTTCGAGGTTGGGCTGGCAGCCGAGCGCAAACAGGCGCGACTATCCCGCCTCGCGCGATGGCTGGGTGACACCAGCTTTTCACGAACATGAATCTTTCCGACCTAATACTCAGAGGTGATTTTGGAACCGCTCAGGATGACCTGAGTGGTATCCTCTTGGGCCTACTAATTGCCTTTCTGTGTGGGCATGTCGTGGCTTGGGTCTACATGGCATGCCACTCGGGGCTCAGTTATTCCCGGTCCTTCGTCAATTCGTTGATCGTTCTTTGCGTGATCGTCGCGCTCGTGATGGCGGTGATGTTCAACAATTTGTTGATGGCCTTTGGAATGATGGCCGTCTTCGCGGTGGTGCGGTTCCGCAACATCCTCCGCGACACCCTCGACACCACTTACATCCTTGCCAGCATCAGTACCGGCATGGCTGCGGGCACCCGCAAGTTTAGCACGGCGATTTTGGGCTGTCTGATCTTTGCCCTGGTCATGCTCTACTTGCACTGGACCTCCTTTGGCGTGCGTCACCGGTACGATTTGATCCTCAACCTTCATTGGGGACGACCGCTAGACGAGTTGCCTCGATTGATGGATTTGCTGGCTCGCCACAGTCGTCGTAACCAGTTGGCCAGCCAACGGGCTGGAGGTACTTCCGACGGTGCCGACCTTTCTTATCGTATTCTTCTCAGAGATGTTTCGCGCTCCGGAGAATTGGTGTCTGAGCTCAAGGCCTTTCCCGGCGTGTCCCGGGTGACCAGCCTTAAGGCAGAAGAAGAATCTGAAATGTAATTGAATGCAGGACCAACCCACATCGAGTCCGGAAAGTGCTTTGACGCCGATTCCGACGCCGGCTGGAACTTTGTTTCGGGAGTTTCGGATTCAGGCTTTTCCCTACATCGCCTTCGTGTTGGTGGTGGGATTAACCGCTTGGCTCTGGCGCGGTTATGTGGGGCCGGCTACTTGGGTAGGAGAAGTCGAGTCGGTGCGTGGCGTGGTTTCCAGCATGGGGCCCGGTCGCTTAGTCCAATTGCAGGTCGACGCATTGCAACGGGTAACGGCGGGGCAGGTGTTGGCCCGGGTGATCACTGTCGAGCCGCGTATTTTGGAAGCCCAGATTTCCCTCAGCAAGGCGCGCATCGACCTGATCCGCGCAGGGACAGATTCCGATCTGCGGAAACAAAACAGCCGGGTCAATTTGGAGAGCCTCCGCCTCGATTGGATGTCCAAGCGCGTGGATTGGCTATCGGCCAAAGCGCGGAGCACCTACCGACAGCTCGAACTCGCTCGTATCGAAAAGCTGCGATCCGGAGTCGTCAATGGGGTGGGCTCCGTATCCTTGCCTGTGATGAGTCAGAACGATCTCGATGTTTCACACCGTGATACCGCCATCGAAGAGGCGACCGTGATGGAATTGGAGCAGTTGGTGGCGCAAATTGGCGCAACCATCCAGCAACTGTCGGCCCATCGAAGCGAGAGCCAAGATTCGTCGTCCACCACGGCTGCCATTGGGGTAGAATCTAAGAATCTCGACCTCCTGGAATCTCAGATGATGCCCATTGATCTCGTGGCGCCCTTTGATGGCATTGTGAGCGTTGTGCATCGCTGGAGCGGAGAGACTATTCAGGCGGGTGAGCCGATTTTGACCGTTTCCCAAGCGAAGCCTTCCCGGGTTGTGGCGTTCATTCGGCAGCCCATCCAAATCCAGGCTCAGCTCGGGATGAAGGTAGAAGTCAGGGCTCGCGGAGGAAGACGGGAAATGGGTGTCGGTGAAGTGCTGCGAGTCGGATCTCAATTAGAACCCATTTCGTCGACGCTCTTGCCAAGAACTACCGGCCTGCCTTTAGGCGGAAGCTCCGGGGGCACTGCGACCGAAAACGGGCTTCCAGTTCTGGTGTCCTTGCCGGCGAACCTCACGCTGTATCCGGGAGAGGTCGTAGATTTGCGGGTTGTAATCCCCTGAGGAGTCGTAATCCCCTGAAAATCGCCGTGATTGGGGCTCTGGAACCATGACCGATCGAGGCCGTTGAACGGGTGCAATTTCCGAAGCGATGCAGCCCGGATGCAGCCCAATGACTTCCTAGGTAGGGACCGATCTCCGAGCGGTCCGTCCCTGCGGCGTTCCCGCTAAGCGGGGGGCAGAGTCTGGAGGATCCTCTCTGCGGTCTGTGAGGGCGATTCGTTGGTTCCCACCTCCAACCACGCCAGATCTAGCTGGCCTTGCATCCAGGTCATTTGCCGCTTTGCGAATTGACGCGTCTTGGCCTGGACCCGCTCGACGGTTTCGCGCAGCGACGCAGACCCCTCCAGATGTTCGACCACCTGCCGGTATCCAATGGCTTGCAGCGCGGTGCGGTTCTCCCGCAGACCTTGCTTCAAAAGATTTTGTGTTTCTGTGACGAGTCCGGCCTGGAACATACGGTTGACCCGCTCGTCGATTCTGCGAATTAAGGTCGGGCGGTCGCGCTGGATCCCAAAGGCTCGGCCTGCGGTTAGGGTTCCGCCGTGTTCTGGCCAGCGGGCTCGCTGGACTGAGAAGGGTTGGCCCGTAAGTCGAATGACTTCCACGGCTCGGACCAAGCGGCGTCGATTTTTCAGGTCGATCTGGTCGAGTGTGACCGGATCTTTGCGGGCGAGTTCCTCCAACAGTTCCGCGGTCGTGGCCGCTTCGAGTTCGGCCCTCAGGAGTGGATCGGGAGGAGGCGCGGAACCCAGTCCGCCCAACCAGGCATTGAAGTACAGTCCGGTTCCGCCACAAAGGATCGCGGTTCGGTTCCGCCCTTCGATGTCTTGGATCGCCACCGTCGCCGAGTGGACGAAGCGGGCTGCATCGAAAGACTCATTCAGGCCCACGACATCAATCAAATGGTGGGTGACGAGCGCTCGCTCCGCGGCGGAGGGCTTGGCGGTACCGATGTCTAACCCTCGATAGACTTGCATCGAGTCCACGGAGATGATCTCGCCACCAAGTCGGAGTGCTAACTCGAGAGCCACGGCGGACTTTCCGGAGGCCGTGGGGCCGGTGAGGAGAATAGGTCTCATTTCGGGGGGCCGCCACCGACCGGTTTCCCGGAGTGGGACACCGTTTCCGCCTGCCAAGAGAGGATCAGAAGAATGGCCACGGCCGTGCAAATTGCTGAGTCCGCCACGTTGAAGGCCGGAAATCCGAGTTCCGCGCCGCTGCGCCGGTTCCAATAGAACCGGAGAAAATCCACTACGTGCTCATGCACAATGCGATCGACCAAGTTACCGACGATACCGCCAAAGAGCAGACCTAGGGCGATTTGCCCCAGACGTTGATGGTACTCGAAGTGACGTCGCCAACGCCACAGCGCGAGCATGGCAATGGCTGAAAACACGGCCAGCCAGTTGTTGTGGTGCCGGAATATGCTCCAAGCCGCCCCGGTGTTGCCCCAGTGAACGAGTTTGAAGAACCCCTCGAGGATCGTTTGTTCGGCACCGAATTCCATCCAACGCATCACCATCCACTTGGTCAGTTGGTCCAGACCGAGAATCGTCACGGCAAGACCCAGGGTCAGGCGGTCCGATGAAATGGGGGATCCGTTGGATGTCATGTAGGGGATCGGTCTAGCCGGTTTGGCGTCGTGAGCGGGGCGATTGGATGCTGGCAAGCGCCTCCACGATCTCGAGAGCAGCGTGGGCGGCCTCGACGCCCCGATTGGTACGTGGGTCAATGCAGCGCTGTTGGGCCTGCTTTTTGGTTTGGACGGTCAGAACCTCATGGATGCATGGGATCCCGGTAGAGAGGCTAATTTCCATCAGGGCCCGGGTGACGGTGCTGCCGATTTGTTCGGCGTGAGAGGTTTCGCCCTGCCAGAGGACTCCCAGGCAAACGATGCCTCGGACCGGACTGCGTTTGCGCCGAGCCAGCGCCGAGGCGGCCATCGGAATCTCAAAGGCTCCGGGTACCCGGACAACCTCCACGATGGAGGCGCCTGCCGCCTCCAACACCGAGCGTGCTGCCTCCAGCATCGGTTCGGTGTACTCAGAGTTGTACCGAGAGCAGACGATGGCGAAACGGCCGTCGGTCCGCAGGGGATCTTTGAGGGTTGGAGCCTTGAGCATGGGAATTTAGGCCGCAGCGATTCAAAGCGAGGCACCTGTCAGCAACCGGTAGGCCTCTAGGTACTTTGCCTGTGTCTTGGCCACGATCTCGGTTGGCAGAGCGGGTGCTGGAGGGGTCTTGTCCCAGTCGAGGGTCTCGAGGTGATCACGGACAAACTGCTTATCAAAGCTCGGTTGTCCTCGGCCGGGTGTGTAGTGCTCCGCGGGCCAGAATCGCGAAGAATCCGGGGTGAGCACCTCATCGATGAGAATTAATTGTCCATCGACCCGTCCAAATTCGAACTTGGTGTCGGCAATGAGAAGCCCACGGGTTCGGGCATAGTCGCGGGCAAACCGGTAAAGTCTCAGGCTCAGGTCGCGAGCTTGTTGGGCGATGTCGGGTCCGGTGAGTCGGGCCGCTTCATCGAAGGAAATGTTTACATCGTGCCCGGATTCGGCCTTGGTCGCAGGCGTGAAGATGGGCTCCGGCAGCTCCGACGACTCTAACAATCCGGGGGGCAGCGCAATCCCGCAGACCGATCCGGACTTCTGGTACTCCTTCCAACCCGATCCCGACAGGTAGCCACGAACCACGCATTCGATGGGTAGCGGTTGGGTTTTCCGTACGATCATGCTGCGACCATTCAGGACGGCAGCGAACGGCTTCAGTAGGTCGGGCAGGGGATCCTTGGCCTTGAGCAATCGATGGTTGGGGAGCCAGTTCTCGGTCTGGTCGAACCAGAAGTGGGAGACTTGCGTGAGGACTTCGCCCTTTCTAGGGATGCCGTTGGGCATAACGCAGTCGAAGGCAGAAATCCGGTCGGTGGCCACGAAGAGGAGAGAATCTCCCAGGTCGAAGACTTCACGCACCTTACCCGATTTCACCTTGGTGATTCCAGGAAGGTCGAGGGAAAGGATGGGATCCGGCGACACCGCGAAAACGTAGTGCCTGAGCGAGGAAGGCCGAAGCGAAATATGGAGGGGAGCCTCCGGCGAACCAGGGGCGTTCAGGCCAATCCGTTCGGAGTGACTATCTCCACGGTGGTTGCCGCCGGCTTTACTTCCGTGGCCGCCCCAGCACGCTCTGGGGATGTCCGTGATCGCCAATGGCGAAACCGTTCCGACCGAGTTTCCGACCACCATCGAGCAGTTCCTCGTGCGTCGGGGGTTGCTTCCTAGAAGTGTGGTCGTGGAGCACAATGGAGACGCCGTGGCTCCTTCTGAGTTTGTCGAACGAGCCCTCAGCCCCGGAGACCGTCTCGAGATCGTTCGGATCGTGGCTGGAGGTTGAAACCTCACTCCACATCGCTCGCCCCGTTTTCTTAGAGCCTGTCTGAAAATGGGGAGGGGTTCTGTTTGGGAGAAAAGGGTTCGATTGGCAAGGCGCGAGGAGGAAGCAGACCCGCAGCGGTCTGTGACCGACAAGCAACGCCGCCAGCGGACCCTTCCCTCCCAAACCCTCCGGGCGGCGGGTCTTTCCGGCTTGGACTGCGTTGGTTCGGGCGGAATAGACCGCAGGAGGTCTGCCCCGCCGCTCACCGCCTTGCCCAACCCAGAATTCCCCAGCCGCAGGACCCCTTCCCATTTTCAGACAGGCTCTTAACGTGTGCTCTCCTAAGCGGGTCAGCGCCGTGCATGCCAGTCGGGATCTTCATACCGGGTAGAAAGGGCCACCTGTGTTCGCTCGATCGGGAATGGGGATCGGGCGGGTTCGGCTCCCCAACCCCGGATCCAGCACTCACATAAATTTTTTGGTGTGACGGGAACATTCCGGACAAATGCCAAGTGATCGCGACTTTGCCGGTAGCCGGGCTGGGCGGACGGAAACCGGAGAAATCTCGGGATGAGACTCAGCGGGAAATCGTGCAGCAGGGTTCCGTGGAACAGCAGGTGGTTTCGCTTCCGGCGCTGGGCATTGCCCGAACACTTCTGTCCCTCGAGCGCCAGATCCGTGTGCCCCTCCACGCTCACGGGCTGATCTAGCAACTCCTGCAGGAGGCGCCGGTTCCGCTCCATGATCCACTCGTTGGTACCGGTGATCGAAGCTAAGGGACCCGATTCGGGGATGCGCAGGATCAGGCCATAGTTCCAGCAACCTGGCCCTTGCAGCACCGCCCCGCCGCCGCTGCAGCGACGCAGCACCGGAACACCGTGGAGAGCGCAGGTCTCCAAGTCCGCCTCGACGGCGGCTTGCTGGCCATATCCCAGAACCACACAGGGGGTCGGAGATTCCCAGAACCAAAGAGCCTCACCGCCCTCTCCGGACTCCGCTCGCTCGAGAAATGCTTCGTCCCAGGCCAATGGCTCGGCTGGCGACTTCATTTCGGGTGTCTGGAACCATTCCATGATGTGGGGTTCAGCAGGCCTCGAACCGGGGGGTTCCTTCAAGCGGGAAGCGCCGAGATCGCTCGCGGATTTTAGGCAGGGGACGCTTTCCCCTTTTCGAATCGGCGGTGTGGCGGTAACACGGGCCTTACTGATGACCACTTGGATCAAGGGAATCGCGGCTCTGTCATTGTTCCTGCTCGCCTCGCTGTGCCTCCAGCGGTTTCGTTCCAATTTCTCCGCTGTGGAGGTGAAGCGCCCAGGGCTCGAGGCCTCAGAATTTGCCCCGGAGCCGACTGCTGAGCCCGCACCCGATTCCCTAACGACCACCACCAATGGAGCGACCGTTACTGAGGTGACGAATGCTATCAGCGGGGGCGTCGGTAGCGCGGTCACCAATGTCAGTCTGGGTGGAACGGGCTTCAAAGCCAAGGCGCCAGACAAGGGTCGGAGCTTTCTCTGGATGGGGGGATTTATTGCGTCGCTTCTGTGTTTGGCCGGCTTGGTGGGCTGGGAGGTAGCACGATGGTTCTCACGACGGACCGGTGATGGGGTTTTGTCCGAGAACGCGCCGGCGATGACCGATGCCGAATACGAGGAGGCGGAGGCCGAATGGGCCAAAGGGAATCCCCTCGAAGCGATCCGGATGATGCGCGAGTACCTCGACAAAAATCCTTCGGAACAGTACGCAGCGATCCGAATCGCAGAGATTTACGAGAAAGACCTCCACAACTACGTCGCCGCCTCGTTGGAGTTAGAGGAAGTTTTAGACAAACGCCTCAGCCGAGAGAAATGGGGTTGGACTGCTATTCATTTAGCCAATTTGTATTCCGGAAAAATGAATCAGCCCGAGAAGGCCGTGGCCTGGCTGGAGCGAATCATCCGGGACTATCCGGATACTGCAGCCGCCAAGAAGTCGAGAGTTCGACTGGGGATTCCTGAAGAGCAGGCGGCCCCCGCTGAGCCGCCGGAGCCGGAGGCTGGATCAGAGTCCGCAGACTCGAACTTGCCCAAGGGGTTCACCTCCAAGAAACGCTAAAACAGAGCAGTATTTGCGGAACCAGAGCATGGAGACACCTCGAGTCATCCTGCATCTGGACATGGACGCCTTCTTCGCCGCCGTGGAGCAGCGCGACCGTCCTGATCTGAAGGGCCTTCCGGTCATCGTGGGCGGTTCACCCTCCTCGCGCGGGGTGGTTTGTGCGGCGAGTTATGAAGCTCGGCGATTTGGAGTTCGATCGGCGATGCCCAGTCGCACGGCCGGTCGACTGTGCCCGCAGGGCGTTTTTCTTACTCCCCGCATGGATCGCTATCGGGAGGAGTCGCGGGCGATCTTTAGTTTGGTGGGGGCCAGTGGCGTCGAGGTGGAGCAGGTGTCGGTGGACGAGGCTTACCTGGATGCTTCTGGCCTGAACCCCTCTTCGGACCCCGAGGAGGCGTTAGTGTCTGCCGTCGGGTGGGCCCGAGATCTGAAGGCCCGCATCCGCTCCGAGCGCCAACTGACCGCCAGCATCGGCATCGCTTCGAACAAGCTCATGGCCAAGGTGGCCAGCGACTGGGGCAAACCGGACGGATTGCTGCTCATTCCCAATCGCGATCGGGCCGCGTTCCTGCGTCCCCTGCCTGCGCGAACACTGCATGGGGTGGGGCGGGTGACTGAGGAAGTTTTGCAGAAAGCCGGCATCCGTACGGTGGGAGATATCCAAGACTATCCGGGCGATCTGAAGGCCCTGGTGGGTGCTTGGGGACCGATCCTCAAGTCTTTCTCAATGGGAATCGATGAGCGACCGCTTTCCCAGGATGACACCATCAAGAGCATCAGCAGTGAGAATACCTTTTCCGAAGACACCGCCGATCGCCCCGTGTTGCGGAGTGTCTTGAGAGAGCAGGCCGATGAACTGTCCGCCAAGTTGCAGCGTCACGGGATTTCCGCTCAGACGGTGCAGGTAAAGGTGCGCTACAGCGATTTCTCCACTCTGACCCGGCAATTTTCCGTCGATGAACCCGTGGTCACAGCCCGAGATTTGTATCGCTTGGCTTGCTGGCTCCTGGCGCGGCATCAGTTGGTGCACCGCCCCCTGCGTTTGCTGGGTCTCGGGGTGAGCGGACTGGTCGAAAACCGCGGTCGGCAAATGGTTTTTGACTGGAAGCCCGACACGCATCGCTTGAACCCGACAGGGTCCACCGGCTAGACAGTGCCAGATGCCGTTGATCCCAGCTCTCTTTTGGTGGGCACCGGTGTGTCTAGTTTTGATCCTTCTGGGTGGCGGGTGTTCCACTCCGTTTTCTGCAGTGTCGGTCAACCCACTTCCCAAGAGTCTCCCCGTGATTAATTTTAACCGCTTCCCATGGTCTTGGGCGGTGCGTAGTTTTCCCCCTCCTTTTTCTAAACCAACATGAGCAAGCAGTTCTTCCCCAAGATCGGCCGGATCGCCTACGAAGGTCCGGATTCCAAGAATCCCCTGGCCTTCAAGCATTTCAATGCGGATGAGGTGGTGGAGGGCAAGACGATGCGCGACCACATGCGTTTCGCCGCGGTCTATTGGCACACCATGCGGGGAACCGGCGGCGACATGTTCGGCTGGGGAACCGCCGAGCGTTCCTGGAACACCGGCGAGTGCTCCACCAAGGATGCGATCACGCGGGCGCGTGCGTTCTTCGAGTTCGCCTCCAAGCTGGGGGTTTCCTACTACGCCTGGCATGACCGGGATCTGGGTTCCCACGGCAAGAACCTCAAGGAGGCCAATGCGCAATTTGATGCGGTCGGCAACGAATTGAAGAAGCTCCAGAAAGACACCGGCATTGGTCTACTTTGGGGTACGGCTCAGAACTTCGTCCACCCGCGCTACATGCACGGCGCGGCCACTAGCTGCAATGCCGATGCCTTCTGTTTCGCCGCAGCGCAGGTGAAGAAAGCCATGGAGTGGACCCACGAGCTGGGCGGTTTGGGCTACGTGTTCTGGGGCGGACGCGAAGGGTACGCGTCGCTGCTGAACACCGACATGAAGCGCGAGTTGGACCACTTGGGCCAGTTCATGCACATGGCCGTCGACTACAAGAAGAAGATCGGTTTTAAGAGCCCGTTCTACATTGAGCCCAAGCCCAAAGAGCCGACGCGCCATCAGTACGACAGCGACGCGGCCTCCTGCCTCAACTTCCTTCGGGAGTATGAACTGCTTGAGCACTTCAAACTGAATATCGAGGTCAACCACGCCTGGCTGGCCGGCAAGACCATGGAACATGAACTCGAAGTCGCGGGCGCTGCCGGAGCGCTCGGGTCCATTGATGCCAACATGGGCGATTACTTTTTGGGCTGGGATACGGATCAATTCCCAACCGACATTTACCTGACGGCCAAGACCATGCTCACCGTGCTTAAGTACGGCGGTCTCACGACCGGTGGCGTGAATTTCGACGCCAAGGTGCGCCGCGAGAGCTTTCAGGCCGACGACTTGTTCATCGCTCACATTGCGGGCATGGACACCTTCGCCCGCGGCCTGAAGATCGCCGCCGCCATCCGCAAAGATGGCCGCATCGACGCCTTCGTGAAGAACCGCTACCGCACCTGGGACTCCGGCATCGGCGCCAAGATCGCGGCCGGCAAGGCCTCCTTCACGGACTGCGAGAAGCATGCGCTGGCCTTGGGCAACGTTTCCGGGCTCGAGTCTGGTCGTCAGGAACTCCTAGAAGCCATGTTCAACGAATTCATCCGCTGATGGTGGGGCTACCCGAGGGGTAGCTGCAGTAGGGCCGGAGTCTCTCACCCACGAGGATTCCGGCCTTTTCTTTCTGGATGACTCACCCCGCGCCGGAGTTTTCGTTGGATGGGGTATCGACCTCGGGTGCGGAATCCTGCAGCCTTCGTCTGTCATTCCACCAATTCTCCCATGACCTCCGACTGCACCGTCTTTGGCACGCTGCCCGATGGCCGCGAAGCCCACCTTTTTGTATTCCGCAACCCCAACGGAACCACGCTGAAATTTACCAACTACGGACTGTTGGTGACCGAACTGCATACCCGGGACCGCCACGGCGAGTTAGGGAATGTTGTCCTGGGATTCGAAACACTGGGGCGATACCTCCAAGGGCATCCCTTTTTCGGGTGCATTGCGGGGCGTTTCGCTAACCGGATCGCCCAGGGGCTCTTTTCGCTCGATGGCAAGGACTACGTGCTGGCCACCAACAATGGGCCGAACCATTTGCATGGCGGCTTGGTGGGATTCGACAAGAAGCTCTGGACGGCAGGACCCATCCAGACCACTCCGGATGCGATCTCCGTAGATCTCACTTATACCAGTCCCGATGGCGAAGAAGGTTACCCCGGAGCCCTGACCGTCACGGTGACCTATACCCTGACCCGTGATGACGTGTGGCGCATCGACTATCGGGCCACCACCGATGCTCCAACCATTCTCAATCTCACAAACCACAGTTTCTTCAATTTGGCCGGATTTGGCGATGTGCTGTCCCACGAATTAGAAATCGCTGCGGACCAAGCCACCGAAGTGGACAGCGGTCTGATTCCCACCGGGAAGCTGTTGCCAGTTCTTGGTACGGCTCTGGACTTTACTCAGCCCACCGCCATCGGCGCGCGCGGGATGAACACCGGTCTGACGCCGCCCGGCTACGATCATAATTTTGTGCTCCGCCATGGAGGCAAGGGTTTCGGCCTAGCGGCTCGCGCGTTCGAACGCAGCCAGGGTCGGATGATGGAGTGTCATACCAGCCAACCGGGTGTCCAGTTGTGGACCTTTAACCGGACGCCCGAGGGTTTGGTATGCACTGGCGGCGTGCCGGTGCCGAAGCATGGTGGGTTCTGCCTCGAGACGCAGAACTTCCCGGATGCCATTCATCATCCGGGTTTCCCTTCCTGCGTCCTGCGGCCGGGTGAGGTGTTCACCAGTCGCACCGAGTACCACTTTGGAACCTGCTGAACCGTTCTCGGCCCAGAGGTGTTAAAATCAGCCCGGGGGCCAGTTCATCGGGCGCTTGCCGAGCAGGTGGCAATGCAGGTGAGGGACACTTTCCCCACCGTCGAGGCCGTGATTGATCACCAGCCGGTATCCGCTGGATTCCAGCCCCAAACTGCGGGCCACATCCGCCGCCTTGAGCAGCAAATGTCCCAATAGGGCTTGGTCTTGGACCAAAGCTTCGCCGATTCGAGGGATGCTTTTTTTTGGGATCACCAGCACATGCACCGGGGCCTGCGGTTGGATATCGTGGAAGGCTAAAACCTGATCGTCCTCATAGACGATCTTGGCCGGGATTTGGCGGGCGATAATACGTTCAAACAGCGTCATAGGCTTAGGCAAAAAGGATTCGGTTGCCACCGGACGGTGCAGAAGCACTTGGGGCTCGGGGCACTTTGGAGGAGCAGGGTCGTCAGTGATGGGGCTCAAGGCAATGCAGGGCTTTTCCAGAATGCCATTTGACCCAGCGACCCATGGCTTCCTAGGTTGTTGAGAGTTCAACAACTCTCATTTATGAGCACTACCTACGTTCCCCTCATCAGCTCCGGCGTTGCCGGTCCGCTGGGTGTCCTCCACTTGCCGCGCCTGTGGCTCAAAGCCTCGCTGGAGGCCCGCAACAAGAACGCCCCGGGTTATCCGGCCCTGTCCAATGGGTACGACTCCATGGTGCTTAGCGCCCTCGGCCTGGACACCGAGTCTGTCCGAAAATTCATCGCAGAGCTGCATCCGACCTATCCTCAGTTTGAGGCGTGGATTCAGACGCAGCCTGGCGTGAACCTGACGGCGGGTAACATTCACCAACTGAATGTCTCCATCGCTGGATACATCCACACCCCGGATGTGCGCACATCGATCCTGTCGGCCAACGGCCTCCCGGATAACGGCACTATTAAGCCCGACGCGATCAGTCTTAATGACCTGGATGACTGGTTGGAGTTCCACCAAGCCGTTCTGAAGTGAGCGGGATGGCCTAATTCTCAATTTGTCTTCGACACGGGGTGCCCTTGGAAACGGGGGCACCCCGTTCGTTTGGAACTCAGCCGGACCGATCCAGTGAAATGGTTCCGGCTTGGCCGGAACGATTCAGTTGGAAGGAAAGGCTCAGGGCAAGATCAACTCGGAGGGCAGCCGGGCGATATGTTCTTCGGGCATTCGGGAGTCCTCGGAGCCAGGAGCAGGGATGGTTCCAGCAACATGGCCGTCGGCGAACCAAGTTTCGGCACGATGGGAATGTCGGAAGTGGACGGTCGGTCCTTCGAGGTCGAAGTAGTAGAACTCCTCCAGCAATGGGTGGTCTGGAGAGGCAGGGAGCTGGAAGTCGTTGACCTGAGCGCAATCGGCAAAAAGGGCGCACCCCGCGGGAGAACGCAGTGTGGCGATGGCGATCCCAGAACTGCCCCGGGTGCCGACCCTCAGGTTGTAGCCGTAGCCGAAGGCTGCCCCGCGGGCTTTGCTCTTAAAGCGAGGATTGGCGCGGTTGAGGGCAGGGCAGACTTCGACGCCGCGCGACTGCAGGTAGGGCCACAAGGCTCCGGTGGTTGGGTCAAAGCGGCGTTCGCCTTCTGCGCCGTCTTCCAACCATCCAAACCAGTAGCTCCAACCGTTGTTGGTGCGTGCCCCGCGCTCGACGAACGCGATGCCTGCGTGGTCGTCCCAGTAGAGTTGGGTGGCTAGTCCGATTTGCCGGAGGTTGGAAGTACAGACCGACGCCCGAGCCGCGGAGCGCGAGCGAACCAGGGCGGGCAGGGTGAGTGCAGCCAGGGCGGCGATGACGGCGATGACCACGAGGAGTTCGATGAGCGTGAAGGCCCTTGCCGGGCACCCCATTGACATGGACTGACTCGGCTTCATGGGCGCACGGCGACCACGCGGTAGAATTGCGTCGCAAACCACCCATCTCTCAGGTCCCACAATTCGAGCTCTCCGGGTTTTGCTGCGAGGGTCTCGGAGACCTTGCTCCAGTCGAGCAGGTTGCCTGAGGCTTCTAGTGTGTAGCGCCAGCCCGCCAAGGCATCGAGCGCCACTCCGCCATCGCGAGCTCGGAGTCGTGTAATTGGGGGCTCTGGGAGGGTGATTGCAATATTATCGATCCAACCCCGGGCTAGTACGGAACCGGCATAAAGTGGGTTCTGGCCGGCTCCGGAATAGCTGCTGATGGCGAAGGTATCGACTTCGAATCGCGTGAAATTGGAGGGTAACACCACATCCGCGAGTTCCGGGCCGGGTTGACCATCGGTCGTCATGGACATCCGGGCTGTCCGCATCGTTGCTGTGTAGGCCAGTTCGAAGCGGTAACGGCGACCGGGTTCGAGCGTTAGATAATTATCGGAGTAGCCCCAGGGCAGTCGCCCGTCGGAGGGGACAATCACCGGAGAGACGGACGAGGAAACTGCGCCCGATTCGCCAAACCAGGTCCACTCCACGGTGTTCTTGGCCCCGGGGAAGGAGCCTCGGGAATAGTTCGTGGCGAGGACATCCGCCTGTCGGACAAGGCCTGCCGCAATTTGGAAGGTTCCGGATTGGCCGGCGACCACACCGACTGCATGGGATTCGAGAGTGAGATCGAAAGCGAAGCTGAAATTGACGTGGGTCCCCAGTGCGGTGGGCAAGGGGAGTGCAAAAAAGCTGTTCGGACGCGACGAGTCCCAGACCACCCCCAGTTGCTGGCCCGAGGCATCCCAGTGAAACAGTGTGGTGTCTCCCCAGGAACGCCATCCCCGTGCGGACGGATCGGTGTCGAAGGACTCTTTGAGGGTCGCACCCTGGGCAAAAATCCCGAGGCAAGCCGTCAGACAAAACGCCTGAACGGCGAGTTTGCCTCGGTGTAGCAACGAGTTCATGTCGACGGATTGAGACCGGAAATCGCGGTTATTTTTTTCTTACCGTAAGGGCAGTGGCGGCAACTATTTTCACAACAGTAGCCTCGGCGAAGATGGTAGGCACGGGTGAAGACCGTTAGACCATCCTCCGTGAAGTAGGTGTCGGGCTCTTCCGTCTCGGGCAAAGGCCCACAGGCGGACGGTTTGCATCCTGCGCACGCTGGGCAAAGGCAGGCCTTTTGTTGGAGATGCGGCGGAATATTTTCCAGCACCTCTGAAGGAATGGTTACATCCTCGCACCAACACCGTTCCGGAGAGGGGTCGGCCCCACCGGCCCTGCGGCAGGCATTGGCCTGACCGCAGAGCGGGCATTGGTCTTCCGACCCGGTGGCGAGGTAGCTCATATCCAACGATTCACTCACGGAAGCGTTTGGGAAAACCTGCGCCAGACCCACAGTCCGGCCATTGCAGACGCCATCAACGCCCAGGTTTGCGGCTCTGGCACGGTGCTGACCATAGAAAGCCCGTCGATTTCGGCCTTGCCGCTGAGTACCTCGATTCGAATGTAGGAGGCCTCGCTCAGGCCCACAGGTTTGCCCGTTGCGTCTAGGGCCCAGGCCAAGTCAAAACTCGTTCCTCCAGCCGAGCCTCGGTAGAGCTGGCGGATCTGATCTAGAGTCTTCCCAGAGAATTCGGCTGGCTGCAGAGAAGCGCTCATTGGAACGCCGAAGTCGCCGGATCCATCGGTCGGATAATAGTGATCCACCTTGGACGAGCGCGCTGGGTCCAGGACGTACCAAGTCTTGCCATCGCTGCTCACGCTAATCTTCTGGGTTCCCGAGTTGGGATTGAAGAGGGATCCATCGGTGGCAGGCTTGCCAATGGGGTTCCAATTGGCATCGAACGCATTGGTCAATGAAAACCCGGTACTGCCAAAAATCGTGAAATCCATTCCGTACGGATTTCCTGGGGCATCCTTAAGGGGTGAATCCCAACGCAGCGTTAGGGATCCGCCCGCACCAATGCTGACGAGTTGGTCTCGGGTATAGGGCGGCGAGAACGGATCCACTGGGCCACCGAAGTCGCCGCTAGTGGTGCGGCTGGGCATTCCAATCGCGGCCGTGGTGTTGGTGTAGCCCGGGGAGAATCCGGTTCCGGAACGGTAGTCCACCACAGAGGCGGGGTATTGGGCTTGGACCGAGAGGATTGCGCTGGCGGCGAGGATCGCTTTCGGAGCGAAGGATTCCAGCAGGGTAACGCTGGGTTTTCGGGCACGGAATGTTCGGACGGTGTTCATGGTCTCTAGTTCACGGCAACGGCAGGCCTGGTTCAGGGGCTTGCCTAGGTTGTGTCAATGGAGACCAGGCCGGGGGATAGGAAGTGGGTGAGTGTCTGAAACACAAAACGCCTCCAGTCCACCGGCAAAAC
Source organism: Akkermansia muciniphila (assembly GCA_945893185.1). GTDB lineage: Bacteria > Verrucomicrobiota > Verrucomicrobiia > Limisphaerales > UBA9464 > SXXZ01. The sequence goes on along the minus strand of CAMDDW010000016.1, from coordinate 15,147 downwards.
AGGGAATGAAGGCGTCAGACATTCGAAATGTTTCCACCCCAGCATACAGGCAGGGATGGTCTGGCCTCATCCTTCGCTTTGCGGCGAAGCGGTTGCGGCACGAAGCCGAAACCTGACGAGCATCGTTGGCGCGATATCCTGACTACAGGCTTCGAACCTCGCCCCCGCCTTCCCAGACTCGCGTCCAGTGACTGTCGTGTACGACTAGGGGGTTTGTTGCCTGATACAGTGGCGCAACCGTCGCCGATTCTCACGGCGTTCCCGCACTTCCAAAGATGTTATGATATTGGGCAATTCCTTCGTAGGAAAAGCCCGTCAAAGAACTGGGATGTAAAGACTCTAAGCGCCGGTCCAAATCAAGTTTTAAACGTATCGGCTGCAAGAAAAGTGACGGTCCTGCTAAAAGAAAACGGCCAACAAAATGACCGGATCTCTTCCTGCCTCACAGGTGATCGGCTGACAGGGCGGTGGAGGTCGTTTAAGTGATTGAAGGGGGGCACAAGAGGTTTCATCGCAGGCACGCTTGAGGCTTCCGTTGCGGACCGGTAATCCGCAGCTTCTGATCATGCGTTCCCGTGGTTTCACCCTCATCGAACTCCTGGTCGTCATTGCGATCATTGCCATTTTGGCAGCCCTCCTCCTGCCGGCCTTGGCGCGAGCAAAGTCGAAGGCCGGAGGCATGGTGTGCATGAACAACGCCAAGCAGTTGCAGACGGCTCTTCAACTGTACACCGACGATCATCGTGATCGGTACGTCAACAACCACGGTGTGGGTGAGACGCGGTCGCGGACCAACAGTTGGGCCAACAATGTGATGGACTGGACCGGGAGCGACGGGAACACCAACCTGAATCTCCTCTCCAGCGGATTGCTCTCGCGTCATCTGTCCAGTACCGCGGTGTTTCACTGCCCTTCGGATCAATCGCGGGCCGACAATGGGCTGCGCATCCGCAGTTATGCGCTCAACGCCTTGGTCGGTGATCCAGGCGAGTTGACCAACCGGTTCAATCCTTCCTACCGGCAGTACTTCAAGGGATCGGATGTCAGTTCCCCATCCATGGTCTTCGCCTTCTTGGACGAGCATCCCGACACCATCAACGATGGGTTTTTCATGAACCGCCTAGAGGAGGCCCCCAAGTGGGGTAATTTGCCGGCGTCGTATCATTCCGGCGCGGCTTACTTCACCTATCTGGACGGGCATGCCGAAGGGCATCGGTGGCAGGTGTTAGGACCGGAGGGAACCATCCGGGCCAATGTGCGGGGTGGGGCCGGAGGGATCTTCGCGGCCAACCCGACGACCGATTGGGATTGGGTCAAGGCCAACAGCGGGGAGACTCGATGAGACGGATTGGAGAAGGTAGGGCGATTTTCCCATGTCCCCATCACTCGGTGACTGATAGGAAAAGCGGAGAATGAATCGAGTTTCGATTGGTTTCCTAGGTGCTGGCAAGATGGCGACCGCATTGGCTCGCGGAGTCATCAGTGCGGGGGTGGTTCCAGCCGAGAGGGTCTTGGCCAGCGATCCGATTTTGGCTGCCCGCCAAGCATTCGCTCAGGCGACTGGAGCTCGAGTCACCGATTCGAATATCGAAGTCTTGGCAGGCTCAGACATTGTGGTGATTGCCGTGAAACCCGACCAAGTGGTAGGGCTCTTTGGTGAATTGGCAGCCAGTTGGAACACGGAACGGCATTTAGTAGTGAGCATCGCTGCCGGAGTTCCCTTGGCCCGTATGGAAGCGGCAGGACCGAGCGGCCTTCGGGTCATCCGGGTGATGCCCAACACACCGGCGCTCGTCGGGGCGAGCGCCTCGGCCTACGCGGTGGGTTCCTCGGCGACGTGCGCCGATGCCGAGGTGGTTCAGGAGTTCTTGGCATCTGTGGGTCTGGCCTTGGAAGTGAAGGAAAAGCTGCTCGATGCGGTGACGGGGGTCAGCGGCAGTGGGCCTGCCTATGCGTTCTTAATGATCGAAGCGTTGGCCGATGGTGGAGTGGCCGCGGGCTTGCCCCGGGACATCGCCCAGCGTTTGGCAGCGCAAACCTTGCTCGGGGCCGCCAAGATGGTGTTGGAGACCGGACAACACCCCGGAGCCCTCAAGGACGCTGTTTGCAGTCCGGGCGGCACGACCATCGAAGGCATTCATGTGCTGGAAAAGGGCGGGGTGCGTGCGGCGTTAATCGGAGCTGTTCGAGCGGCCGCCGACAAGGCCAAGGCCATGGCCTGAAAGTTTCCACATGAACTCTTCCCTCCCGCCTCCGCATCCCACGCAAGTCCGAATCCTCTGGGGGACGCTCACCGCACTAGCCATCGCGGTCTTGTTGGGTTTGATAGTCGGCGCTGTCTGGGGAGCGGGGCAGGTTTTGAATGTCCTGTCGCCAGTCCTTTGGCCTCTGGCTTTGGCGGGTGTGCTGGCTTACTTGCTGGATCCGGTCGTCGATTTCATTGAGCGACGGGGTGTCGCGCGGGCCTATGCCATCACGTTGGTTTTCGTTTCGGCTTTGGTGCTCGTGGTGGGGGTGTTCGCCAGCGTGGTTCCTCAGCTTTACCGAGAGACCCGGCAGTTTGCTGAACGGGTGCCAGATTACAGCCAGAAGTTTCAGCACCAGATGGAATCCTGGGCCACCAATCCGCCGGTTGTGGTCCGAAAAATCCTGGAGTTGCGGGCGAAGTCGGGTCCGACTGCTACTCCGGCCGATCCGGTGGTGGCCAATGCAGGCACCGGACCCGTTCCAATGGACTTGGAAACACGAGCCTCCCTTAAGGAAGCCTCCACGTGGTTGATGAACCTTTTGCCAGCCAGTGGGGTATGGTTTTTGACACAGTTGGGCAAGGTGAGTGGTTGGTTCGGTCTCTTGGCCGGGCTGTTTCTGGTGCCGGTCTATGCATTCTATTTCCTGCTCGAAAAACGAGGTATTGAGCGGGAATGGACCGATTACCTGCCCGTGCGCAATTCGCAGTTTAAGGACGAGTTGGTGTTCATCCTGCGATCCATCAACGATTACCTGATCGTATTTTTCCGAAGCCAATTGCTCGTGGCGATGTGCGATGGAGTTCTCTACACCTTCGGTTTTTTGGTTATTGGCCTACCCTACGCCTTCATCATCGGATTGATGGCAACGGTGCTCACCATGATCCCGTTCTTGGGGGCCATCACGACTTGCGTGGCCGCGTTATTGGTCGGGTTCGCTAGTTCCGGTGATTGGGTCCTGCCGGTCAAGGTGATCGGAGTTTTTGCCATGGTTCAATCGTTGGAAGGATTGGTGATTTCCCCAAAAATCATGGGAGATCGCGTGGGATTGCATCCCTTGAGCATCATCATTGCGGTTATGGTGGGGACCACGTTGTTGGGTGGACTCTTGGGAGGCATTCTGGCCATTCCGCTGACGGCGGCCTTGCGGGTACTGATGTTCCGCTATGTCTGGAAGCACACGCCCAGAGATGAGGCGATGAAGGTTGCCGACCCGGAAAATATTTGAACGTTCGGTTGGGAGATTTGCTCTCAAGCGATGTCCTGATACTGCCGGAACTTCGGTTGGCAAACTGGATATCTCAAACCATACTAAACGCAATGAATCATCGGGTGTTGTTAATTCTGGGTAGCCTTTGTCTGCAGTGGGTGGGGCTGGCCAAGGAATTGCGGCCTGCGACCAGCACAAACAAAGAGGTGCCGTCAGCGGCCGCCCCTGCAGCAACCTCGGATACCGGGGTGCTGCCCTCCAAGTTTACTGATCCGAAGACCTTGGCACCGGAGGAATCCAGCGGCGAAATCGCCCGATTGGCGGCCCGAATGATCGAACGGTCGCACTTTCTGCGTCGGGAGTTTGATGACCGCGTCTCGGAGCGTTTCTTTGAACGGTATCTGGAATCTTTGGATCCCCAACGGATGTATTTTACCCAGGCCGACTATGACGAGTTTAGCGCCTACCGCCAACAGCTGGATGATCTGACGCTTCGGCGCGGGGATACCCGGCCCGCCTTCGAGATCTTCAACCGTTATCTCCAGCACATCGACCAGCAATACGCGGTGGTTCAAGGGGCTCTGAAGACCGATAAATTCAGTTTTGAAGCCGATACCAAGATGCTTCTGAACCGCAAGGATTCCTCCCGTCCCAAAGACCTCACGGAATTGCAATCGGTTTGGCGCGACCGTCTGCGATTTGAGTATCTTTCGGAAAAGTTGAATCGCGATTTTGCGACGCTCGCCACGAATGTCTGGACTCAGATGACCACCGCGCCCGAGCCAGAGGCCGATGCTGGCAATGGCACGAATTCAGTGCCGTCAACGCCTCCGGCAAAGATGGTCACCAAGCCCATCTTGTCGGGTGGAAAGAAGACGGCGGAACTTTACGTGACCGGACTAGAGATTCGCCTTCACTCCAACCTTTCCACCAACCGTGCCGTAGTGGTGGCCAAGATGGCCGAATCAGGAAAGTTCAAAGGCCCCTCCGATTTGCGCAGTTACTTCGAGAGCAATCTTCAAGGTGATCGCCACGACGAAATCGTGAAGACGCTCAACCGCCGTTACAACCGGGTGATGCGGAATTTGAAGCAGTTCGAGTCCAAGGAAGTGTTGCAGTGGTACCTCGATGCGCTGGCCCACTCCTACGATCCGCATACCAACTACTTCGGACCTCGTGAAGAGGAGGCCTTCAACATGTCCATGACCCTGTCTTTTGTGGGTATTGGCGCTGTGCTGACGAGTGAAGACGGGTACGCCACCATCACCGAGGTCAAGCCGGGAAGCCCTGCTGAAAAGAGCAAGATTCTCAAGTCCGGTGACAAGATCGTGGCTGTTGCCCAAGACAAGCAGGCTCCGGTCGATGTGATTGATGAAAAGCTCCAGAAAGTTGTGGAGCAAATTCGCGGACCGAAGGGGTCTAAGGTCACTTTGACCTATATCCCGTCGGGATCCGACCTCAGCACCCGTAAGACGGTCACCATCGTCCGGGACACGATCCCGCTGGAGGATCAGGAGGCCAAGGCCAAGCTGGTGCTGTTGCCCAGTGGTGCAGGCAAGACCAACCGAATCGGTGTGATCGATCTCCCGGCTTTCTACAGTGGAGCCATCGGTGGCAACGGTGCCACGAAGAGCCCCACCGCCGACGTCGCCAAGCTGTTGCGCAAGCTGATGGCCGAGGGTGTCGATGGCGTGGTTTTGGATTTGCGGCGCAACGGAGGTGGATCTCTCGAGGAATGTGTGAGTTTGACCGGGTTGTTCATCAAGACCGGACCGGTCGTTCAGGTGGTCAACGCGCTCGGGCAGCAGCGGGTTTTGGAGGATGACGATTCCTCCGTGCTGTATGACGGCCCGTTGGTGGTGTTGACCAGCCGCTTCAGTGCCTCCGCCTCGGAGATTCTGGCCGGAGCCCTTCAGGACTACGGAAGAGCCGTGGTGGTGGGCGACAGTTCCACCCATGGCAAGGGCACCGTGCAGAACCTTCAAGGATTGGAACCCTTCTATCGCGGAACCGGAAAGCCGGGACAGGTGAAGGTGACCATCAGCAAGTTCTTCCGCCCGTCGGGGTCCTCGACCCAACTCAAGGGTGTGGTTCCAGATATGGTGCTACCCAGCATTAACAATTTTGCCGACATCGGTGAATCGGCGCTGAGCAATGCGCTGCCGTGGAACACCATTTCGCCGGTCCGTTTCGACAAGATGGACCGGGTGACCCGGGCGCTGCCGGAACTTCAGCGTCGATCCATCGATCGCTTGGCCAAGGATCGAGACTACGCCTATATCGGCGAGGACATTGAGCGGTACAAGAAGCTCTTGGCCGATCGGAGTATTTCGCTGAACGAAAAGAAGCGTCGGCAGGAAATGGAGACCGATCGCAACCGGGCTGCCGTTCGCAAGGCTGAGATTAAGAGCCGAAATGAGACCGAACCCGTCGCCTACGAAATCACCCTCAAGAACGCAACTCAACCCGGGCTTCCAGAGCCCAAGGTCGCCAAGCCTGTGGTGGCCGCAACGGCCCGTGATGCCCGCGCCCTAAAATCGGGCGCATCGAAGGAATCCACCGCTGAGCGGCGCCGATTGCGGGAGGCAGGTCAGGATGACGGGGACGACGACCAGGATGGAGTCGCAGCCGATGTGAATCTTCGGGAAGCAGAAAGAATCGTGATTGACCTCTTGGAGTTGTCCAAGGTTCGCGGCAGTGCATCCGGGGCGACTGCGGGCATTCGTTCTGAGCGGTGAGACAACGGATAACAGACTTTTGGAATCAATTTACTATGAGCCATCGAATCGCCTGTGTGGGAGTGGGACGCATGGGGGCCAATATGGCCCGACGGCTGAAGGAGTCGGGATTCCATGTGAGCGCAGTCTATGACCTTCGCCGAAAGCAGGCTCGGTCGTTGGCCCAAGAACTCGGGTGCGAGGCCCCTTCGCGACTATCCGCGGTGACTGCCTTGGCCGACGTGATCCTCACGGTGGTGTCGGACGATGACTCGATGGAGGCGCTGTTTGCACAGAAAGGAGACAGCCTGCTCAAAGGGGCCGCAGGAAAATTGTTCATCAACTGTGCGACTGTGAGTCCAGCCACTCACGTGATGGTGGAATCCAGATCTCAGGCAGTGGGCGCTGAGAGTGTGGAAGCCTGCATGGCTTCCAGCATTACTCAGGCTCGCCAAGGGACGTTGTATTTGATGACCGCAGGCCAGCAGAGCTCCTGCCAAAGGGCTGAGCCTATCTTGGCCAAGCTGTCGGCTTCCCGGCGCTACATTGGGGCCGCAGGAACAGCCGCACAGGTCAAGGCACTGGTCAACATGGTGATGAACATTAACACCGCAGGCCTCGCCGAGGGGTTGGGCTTGGGGGCAGCCATGGGGTTAGACTTGGGAATGCTCCGCGAAGTCTTTTCTCAGACTGGAGCCAACTCTCGGGTGTTGGAGACCGATGGCGAAGACATGCAAAAGCGCGATCACGCCTGCTTCTTCAGTTCGGCCCACGCTGCCAAGGATTCCGGGATCGCTGTCAGTCTTGCCAAGAAGGTGCGCCTGAAGGTGCCTTTGGCCCAAGCCGCATTGGGCCAGTACACTCGGATGGTCGATAGCGGACTCGGAGAGTTGGACAAATCGGGCGTTGCTGAATTGACCTTCCCAGGTCGCGGCCCCAAACCGGCCAAGGCCTCCAAGATGGTCCAGAATACGGTCCAGAAAACGGTCCAGAATACGGTCCGTAAGAAGAAGTGAGTTCGGGGACGATCTAAATATCGAAAAGGGGCAGGGGCTTTGAGTCTCTGCCCGGTGCAATACGTTGACGTGGCTCAGGCTTTGCGGTGGCTCAGGCGGTACCATGGCTCAAAGAATAGCCCACTGGATAGCTCTCTTATTCGTCGAGGGCGACCGAGCGGCCCCGGGGAGCGACCGAATATTGAAGGAAACGGTCTAAGAGCAACTGGACACCGAAATTGTTGACGCCCGATCCGAAGAAGACCGGCGTGAGTTTCCCCATCAAGACCTGCGGGTGGTCGAATTCGGTGCCCGCCATCTCGACCATCTCGATTTGTTCTCGAACTGAAACGTAAGTGAGCTCGTCAAGCTTCGAGCGAACGATCGGGTCATCGAGGCCTGTGACATTAACCGGTGCTCGGTACATGCCGCCCACCACTCGCTCAAAGAGGTGAACCCGTTTCTCGGCGCGATCGTAGATACCGCGGAACTCCGGGCCATTGCCCAAGGGCCAGTTCATGGCGCAAGAGCGGATTCCCAGCACGGCCTCCAACTCGTCCATGAGTTGGATGGGGTCTCGGGAAGGGCGATCCAGCTTGTTGATGAAGGTGAAGATAGGAACGCCGCGTCGAGCGCAGACCTCGAAGAGTTTGCGGGTCTGGGATTCAACGCCTTTGCCGGCGTCAATGACCATGATCACCGCATCTACAGCCGTGAGTACGCGGTAGGTGTCTTCCGAGAAATCTTTGTGCCCCGGTGTGTCCAGCAGATTGATGTGGTAGCCGGAGTATTCGAACTGCAGCACCGTAGAACTGATGGAAATACCGCGCTTTTTCTCCAGCTCCATCCAGTCCGAGGTGGTGGCTCGTTGATTTTTGCGGGCTGTGACCGAACCGGCTAGTTGGACGGCGCCACCATAGAGCAGAAGCTTTTCGGTGAGCGTCGTCTTGCCGGCATCCGGATGCGATATGATCGCAAAGGTGCGCCGGCGCTGAATTTCTTCCTGTTGGGTCACGGGGATCCGATTGGGGTTGGAAGATTTGGAGTCTCAAGGAAAACGGCACCCCGGAGGGTGCCGTTCACAATTTTTATTGGTTGGCCTAGATCAGGCAGCCTGAGGCGGATTTTCCGGAGTAGTTTCGCCGGAATCTGCCGGGTGTTCAGCTTCTACTTCTGCGGCAGGGGCCTCTTCGGCGGCAGGGGCCTCTTCGGCGAGGGAAGCGGCGACGTCGTCGACAGCTACGGTTTCAGTGGCTGACGCCGGAGCTACCTCTGCAGTCACAGCCTCGGAAGCTGCAGGCTGCTTGTCAGCTTTTCTTGGGGCCTTCGGGGTCGGAGTGGGACGCGGTGCGGGCTTCTTGGCCGTTTCCAGCATTCCGCTCGCGAATTCGATCACATGACCTTGGTGGATGAGCCAGTGGAGGTCGTTCAGAACAGCCTGCTGTTCCAATGTCAGCGGGGAGGGGGCCGGAGCTGCTCCGCCTTCGACCGCCGCCTCGGCCGGGGCCGGGCTCGGAGCGAGGGTCTCGACCAAGCGCTTGCGATTGGTTCCAAGATTGGTGTTGATGTGATCGATGATCTTCTTGGTCGTTTCAGAGACCACGCTGGTCTCGGTATCGAGGTAATGCGGACGTGCCACTGCCACATGAACCACAGTTTTGTCACGCTTGAAGAACTGCAGCCCCATGGAGGCGAAGGTGTTGCTCAACGCGGTAGCGATGCGGATCGGGAACCGCTTTTCTTTGTCGAGCGAGACCCGCAGCAGTGTCTGGAGAGCAGCCGGCAGTTTGGCGTCAGCCTTCGGTGTGAAGGAGTCTACCTGCTTGATGAACGAGGCTTGATGAACCTCAGTGAAGTGGGCCCGGACCTCGTCCATCGACTGAAGCGCCTTGGGCTCAGGGACGTTAAGGGCCGTGTACTCGAAGCGGAAGCTGACCGACTCGGTCCATTGCTTCACAATGGCCTCGTCCTTCACAATCTTCACGCGGCTCTTGTACATGTCGAAGTTCATCCGGGAGAACCGCTCGGTGTGGAGCTTGCGGAGTTTCTCCTGGTAGCCGTGGAAATTCGGAGGTCCCAGCAAATCGCCAGTCATCCCGCACTGAGCCACCAGGGTCCAGACTCCCTTGGGCGGATCACACGGCATTTTCTCGGTTTGATAGAAGGTTTCGAAATGTGCCTTGAGCGCGTACTCGGCAGCGGCTTCTTCACTCAGCCAGAGGGTGTCGTCGAGATTGCAAACAAAGAGCGGCTGGACGGCCACATCTTTCTTGCTCGCCTCGTCACGGTGCTTAATGACCCTAAAGCCCACGGTGTAACGCTCGGGCTTTTGCATCACCAGACCAGCTACCTCGAAGAGGGGGTAGGCGCGACCACTGAGTTTGATTTGTCGGGCCAGCGAGCTAACACCGCCTTGTTCAGGAGTCAGGGTCAGTTCGATGGGAATCAGCGGTTCAGGACGGAAATCCGGACGACGCGGGCCACGACCGGGTCCATCACGACCGGGTCCATCGCGACCGGGTCCATCACGTCTTGGGCCGTTCTTGGGATCCCAAGCGATGCCAGGAGCGCCGCCGCCGCCGCCAGGTCCACCCTGCGGGCGCGGACCACGGTCACCGCGGTCACCGCCGGGGCGGGGACCGCCAAAGCCACCAGGTCCACCGGGGCGGGGGCCACCAAAGCCACCAGGGCCGCCGGGGCGAGGGCCGCCAAAGCCGCCAGGGCCGCCGGGGCGAGGGCTGCCAAAGCCACCAGGTCCACCGGGGCGAGGGCCACCGGGGCCGCCGGGACGATCCCCGCGGCCAAAGCGCCGGTCGCCACGGGATTCGCCTTCGGTTCCATCGTATCGGGCGTACTTGTTAGGGTCCGACGGCGATGTAGCCCAGGCGGGCTGAAACAGTTTGTTCAGGTCGAGGTTGATCTCCAGTGATTCGCTCATATCAAAAAGACCGCATCTAAGCGGGTGTTACCAAAATGGTTCGGCACAATGGGACTCGGAATGGGCGAAAGCAAGTCTGTCAGCAAAATTGCCAATTTTCTAAAAACCATCGGTTTGGATTGGTATGGAGCAGGCCGGCGTTGGCCAAGGATTCATAGTCTTAGCTCGCTTGGAGACGGGGCTTGGATGAAACGGTGAATTGATGGCAACCTTTTGTTCGGTTCCCATGGGTTTAAACTTTTCCATTCTTTGCTGTGAGAGCGCTCGGCAGGCGCCGTTGGAAAACTCTTGGCTGCGCCGAGCGTGGGTGGGCGTTTTGACGGTGGTGTTCGCTGTGAAGATTCTTGCGGGAGACGCAGTGAGCACAGGGGGCACAGAGGTCGCCTCGAGTAGTCCCAGTTCCCGAGCAGCGGCGCTGTGGTCACTCAATCCTCTATTGTCTCCTCCGGTTCCGACGGGCTTGGGTTTAGAGCATCCGATTGATCGGTTTATTGATGCGGCTTTGGTCACGCAGGGGTTGCACCGGGCTCCGGAAGCACAGCTGCGAACCTTGATTCGGAGAGTGGCTTGGGATCTTACAGGGCTTCCCCCCACGCCCGGCGAGGTGGACACCTTCCTCTCGGACCCCTCTCCGGAAGCCTTCGAGCGCATGGTCGACCGTTATTTGGTCTCGCCTGCCTACGGTGAACGGTGGGGGCGCTGGTGGCTGGATTTAGCGCGCTATGCCGACACGAACGGCCAGGACGAAAACAAAGTCATGGCCAATGCCTGGCGCTACCGCGACTGGGTGATCCGGTCGTTCAATGACAACCAACCTTACGACCAATTTGTTCAGGAGCAGTTAGCCGGAGATCTTCTCGACCGGAAGGGGGTCCCGGAATCTCAGGTGTTTGATCGGTATATGGCCACGGGATTTCTTGTTTTGGGGCCCAAGATGTTGGCCGAACAGGACAAGCCCAAGTTGGTGATGGATCTGGTGGACGAGCAAATCGATGTCGTCAGTCGGGCGTTTCTGGGGCTGACGATGAGTTGTGCCCGCTGCCACGATCATAAATTTGATCCGATCAGCGCCCAAGATTACTACGCCATGGCCGGAATTTTCCGCAGCACGAAGACCCTGGAGAACTTGGCCTTCGTCTCCAAATTTAACGAGCGCCGCATTACGGGCAGCCAACGCATGTCGGCCATCGAGGCTCACAAGTCATCGATGAGCCAAATCCAGAAGCAGTACGATGAAACGGTTCGTACCGCCAATGCCGGATTGCAGCGCGAATGGCAGGCGGTGATGTCGAGGGATCTTCGGCTTTGGATGGATGCGTCTCGTTCCGCGGCGACCAACAGTCTCGAAGGACGATGGAAACAATGGTGGCAGGGTAAATCGCCGACCCCGGGTGTCCGGCGCACCTTCGAAGAATTGGCGAAAGATGCTGCGGTCCGCGAGTCCTGGTTGGCCCCTATTCGCGCCGGCAATGAATTGAAGGCCGGTGGGGTTCAGTTGGCTTCAGGTCGGGTGGGATTTGGTTTTCAGGCCGATGGCCGAAACCACATTAATCGACCAGCGAGTGCCGATTTAGAGCCCAAGCAGTGGACCCTCCAGACTTGGGTTTATGTCGACGAGTTTGGCAAGGAAGGCGATGCCCGCCGTTGGTTGGTGGCCAAGAACGACAATGAATGGGCCGAGGGGCATTACGCACTGCTCCTCGATGGAAAACACCCCATGGCCTACCTGAACATCGGGGGCGGCCCGGAGCGCGTGGTTTCCCTTCGGGCGACCAAGACCATCCAGCGACGGGAGTGGCATCAATTGACGGCCACTTACGACGGAAAGCTATTCTGCCTGTTTGTGGATGGAGCCCCCGCTGGACAAATCGAGGTCGGCAAATCTCGCGTGGCCGGATCTGGGCGTTTTTCAGTGGGTCAACGGCCTGATGGGTATGTCCACTTCAAGGGGCGTTTGGATGAAGTGATCTTGTCGGACGAGGTCTGGAGGGCAGAACGCGTGAACGAGGCGTTCAAATCGCCGGAGCGGGTCCGTGATTGGCCTGCGTTGCTTCGCTTAGACTTCGACCACCTGACCGACTCCGAACGCCGAGAAGCCGAATGGGCCGAGGCTCGTGAGGCGGTCTTTGGTGCCGATGGAGTTCTCGCGTTGCCGAAGGATCCGAAGCCCCTCTACCCGCAAGCGGTCCGGGACGCGCTTTCGCAGAAGGAACAAGAGCGCGAAGCCTTGAAACGGCAAGATCCGGGAGCGCCTGAATTTGCGCTGTCCGTCGAAGAAGGGACGGTGGCGAACTTGCCGGTTCACATCCGGGGCAGCCATCTTCAATTAGCGGCTCATCCTGTCCCGCGCGGTTTTCCCAAGGCCATTCAAGTGAGCCAAGCTCCGGTCATTGCAGAATCACAAAGCGGGCGACTGGAACTGGCACAGTGGTTGACCCGACCCGACCATCCACTCACGGCGCGGGTGTTGGTCAACCGAGTTTGGCAGGCGCACTTTGGCAACGGATTGGTCCGCAGTTCTGACAATTTTGGTTTGCGCGGTGAGGTGCCAACGCATCCCCAATTGCTGGACTGGTTGGCGCATGGATTTGTGAGTGGCGGTTGGAACATCAAGCAACTCCACCGGCAAATCCTCACCAGTTCCACCTGGCGGCAGGCGGGTCGGATTCACGGCGATCCGAAAGGGTTTGAATCGGATCCGGAGAACCGCTGGCTTTGGCACTATCCTCGGCAACGGTTGGAGGCAGAGATGATCCGCGACGGAGTCCTGGCGGTATCCGGACGGCTGGATCGCTCGATGGGGGGAAGCTTGGTCTCGTGGGGGAATGACGATTACACGCCTGAGGACACGGTTTCCGAAACCTCCCGGCGTCGGACGCTCTACCTGCCGGTGGTTCGAGACCGCGTCTATGATTTGCTGACCCTCTTTGACTTCGCCAATCCCAGTGTCGGGGTGTCGCGGCGGACAACCACCGTGGTATCGCATCAAGCGCTCTTCTGGATCAACAGCCCCTGGGTCAAAGATCAGGCGGGTGCGTTGGCAACGGACATTCGATCGGGGCAGCCACGGCCCGTGACTCAACGTGTGAGCCTGGCCTACGAACGCGTTCTCGGTCGCTTTCCGACAGAGGCGGAGCAGGCCCGCGCGGTGGCGTTTTTGTCAAAACCGGGAACCACGGCTACCGCACCGGATTCTGCCGAACGGTGGCTCGCTTGGTGCCAGGTGCTCTTGGCCAGTTCTGAATTCCAGTACCGCGATTGATTCCTATGAACCCGGCCATGCACTCACGAATTTCACGACGCCAACTCCTGCGTCGGTCGGCTCTGGGCTTCGGCAATCTCGCCTTGATGGGATTGATGTCACCGGGTTTGAGCGCGCGTGGCACTGAAGTTCAACCCAACCCCTTGGCTCCGCGGGCTCCGCTGTTTCGCTCCAAGGCCAAGCGGATTATTTTTCTCTTCATGCATGGAGGCCCCTCGCATGTAGACACCTTTGATTGGAAGCCCCGGCTCTTGAAGGATTCGGGCAAGCCCTTGCCCTTCGATAAACCCCGGATCCAGTTCGCAAAAACCTCCAACCTCCGGCGTTCTCCCTGGGAGTTCCGGCCCTACGGACAGTCGGGCGCCATGATTAGCGACCTCTTTCCGTTAGTGGGCGCTCGAGCCGACGACTTGTGCTTTATCAAGTCGATTCATGGCACCAACGAAGCGCACGGCGGCGCGTTGCTGAAGCTCAACACGGGTTCCGACACGGTGGTTCGACCGAGCATGGGCTCATGGATCACCTACGGACTGGGAAGCGAGAATCGGAACCTTCCTGGCTTCATCACCATCAACCCCACGCTGGGTCATGGCGGGGTGGGCAATTGGTCGAGCGCCTTCTTGCCGGCCGTTCATCAGGGCACACCCATTGGCGGTGGTGTGCCGGTCGATCGCGCCACCATTCACTACCTCCATGACCCGAATGGCGATGCCAAGACTCAGCGGGCTCAACTGGATTTGCTCGGTGACATGAACCGCGATCACCTGGCTTCAGTCGGCACCGATGCGGTGTTGGAAGCCCAGATCGAGGCCTTTGAATTGGCTTTCCGCATGCAGTCCGAGGCACCGGAGGCCATGGCCATCGATCGGGAGACACCGGCCACTCGCAAGCTGTACGGTTTGGATGATCCCAAGACCGCGTCCTTCGCCCGGCAATGCCTGCTGGCGCGTCGGTTCAGCGAGCGCGGAGTGCGCTTTGTCCAGGCGAGCCACGGCTATTGGGATCAGCACTCGGACCTCACCCGAGAACACGGTCGATTGGCCTCCGAGGTGGATCGCCCCATCGCCGCGCTGCTCCAGGATATCAAGGCCCGTGGGCTTTGGGACGAGACGATCGTCATGTGGGGCGGTGAATTCGGACGCACCCCGACCCTTCAAGGGGACGATGGCCGTGACCATCATCCGCATGCCTTCACCATGTGGTTGGCCGGAGGAGCCGTGAAGCCCGGTTTCAGTTACGGTGTGACCGACGACTACGGATTCTACTGCGTGGATCAGAAGGTTCATGTGCACGACCTCCATGCCACGCTGCTGGCACTGCTGGGGATGGATCACGAGCAACTGACCTACCGTCACGCCGGACGAGATTTCCGACTGACCGACGTCCACGGCCGGGTCGTTCAAGAAATCTTCGCCTGATCCGCAAACCGGTCGGTAAAGCCGCGCTCGGAGCGATTCGCACGGACCGACACCCACAGCGCGCCCTGTAGGCCGGGTCCCCCGACCCGGCGTCCCCGCCCAACCCACAAACCCGGCGGTAAAGCCTGAGCCGGTGTTCAACGACAATTATTCTTCCTTTGGCGCCAATTAAAATCCCCCACTTGAGGTGAGGAGGGCGTGCGACGGGCCGATCTGATAGGGGTAGGGATGGCCGTTGTCGGCCACCCCTCCCTCCGAACCGGACGGGCGGATTTCCCGCATCCGGCTCTCCAGTCGGTGAGTCACCCGCTTGTGGCGGGACTGGTGCGTTTGGCTAGGGCTAAGGCGTATAGAGAGATTA
>CAMDDW010000015.1:0-56743 GCA_945893185.1 Akkermansia muciniphila | reverse complement strand
TTGGCTCGCCAAGGTCCTGGCCGCGGCATATCCCGCGCTGCCGCCGCCCAGCACCACCACGTCAGCCGACAAATTTTCCATAGAATGAGTCTGGGCAAGACCCTTCGGGCTGACAAATCCATCAAGCCTCAACGAGTCGTGTTTGTTTTGGGAAAAACCTTCAAAAAACCTTCAAGGGACGTCAATGGAACGCCGATTATCCAAATCAGAGCGTATCTTGAGGTCAAAACATCCGCGAATGAAGGATCATCAAGCCTATGGGGCCCAAATTTCGTCGGTGTCTGATTTTAAATCTACAATCTGTGCTTCCATGACCCCCTAACGACGTCCAACGCATCCGGTTCCCCGTCTCGCTGACATGTCCGACAACACCCCAGAAATCAGCTCGCTCAGATCCGTTTACGCGGCTGCATCGGCACTCAAGCCCGTTGCCAAGGTCGAACTGATCAGTCATCTGGTTGAAGAGGTTCCGTCCCTGAGCCTTCAAGGACTCTCTGAACGCGCTCGTCAAAAGATCCTAGAAACCCCCCTGGATCCGGCGGTCCGAAATGAACGGTTCGACAAGGCCCTAGCCATTCTCGATACCGCGAGACTGACGCCGGATTATTTTTACGTGAAAATCCTCGAGGGTATCAGCGACTTCGAAGCCATCGACTCATTGAATTGCCTTTTTCGAGAACGCTTCACCTCTCTACATCGAGACGCAATGGACTTGGCCGACCTGCCGTGGCTGATGAAATTGGAAAGTGTTAGCAAGCGAAACATTGAGCAGCCTCGCAAGATTCCAATTTATTTTATCGTCAAGGGCACCCGAAACAAAACCTTCGAGGAACAGTTAGAGATCGTCGACACTCAAGGCTTGGTCCCGGCCGATCCCATCGAGCAATTGCTGACGGCCATGGCTTTTGCCTGCCTCTATCCCAGCACCGACCCCTTCCGAAGCCAGTTGGTGAGGGGAGCCGTGCCCGATGCTGCACTGTTCCACACGAAAAGCCACGGAGTGCGCACCTTACCCTTGAGCGGCGGGCGTTGCCCAATCGCGTCCATGTCCGCGCTGCCAGCCATCGTCAACTAGGTCTGCGGCTTTCCAAGCCCTGTTGGCCCAATCGCCACCCGTTATCCCCCACCCGTTCAAGGCGAGATAGGCTAGCCTCGGAGGCCTCGGTTTTCCCACAAATCTAATCCCGCAGGAACCAGTTCTGATGTAGCCTTGCGGCGTGTCCGAACTTCAGGAAAACCTCACCCGCATTCGCAGCCGCATCGACCAGGCTTGCGAACGTTCCGGTCGCCAACCGGACTCAGTCCGGCTCATGGCGGTGAGCAAGAACCAACCGCCTGAGCGGGTAGCCGAGGCAGCCTCGGCCGGACTGACCCTGTTCGGAGAGAATCGGATTCAAGAGGCCAAGGTGAAGATCCCCCTGTGCCCCAGCCAATTGGAGTGGCATTTCATCGGGCACCTGCAATCCAACAAATCACGCGATGCCGTCAGCCTGTTCCAGGTCGTGCAGGGCGTGGACTCGCTTGCACTGGCCGAGGAACTCCAAAAGCAGGCCCTCAAACAGGCTCGTTCATTGCCCATCCTGCTCGAGGTCAATGTCGCGGGTGAGTCCTCCAAATTCGGATGGAACCCCGATCGCTTGTTGGCCGAGTTGCTGCAACTCAATGCCCTGAACCGCCTAGAGGTTCACGGCCTGATGACCATCGCTCCATACGCTGTGGATCCAGAACAGGTCCGTCCGATTTTTCGCCGTTTGCGCGAACTGTGGGACCGTTGTACCGACCTGCTGGGAGCCCCACTACCCGTTCTCAGCATGGGGATGAGTGGCGACTTGGAAGTCGCCATCGAAGAAGGGGCCACTCTAGTCCGAGTTGGGACGGCTCTCTTTGGAGAGCGCCCGCGTCGGAGCGACGCAGGCAACCCTCCCGACGCTTCCGATTCTGTCGGTTAGGCGGTGCCTTATAGGGGTAGCTCGGAGATCAATCCCTACCCAGGAGGCCAGGAGGCTTATTGGGCTGCATCCCAGATTCCCGCTGCAAACTCCACCTCGCACACGCACCTCCGGGATAGGTCCGGTGCCCTCACCGAGCGGCCCGCAAGAGCCGGACGCCGGGTCAGGAGACCCGGCCTACACGGGGCTCATCGGCTAGCCCCACCGGCAGCTAGACCCCTCAGCTCCAGCTAGGGTCCAGCCCCCGGGTGATCAGGCCTCAAGGGGCATTCCACTCGCGATGCCCGAATCTGTGAGTCGGCGCTGGATAGCCCTGTCGGATGACAAGCTCTTCATCCCCCCAACGCTCCTGCTTGGCTCGGGTCTGCGATGGCGCCCTTGTTGAAATTCACATATTCCTCGGTCAAGTCGGCGGCGTACATGACGGCCGAGGCCTTTCCCAGGTTGAGACGAATGTGCAACTCGAAGGTGTCCGCCTGGACCGCGTTCCACAAATCGGCAAACAGCGTCTTGGTCGGCTGTCCTCGACGCAGGCTCCAAAGAACTTTCCGAGTTCCCGAGGCGGCGTAACCGATATCCACCTTATCCTCCACGATCTTGGCCGAACTGTATCCCAAGGCATCAATGATCCGCCCCCAATTAGGATCCCCTCCGTGCCAACTGGTCTTGACCAGGGAGCTGTTAGCCACTGCTCGGGCGGCGGCATCGGCATCGACATAGGACTGAGCGCCTTCCACGCGGACCGTCACCACGCGGTGAACTCCCTCGCCATCGCACACGATCATCTTGGCCAATGACAGGCACACATGCGACAGGGCCGCTTGAAAAACCTCGAAGTCCTTGCCAGAGGCTTTCCGGATGGCGGTATTTCCGGCCAGCCCGTTGGCTAGGGCGAGCACCGTGTCATTGGTGCTCATGTCCCCGTCCACGGTGATTCGGTTGAAACTCAAGGCCACCGCTTCGTTGAGGGCGCTCTGAAGAGGCTTGGCAGCGATGTCGGCATCCGTGGTGATAAAGCACAGCATCGTGGCATGCAATCCAGCCGGCACCCCACTCGGGGCGGTCGCCGGACGAGCTCCGGTCGGTGACATGCCCGGCTGGATCATGCCGGCCCCTTTGCACAGGCCGCCCATGCGGACGATCCGCCCCCCAATCTTGAATTCGATCGCGATCGTCTTAGGGCGCGAATCGCTGGTCATAATGGCCTCGGCCGCGTGCTCCGCATGCTCGGGCGTAGAACCCAGAACCTCAGCCGCCGCGACGATCCCTGCAGTCACTTGCACCATGGGCATTTGCACGCCGATCCGCCCGGTGGATCCAACCAGCACCCTTCCGGTGGAAAGCCCCAGAACCTTCTCGGCCAATCCCGTCATGGCCAGGGCGTCTTTCATGCCCTGACGCCCGGTACAGGCGTTGGCGTTGCCACTGTTGACCACCACCGCCTGGGCGACCCCCTTGGCGACTCGGGAGACACAGACCTTCACCGGCGCGGCACAAATCTGGTTTGTCGTGAAGAGACCCGCGACCGCCGCAGGAGTCTCGCTGACCAGCAGGCATAGGTCCCGCTTGCGCCCCTTGTCCGAGCCCTTGCCGGTGCCCAGACGCTTGATGTCACAGAAAACCCCGCCCGCGAGGAACCCTTGAGGAGCCACCACAGCCCCATCGATCGGCTTGAACTTGAATTGCACTATCGGTTTGAAGCGGACCCGGGCGATGGAAACAATCTCAAATCGCTGTCACACCTCCGAAACTCGCAGCCCAAGTCGACGTCTCGTCCTGGGATAGGCGCGTTTTTTTCGGTCATCGACCCCGACTTGCAGCCGAGAAAAAAACCTCTGCCAGTCTCAAAATTCCACGATCTGACCCGGCTGGGGCACCACCACCTCCGCCTGAGGCTTGAGCGCCTGGAGGGCCTACCCGAAAGCCAACGACGACGATTCCTCACCATGGATCACGGTCATCTTACGCAAGGAGCCGGACAGTGATTTGACGTATCCGATCAATTCAGACCGACCGGCATGACCAGAAAACGCATCGATGCGGGCGACCTGGGCTTTCACCTCATGCGGGGTGCCGAAAATATTTACTGGATTGCGGCCCGAAACGATGAGGTGCCCCAAGGTATGCTCCGCGCAATGACCCACGAAGAGGATGAGATTGCGCAGATCACCGATGTTGTGGCTCAAGTGATGCCTAATGCGCCCCGCCTCCGCCATGCCCGAAGCACTGATGATGATGCACGGCTGGGTCTGTTCGTTCAGCTTCTTCGACTGCGCGGCCTCGCGGATGTAGAGGAGATGATCCATGCCGAAGGGGTTGCCTTTGGTCCGCAAGTGCTCATAGGCCTCCGTGTCAAAGCACTCGGGATGCAAGCGAAAGACCTCCGTCGCGTTCACGCTCAACGGGCTGTCCACGAAGATCGGCACCTCGGGCAAACAGCCCGACTCGGTCAATTGATTCAGGACATAGACCAATTGCTGGGTTCGCCCCACCGCAAAGGCCGGAATAATCACCTTGCCACCTCGGGCCAGAGCGCTCGTTCCGACACAAATTGGGCAAATTGCCAGCGTGATCAATATGGGCATGACTCAACACCACCGCGTCCAATGTGGCCGGATCGAAGGGAAACTCCCGATTTCGGCGAATCGATTCCTCACGCCGCCCCTGGTACAGGCCACATTCTAGAAGGACACGATGGCCATTTACCTCGACGAGGTACATGGAACCAGTTGTTGTCCGAGTAGCACCCAGGTAGTGAATTTTCACAGCGCAAGAATAAGCGACTTTATTGGCATTCTCCACGCCGAAGATCGGACCGGTGTTGACCTACGAATTTGGCCAGATGTCAAACTCTCTCCACCCCAACCCCACAAAAAAATAATTTCACCCGGGAGAGCACTTGCCACACATTAACGCGTCAAAATTATGGACGTAAGGTTTCCAAAGGTTGGAGAAGGCGCTGACGGCGGCAAGGTTGTCAGCGTTCTGGTCAAGGTCGGCGACACCATCAGCGCCGGTCAGACAATCCTCGAGCTCGAGTCGGAGAAGGCCATCGCGCCCATCCCGTCTCCGACCGGCGGGAAGATCACCGCCATTTCCGTCAAGGAGGGCGACACGATCACCGTCGGCTCGGTACTTTTGAGCCTAGAAGGCGAGGGCGACAACGGCGCGTCGGCACCGGCATCCGCATCGGCGTCGACCAAAAAGGCGGCAGCCCCTCGGGCGGCGCGGCCCGTGGTCGCTGACGACGACGACGACGACCTCTTGCCGGCCGCCACCGAAGACGAAGGCCCGGTCCCCGCGGCCAGCCCGTATGTTCGCAAGGTCGCCCGTGAACTGGGCATCCCCCTGAGCCGAGTCCGAGGTTCCGCCTCCGGTGGCCGCGTGGTCGTCGAAGATCTGGCCCGCTATATCGGCAAACTGGAGTCCAAAGTAGCCCGCGCCGGCAAGTACGCCGAGGCCCCCCAAGGACTCAGCTTCCCCCTCGTCAACCAAGACTTCGCTGTCTTTGGTCCAGTCACCAGCGAGCCGTTGACCCCGCTGCGGAAGATCATTTCGGCCCGGATGGTCGAGAACAAGGTTACCCTGCCCCATGTCACCCAGTTCGCTGACGCGGACATGAGCGGCATCGAGGCTTTGAGGGCCCAGTTCAAGGCCGACTACGAAAAGGCCGGATCCAAGCTCACGCCCACCCCCTTCCTCATCAAGGCGCTGGTCGACACCCTGCAGAAGTATCCGAAGTTCAATGCCAGCTTGCAGGAGGTCGCCGAGACCCTGATCATCAAGCACTACTACCACATCGGCATCGCAGTCGATACCGACGCGGGATTGCTCGTTCCGGTGCTGCGCGACGCCGACAAGAAGTCGTTGTTGCAAATCGCTAAAGAACTGACCGAGGTCGCGGCCTTGGCCCGGGATCGCAAGCTCTCCCCCGATTCGATGAAGGGAGGTTCCTTCACCGTCTCCAATCAGGGCGCCATCGGTGGCTCCCACTTCACGCCGATTATTAACAAACCCGAGGTCGCCATCCTAGGATTGGGCAAAACTTCGCTGAAGCCCGTTGTCACCGCCGAGGGCAAGATCGAAGCCCGTCCCATACTGCCGCTGACCATCAGCTATGACCACCGGGTCATTGATGGCGGATCAGCCGCCCGATTCACGGTAGACTTGGTCAAAGCCATCGAGACATTCCCGGCCTCCGCGGTGAAGCTCTAACAGCCCAATCGACATGGAAGCGATCCAGACTGATATCGTTGTCATCGGGGCAGGCCCTGGGGGCTACGCTGCCGCATTCTACGCCGCCGACCTAGGCAAAAAGGTGCTGCTCATCGAGCGGGATCCTCGTCTCGGTGGCGTGTGTATGAACCGCGGATGCATCCCCTCCAAGGCGCTGCTCAACGCCTCACACATGATCACCGCCGCGAAGGAGTCCGCACACCGCGGAATCAGCTTCGGCGAGGCCACGATCGATCTAATCCGGCTGCGGGCCTGGAAGGAGACCATCCTCGAGAAGCTCGGTTCCGGTATCGCCAGTTTAGCCAAGATGCGAGGTGTGAGCGTGATGCACGGCAAGGCCATGTTCGAGTCCTCGAACAAACTGCGCGTAGAGACCCCCGAAGGTCAGAAGTACGTCACCTTTGACAAGGCCATCATCGCCGCGGGTTCCCGACCGGCCCTACCGAAGGCTTTCGACCTCGGCAACCCCCGAGTAATGACCTCGACCGAGGCCCTAGAAATGGCCGACATCCCAGAGACGTTGCTCATCATCGGCGGCGGCTACATCGGCATGGAAATCGGCACCGTGTACGCGTCGATGGGTTCCAAGGTCACGGTCATTGAGGCCATGGAAACGATTTTGGCCGGAGCCGACCCAGACTTGGTCCGACCGGTGGTGGCCTACGCCAAGAAGGCCTTCAAGGAAGTGCGCCTGAAATCGAAGGTTTTGGAGATCAAGACCTCAGGCAAGCAAATCCAGGTCACTTCCGAGTTCAACGGCCAGAAGATGGACGAAAAGTATGACCGAGTGCTGGTGTCCGTGGGCCGAGTGCCCAACGGGCAAGACCTTGCTCTTGAGAACACGGGCGTCCAGCGGGATGACAAGGGTTTCATCAAGGTGGACGAACGCATGGTCACCAACGACCCGAACATTTATGCCATCGGCGACATCGCTGGCGGCGTCATGCTGGCGCACAAGGCCAGCAAGGAAGCCCGCATCGCTGTTGAGAACCTCGCAGGCGACGGCAACGCGGTGAATCGCGACTATCTGATCCCTGCGGTGGTCTTCACCGATCCCGAAGTGGCTTGGGTGGGTCTGACCGAAACCGAGGCCAAGGCCAAGGGGATCGAGGTTCAAGTGGTCAAATTCCCCTGGGGTGCCAGCGGCAGGGCCCTCACCTACGATCGGACCGACGGTTCCACCAAGCTCATCATCGACCCAGTTTCCGAGCGAATTCTCGGTGTCGGAATTGTCGGCCATGGTGCCGGCGAGCTCATTGGTGAAGGCACGGTGGCCATTGAAATGGGGGCCACGGTCCATGATCTCAGCGCCATCGTGCACCCGCATCCCACCCTCAGTGAAACACTGATGGAAGGTGCAGAAGTCTTCTTTGGTCACTCCACCCACGTGTTCACCAAGAAGCGCCAACACTGAGTCGGATCTCTGAGTCGAATCTCCTAGAAATTCTTTGGGTCCAAGTTCACAAAACTTGGCCCCTTCTTTTTTGGAGTCTCGATCCCAAGGGTTGACTCACCGCGACGCTGGCACGCTTTTTTGGGCGGCCTTGTGTCCAAAGTTCATCCTTTGAAAAACGACACCAACACTAGAACGCCGTTGCGACATTCAAAGACCTTGGACGCTCATTTTGCTTCCCGTGCAACGGGATCTCCCGCAATTTCCCCGAGCCGTTACCGCGCCTGAGGCGCCCGCCGGCTTCAACCCATGAAGAACACCCTTCGCCTCTTGATGACCACCACGCTCGCGGCCACAGCCGCACTCGCACAGGACAAACTCGACCTCACGGCCGAGAAGACCCGCGCCAGTTATGCCATCGGGGCAGACATTGCCAACAGTATGAAGCGCCAAGCGCTCGACCTAGACACCAAGGCCCTGGCGGCCGGGTTAGTCGATGGCATGAGTGGCAAGCTGCAACTGAAAGATGCTGAGCTAGAAAAAGCCATGAACGACTTCAAAACCGCATTGATGGCGAAGCGTCAGGTAACTCAGGCCACGGCTGCCACCGAGA
Source organism: Akkermansia muciniphila (assembly GCA_945893185.1). Classification (GTDB taxonomy): domain Bacteria; phylum Verrucomicrobiota; class Verrucomicrobiia; order Limisphaerales; family UBA9464; genus SXXZ01. The sequence goes on along the minus strand of CAMDDW010000015.1, from coordinate 48,552 downwards.
ACATCAAGAAGGGAACCGACTATCTGGCCGCCAACGCCAAGAAGGAAGGCGTGAAAACCACCACCAGCGGCCTTCAGTACAAGGTCATGAAGGCCGGTCCCGACGGCGGCAAGAGCCCGAAGGCGACCGACACGGTCAAGGTTCACTACCATGGCACCCTCATCGACGGGACCGTCTTCGATAGCTCTGTGCAACGCGGTGAACCAATTTCCTTCCCCCTGAATGGCGTGATCCCGGGTTGGACCGAGGGCGTGCAGCTCATGAAGGTGGGCGATAAATTCCAATTCACCATCCCGTCGGCCCTGGCCTACGGCGAGCAAGGTGCGGGCGGCGCCATCGGGCCGAGCTCCACCCTCATCTTCGAGGTGGAACTCCTCGGAATCGAAGCGGGCAAGTAATCGACCTGCAGTCACTTTCCTGAACGCCGGAGGCGCTTCCAAGCGCTTCCGGCTTTTTTGAATTCTAGAAGGACTGCATTCCTCTGGGCAGTACCGATTGACTCCGCGCCGAAGACGACCACGGTCACGAGCAGCGAACTGCTCACCGCACCCATGCGAACTCTCGTCGAGACCCTAGAGACTGCGCACACTCCAGAATCACTGGGTGCAGCCCTGCATGACGAACCCGGACGAGTCGTCCTTCGGACAGGAATGTTCGAGGTCCCCTCGGCCCGCTACTCGATCGTCACCGCTCGCCCCTTCCAGACCTTCCAGTCCATGGGATCCCGATGCGAGACCCGGCGCAGTAACGGCGCGGGGGAGATCCAGTTCGGCAATCCCTGGGCCATCTTGGGCGCATTGTCCGAGCGCTGCGAGATCCTCGATGAGGTCGACCTCCCCTTCCCCCTGGGCGGCATCTTTGGTTTTTGGGGCTACGACCTGAAGGGCTTCGTGGAGCCCCGTCTTTCGCGTCATGCGGTGCACGACTTGGAAATCCCAGATTGCCGAGTTGGGTTCCACGGAAGCTTGGTGGTCTTTGATCATCGACTGAGCACCGCGACCATCATCGCCACCGGCTTGTGCCCAAACGGAGACCGCTCCGAGCAAACCGCTCGCGAAGACCTAGAGTGGTGGCGCGAACGATTGACCACTTCGCCCTCCGACGATCCAGAACCCGCTCTCGAAAGGCCCTCCGAAGAAATCACTGCGTCAGTGACGCGCGCAGAATTCATCCGTTCTGTCGAGGCGGCGCAGCGGTGGATCCGCAGTGGCGACATCTATCAGGTCAACTTGTCCCAGCGCCTCAGCGCGCCTTGGACCGCGGGAGGATGGGCACTCTTCCGCCGACTGCTGGAGGTGTCCCCCGCCCCGTTCTCGGCCTTTCTGGATGGCGAAGACTTCACGATCGCGTCTTCGTCGCCCGAGTTGTTTCTTCGCCTCAGCGGATCCCATGCTCTGACTCGGCCCATTAAGGGGACGCGGCCGCGCAGCACCGATCCGGTTCGAGATGCGCAGTGGATGTACGAACTCCAACGCAGCAGTAAGGAGATGGCCGAGTTGGTGATGATCACCGATTTGCTGCGCAACGACCTCGGCCGCGTTTGCGAATATGGAACGGTGCAAGTTCCCGAATTGGTCCGCCTGGAACGGTTCACCCAGGTCCAGCACTTGGTGTCCACCATTGAAGGACGCATCCGCTCTCCCCTGACTCACCTAGAGGTTCTCGAATCGTGTTTCCCCGGCGGAAGCATCACCGGTGCGCCCAAGATCCGGGCTATGGAAATCATCGATGCACTGGAACCCGTGGCCCGAGGTCCCTACACCGGCTGTCTCGGATATCTCGGATTCAATCGAGAAAGCCAACTCAGCATCACTATTCGCTCCGCTATCACCCTCAATGACCGAGCCTGGTTCCATGTGGGGGCGGGCATCGTGGCTGACTCGGTGCCTGAGGCCGAATACGATGAGACCCTAGCCAAGGCGAGCGGACTCCTGAGAGCGCTGCAGGCGACGTCCGTGGCGCTTCCCGCAGTCCCCTCGAGCAGGAGACAACCGTGAGTGATCTGGTCTGGATGGACGGCCGGGTCTTGCCGGCGGCAGAGGCCGTGGTCTCCGTCTCCGACCGTTCCTTTCTCTACGGAGATGGTCTCTTCGAAAGCCTTCCTTGGGATTCTGGACGCCTGTTTCGCTGGCGCGAGCATTGGGATCGCCTGACTTGTGGTGCCCACTTTCTCGGGATCCGAATCGCTTGGGAGGAAGCCCAGGTCCGCGCCGGCATCCGGGCTATCACGGCGTTGCTGGTGGCTCCGCAAGCCACCGTGCGCCTGCACCTCAGTCGAGGAGTGGGCCCTCGAGGGTATTCCCCGCGTGGAGCCGATGCTCCACGGCTGATTCTAACAGTCCACCCGGCCCCAGCGATGCCACCGGGCGGATGGCCACCAATTACCCTCAAAACCTGCCGCACCTTCGCCGTGGCCACTGGCGACCCTTTGGCCGCCCACAAATCCGCCAACAAACTTCTGAATGTGCTCGCCCGGGCCGAGGCCGAAGCTCAGGGCTTTGACGACGCCCTTTTGGTAAACACCGACGGTATGGTCACCGAAAGCTCCAGCGGGAATGTCTTTTGGTGGGAAGAGGGCTCGTTTCATACGCCCCCGCTCACAGCGGGTGTCCTGCCCGGAGTGACCCGCGGAGCGGTCCTCGATTCAGCCCATGAGCTGGGCTGGACAGTCACCGAGACCGCGGCCCTTCCCTCGCGCCTGACCACCTCCCGAGGAATCTTCCTGACCTTCAGCACACGGGGGCTCGTTCCGGTGCGGGCGCTGGACTCCCAGAACGTGCCAACCGATTCCCGACAGTCGCGCCTTCAGGAGGCATTCCTGCGATGCTGCGAACGGGAGTGGGAACCGGTCTAAGTCCGTTTTCAGGGCATCAGAAAACTGGGCGAGGCCGATCTTGATCAACGACCCGAGGGTTCTCCGAAATTTACTTCCCCGGTTGGATGGGCGGGGTCGGAGCGGGCGGAGCGTCGGCCAACTTCTTGGAAATCGAAGGCGAAGACTCGACCTGGAGAGACGCGGCCCAGGCTTCGCGCGCGAGATCCCAACGGCCGCCGGCTGCTGCCGCATCGCCTAAATGGTCCAACACCGTGGCGTCGGGCTCAGTCAATCGCTGGCGAGCCTTGGTCAGCCACTCGAGCGCCTCGGGAGACCGCCCCAGCCTGAAGAGCACCCAGCCCATGCTGTCCATGTAGGCCGGATTCTCGGGCTCGGCCTGGAGAGCTTGCTCGATCATCGCACGTGCCCGCGGCAGATTCTTGCCTTTCTCGGCCCACATGTAGCCCAAATGATTCAAGGCCTCGTCAAAGTCGGGCTTCAGTTCGAGGGACTTCTCGAGGTATTCGATGCTCTTGGCCTCATCGCCTTTCCGTTCCAACAACGCCCCCACCTGAAAGTAGAAACGATGGTCGATGAGCGGTGGTTGGTTGGTGGCTCCCAGCTTTTCAGCCGCCGAATAGGCCTCCAGAGCTTGATCGAACCGCTTGAGCTGCGAGCGAGCCACCCCGGAGAGGTACTCCAAGCGGAATGAGGGCGGGACTTCTTTGCGAGCCCGGTCGAGGACGGCCACCGCATCCTCGGGACGCTGCAAACTCAACAAGGCCACAGCCAAATCTGTCTGGGCCGGTTCCAAGGCAGGATTGAGGAGGACGGCCCGCTCGAAATGGTTGCGAGCCCGCTCGAACTGCTTCTCCTGAAGAGCCACGACCCCCAGAAAATAGTAGGTCACGGGATTGGCCGGATCGATCTTGCGGAGGGCCTCCAATTGGCGACTGGCTTCCGGAATTCGCCCGGAGCGCAGGTAGAGTTCGGCCAAACGCGAAAGGGCTGCGGGATTGCGGGGTGCCCGTTCTTGGAGTTCACGGAGCACCGCCTCGGATTGATCGGCTTGACCCAACTGCACATAACGGTCGGCCAGACGGAGCGAAACCCCAGGATCCTCGGGCTTCAACGCACGAACTTGGGTGAGCACCTCGAGAGCGGCAGCCTGGGTCTGAGATTTTAACCGAGCGTCCGCCGCACCGATAACCCGATAGAGATCGACAATCTCCAAGAGCGGACCCGGTTCTGCGGCAAAACTGTTTCGAGCCCGAGCTAACAAGGGCAACGCCTCCGAGGTCCGGCGGTCTTCGGCCAAGATGCGAACCACGGCCTGATAAACAGCCACGATCACCGGGGGGCGCTCGGCTGCCCTTAAATACGCTTTCAGAGCATCGGCAGGGCGACCGGCTTGCGTGAGGGCCACGCCATGGAGGGCATGGAGTTCTCCTGGGGTGTCCGAACGTGCCGAGACCCGATCGAGCAACTTCAGCGCACGATCTATCTTCTCCTGCTGCAAAAGTCGGCGAGCGACATCAGCCACTAATTCATGGTTGGAGAGATCGTTTTCGGTGACCCGCTCGAAGTAGCGCAGGAGCCCCTCTGAATCCCCATTCATGCCGCGGACTAGACCCGCCGCAAATGCTGCGTGAGCTTCCGCGCGTCGCTCCCATTCCGCCGGAGCGGCCACAGAACGCTTCGCCGACGGAGTCCCCACGGTCTTGCCCAAACCGTGCGTTCGGCACCCGGCAACAACCATGGCCAAAACCACGACCAAAACCGGGAAGGGTCTGGAGCGGCACGCCCGGAAAGCACCCAAACAGGTAGAGACAGTCATACTTCAGCCCAAAAATCACCTGACGTAAAAGACGACGCGGCCCGGTCGTTGAAAACCAAGGCCGCGCTCTGAAAAGCGGAATGTTGGGAGAAACGGCCGAAGAGGACGCGTTACTTCTGCCAAGTACGCTTCTTATGCCGGTTCTGCCGAAGCTTCTTCCGGCGCTTGTGTTTGTTGATCTTCGCTTTGCGACGTTTCTTGAGTGAACCCATATCAGTGTTGGTCTTGAGTTGTCGTTGTCAGTAAACCACCTTGTTCAGCGGATATTCGATGATGCCTTCGGCTCCGAAAGCTTTCAGTCGAGGAATCAGCTCACGAACCACCGGTTCGTCGATGATAGTTTCCACGGCTACCCAGCCCGACTGACTCAAACCAGAGACAGTAGGATTACGGAGCGAGGGCAAGCTTTGCAACAGGTTTGGCAAGTCCTTCTCTCGGATGTTCATTTTAAGACCCACCTTGATCTCGGCCTCAATGGCACCTTTGAGCAGCAATGCGATGGTCTCGATCTTCGAGCGGATCCACGGATCCTTCCAGGCCGTCTTGTTGGCCACCAGGCGTGGCGTGGAGACCATCAACGTATCGACGATGCGTAGTTTGTTGGCCCGCAGCGACGACCCGGTCTCGGTGACATCGACAATCGCGTCGACCAACTCACGGGCCTTCACCTCAGTGGCACCCCAGGAGAATTCAACCTCGGCCTTCACCCCGTGCTTGCGGAGCCAGCGGCGTGTCATGCCCACCACTTCAGTGGCGATGCGCTTGCCCTCCAGGTCCTTCACCGTTCGGATCTCCGATTCCTCGGGCACGGCCAACACCCAGCGAGTGGGCTGACGCGTGGCCTTGCTGAAGACAAATTCGCCCACCTCGTACACATCACCGGCCACGCCGTTCTCGTGGATCCAGTCCACACCGGTCAGACCAGCATCCAAGTAGCCGAGTGCCACGTAGCGTCCGATTTCTTGGGCGCGGATCAGGCGGATCTGCAGCTCAGGATCATCGACGTAAGGCTCGTAGCTCCGGCTGGACACGGTGATGTTCCATCCGGCTTTGGCGAATTTCTCGAGGGTGGCATCTTGCAGCGAACCCTTGGGCAACCCCAGCTTCAGCTTGGGTGCGGGCGCGGGCGCTACGGATGCGGATGCGGATGCGGTGGCTTTGGTCTTGCTCATCGTTGGCAAACTCCTGGGATTCAACCGGATTTGGCAATCCTCCCCGAACCGCCGCCGGTTGTGCTCCACAGGATCACATGGAACTGCCAGAGAACGAGCCAAGGAGCGACAGATTTCTGCATCGATCGTTTGCGGGGTCCCTCCAACTCGACAGGCCGGCGGCAGACTGTAGGATGACCCCACACGTGAACCGGATACTCTCACCCCTTCTCGCACTGGGTCTCCTCTTGGGACATTCCCCGCGCACCGTCTTGGCTGACGACGCTCTTCCCAAAGGCATAGAAACACTTGATTTTCGAAAGGTAGTTCGATCGGCGAAGGATCGAGTTTTTCCCTCGGTGGTCTTCATCAAGTGCGTCCGTGAAGACATGCAAGGAGGCAAGCGCCAAGCCCAAGAGGTATCCGGTTCCGGCGTGCTCATCTCAGCCGATGGCGAATTGCTCTCCAACTGGCATGTCGTGGACAAGGCCACCGAGGTCCGCTGCCTGCTCTCCGATGGTCAGGCCTTCAAAGCAAAGGTCCTTGGCTCCGATAAAGACACCGATGTCGCCCTCCTGAAACTCGAGCGGCCCGCCGATGCCCCGCCCCTGCCCTTCGCGCGGTTGGGCATCTCAACCAACCTGGTGGAGGGCGATTTTGTCATGGCGATGGGGGCTCCCTTCGGACTCTCCCGCTCGGTGTCGATCGGTATCATTTCCTGCACCCACCGCTACCTACCCGGGTCGAGTGAATACAGCTCTTGGCTCCAGACCGACGCATCGATCAACCCTGGCAATTCCGGCGGCCCGCTGGTCAACACGCTGGGCGAGGTGGTCGGACTCAATACCCGAGGGATGATGGGCGGAGGGGGCGATCTCGGATTCACCGTGCCCATCGAGGTGGCCCGAGTGGTCGCTGATCAAATCCGGGAACATGGCAAGATGGACTGGAGCTGGACGGGCATCCAACTGCAGCCCCTGAAGGACTTCAACCGGAACGTCTATTTTCCCGAGAATGAGGGCGTCATGGTGGCGGAAACTGATCCGGAAAGCCCCGCCCGGCGCGCTGGGATTCAGACCGGAGACCGCATCGTGAAAATCAACGGTATGGAGGTCACTGGGCTCACGGTCGAAGACCTACCGGGAGTGCGCCAACGGATTGGCCTCTTACCTAAGGGCAAGCCCGCCGCCCTGGAGTTCGTCCGCAAGGGTCAAACCCAGACGACCACGATGGTGCCACGCGCCAAGGGCAAGGTGGAGGGCGAGGAAATTGAGTGCCGCCGCTGGGATTTCACGGTCAAGGCCATCAACCAATTCGACAACCCCGACCTGTTCTTCCACCGCAATCAGGGAGTCTTCATTTATGGCGTGAAGTTCCCTGGCAACGCGGCCCAGGCGGGCCTGTCACCGCAAGACATCCTGCTAAAGATCGACGGCAAAGCGGTGATCACACCGGCCGACGTGAAGGCCGTCCACACCGAGGCCCTCGGCAATGTTTCCGAAAAGCATCGGGTGATCGTCGTGCTGTTGCGAAACGGAGAGCAGCGCCAGCTCGTTCTCGATTTCAGTCGGCAGTACGACAAAGAATAATCGCCAAGCGGCACCCCCCTCCTCTCGGTCGACCACCGTTGCTGCGGTGATCGACCTGTTCAGGTCACACGCGCCCCCCAAGATTAGTGCTTCGACTGGGGATTGCGCCATTCGTGACCGCTCTTGCCCAAGAGGTCGTCGGCCGCAGCGGGCCCCCAGGTACCGGCCGCGTAAAACTCGCGGTTGGTCAACGGCTTGCCTACCCAGGCACTGCGAATAGCATCCACAATCTTCCAGGCCGTCTCCACTTCGTCGCGACGAATAAAGAGCGTGGCATCGCCCGCCATCGACTCGAGCAACAATCGCTCGTAGGCCTCCGGGGTGTAGGCTCCAAATTCAGTGTCGTAACTGAAGTGCATCCGGACCGGCCGCAGCTCAGCCGCTCCGCCGGGGACCTTGCCGTTGAAACGCAAGGTCATGCCCTCATTGGGCTGAAGCCGGAGCGTCAGGGAGTTGGCATCGAGCTGATCCTTGGCCGCGAAGAGGATGTTGGGGGCGCTCTTAAACTGGACGCGGATCTCGCTGGCGCTGAGGGGCAAATTCTTGCCGGTACGAATGTAGAAAGGCACGCCATGCCAGCGCCAATTGTCCACAAAGAGGCGCATCGCCAAGAAGGTCTCGACATGCGAGTTAGGCTTCACCTTGGTCTCACTGCGGTAGGCCGGGCGTAGCTCGCCATCGACTTCGCCCGCGAAGTACTGGCCGCGGACCACGTTTTCAGCCACCTGAGCCGGCGTCATTGGTCGGATCGACTTGAGCAGCTTGACCTTCTCGTCACGGACATTTTCAGCCTCCAGAGAACTCGGCGGCTCCATGGCCACAAGTGAGAGCACCTGAAGCACATGGTTCTGGACCATATCCCGAATGGCGCCCGCTTCTTCGTAGTAACCGCCGCGCGAACCCACGCCCAACTTTTCGGCCACGGTGATTTGGACATGGTCGATGCACTCGCGGTTCCACAACCGCTCCCAGATCGCATTGGAAAACCGGAAGGTCAGAATGTTCTGAACCGTCTCCTTCCCGAGATAATGGTCGATGCGGAAGATCTGCTTCTCATGGGCGAAGCGGGTCAGTTCCAAATTCAACGCCTCCGCTGTCTCCAAATCCTGTCCGAAGGGCTTCTCCACAACGATTCGCTCCGGAGTGACACGGGACTCCGCCTTCTGCAACAGCCCCACCGCGCTCAAATGGCCGGTCACCTCGCCGAATTGGCTGGGATTGGTGGCCAAGTAGAACAGGAGATTGCTCCTCAGACGGTCGTCGGGAAATCCATGCACTAGGTCCTTGAGCCTCTGGTACCCGGCCGCATCGGACATGTCGGCCTGACAATAGTGGATATTGGCTGCGAAGGCATTCCAGACATCCTCCTGGACGGGCTGGGTCCGGGAAAACTTGTTCAGGGCCTCACGGAGTTCCAGTCGCCAAGCTTCGTCATTCTTCTCCCGCCGTGCGAAACCCACGATACGGAAGGGTTGCGGCATCAGTTTCTCAAGCGTCAGGTGGTAGAGAGCTGGAATCAGCTTGCGCGAGGTCAGATCGCCGGAGGCACCAAAGATAACCACGGTGCAAGGCTCGGCGGGTCGCCGGGCCTGGTCGGACCGGGACACCAGCAACTCGTCGAGATTCTGAGATTCATTCATACGGCGCGGTAAGAGTGGGAGACAGTCCACGACTCGGCAATGTCCCAATCATTCCTGCTGCTCCCACCTAAATTAGGGAAGCTGAACCTTTATTTTAGGCCCTCTATCTTCTTCAGAACAGTTGGAATCTAAAAAAGACCCTCGACTTGCTCTGAGGAGCCACTGCGGCTTTCATCAAGGCCGTCAGAAGGGAACCTTTCACCGGCCTCCGCAACCAATCCATCGAACCGGTGTTCGGACTCCAATGACGATTTCTTCCACCATGAATACCCGCAAGCATCTGCGTCGCTCGTCGCTTCGCGCCGCCTTCACCCTCGTCGAAGTCATGATCGCCGTCATGATCGTGGGCCTTCTGACCATGATCGCCGTTCCGAACGTGAGGAAGTTCATGGATACCGGAAAATACAACGCGGTCCTCGCCAACCTGAAGGCCATCGAGCTGGCCAAGACGACCTGGCAGAACGAGTATCGCAAGGCCGATACGGCGGAACCTTCCACCGATGATCTAGCTCCCTACTTTCAGGGCGGAAAATTTCCCAGTTCAGTGATGGGCGAGACCTACAACATCGGCAACTGCACCGACGCGGCCCGTCCGACGGCCACCACGCCCAGCAAGATCCGCAATATCGAAGCCGGCGCTCAGATTACACTCGAAGACAAGTAGTCCGCCGGGCGAGCTTTCACAACCCTGCGTGGTCAACCCTGCGTGATCAACCCTGTGTGATCTCGAAGCTTTTGCTAAGCTGCGTGAGGTCTAAGACTTTGCGCACCACCGGAACCGGGTTAATCAACCGCAACTGACCCTGCCGTGACACAATGAACCGATGCAAGGAGACCAGGGCACCCAATCCGGTACTATCAATGGCCCGGGTCAAAGACATATCGATGTCAATGCGGGTGTGGTGAGGCTGGACAGACGCCCGGACATTGTCCCGGAATGAACCCGCATTGGTGACATTCAGGCCTGAGAGTCCGCTGACCACTAAGGTCTTTCCAAAGGATTCAATTTTCATCGCAGTTGCTAGAAAGCGCCTCCGGGAAACGCTTTAGGGAAACCCCTCCCTCCGACGGCCACATATCGGCAGGTTGCGCTGAAACTTGAGTCGTACGCAGCACACCGGCGTGCACCGCACCTCCACAGATCGGAAATCCTACAACCTAGCTCCGCCTGCACAGGCAGAGCTTCCGAACACGGTCAGGCCCGCGGATCCGACTCCGGCAAACCCTCGCACGGCTCGCACGGCTCGCCCGGTGCTTGCCGTTGAAGAATCCGAGTCAACGCCACGAATCCCTCGACGGAAACCTTCTCGGCGCGCTCGGTCGGGGCGATACCCACCTCGATAAAAGCAGCCTGCAAGACCTCCGCTGGCCATACGGTCTTGAGCAGCTTGAGCATCATCTTCCGACGCTCAGAGAAGGCACGCTTCACGAGTCGGGTAAAAACCACCGAGCCAGCGGCATCCAGAAGCGGAATCGGCCTCCGCACGAGGCTAATGCAGGCACTATCGACATCCGGTATCGGATAGAAGCATCCGCGTTTGATGTTAAACCAGTCACGGACTTGGTAGCGCAGTCCCAGCAAGAGGGTGAGGATTCCGTAGTTGTCCCCATCGGTCGGAGCGGCAATGCGATGCACCACCTCTGCCTGCAAGGTCACCACCATGCGATCGGGGGGCACCGGGGCCTCGGCCAACTCCACCATCAGGGTTGACGCCACCGAATAGGGCAGATTGGCGACGAGTTTCCATCCGCTCCAATCCCGCGAATTGGCTTCGACCCAACGCATGGCGTCGGCCTCCAATAATTCGAGGGTGCCTGGGCCCTCCCCGGAAAGGGCGCCGGAGAAGTTCTCACGGAGAACGCTCACCAACCGGGCATCCTTTTCAATGGCCAACACCGACGCAGCTTGGACCACCAGCAACTCAGTCAAGGGCCCTAAACCAGGCCCCACTTCAAGAATACGGTCAGTCGGGACGATGTCCGCAGCGCTCACAATCCGTCGCAACTGATTGCCATCGTGCAGGAAGTTCTGGCCCAGCGACTTCGTCAACTGGATCCCCCGCGACTCCAGCAGGGAACGCATCTCATTCAGGGTCATAGCCGTTTTTTCGGAGTGCGGGACACTTTAGGTTTTGGGGCAGGATTTGATACCTGGAGGCGTGCAATGACCGCTCGAGTGATTTCGCGGAAAGCCCGTTTTAACTCCATTTCGGTGATGGTCAGTGGCGGAGTGATCCCAGTGACCTCGGAATGTTCGCCTTCTGGAAGAAGGATGATTCCGCGGCGGAGCGCTTCCTGCATGAGCCAGACAGACAACTCAGTGTCGGGACCTCCATCGGCTCGCCGCCAGGCGATACCACCCATAAGCCCGATGACCGACACCCTCGACACCCGATCTGGGAATTGGGCTTGGAGGGATTTCAGGCCGGATTCCAAAACTTTTTCCAACCGAGCCGCGCGTTGAGGCAAGGCCAGACGACGGAGTTCAGAGATCTGAGCCAAGGCCATGGCACACCCGACCGGATGTCCTAAATATGTGCTCGTGTGAATGGCCTCGCCCATTGCCGGAGGCCAGGCGTCCATCACCCGGGCCCGACCCACGCAGGCACTCAAGGGAAAACCGCCGGTCAATGCTTTGCCCAGGCAGATAAGGTCCGGAATAACGCCCGAGTGCTCGCAAGCAAACCAGGCTCCGGTGCGTCCAAAACCCGTGTAAATTTCGTCGAGAATTAACAAGACGCCCCGTTGGTCGGCCCACTCGCGCAAACACGGCAGAAACCAGGGAGGCGGTATGCAAATCCCACCGCGAGCCTGCATGGGTTCGACGACCACCGCGCCGATGTCGTGCGCAGCCGCAGCCGCCTCGAGTGCCGCCTCCAATCGGGGTCTTCCCTGCTCCTCTGTATCTGCCTCGGGAAAGTCCACAAAACATCCAAACTCACGGAGCTGGTCCCGGAACGGCTCTCGAAAATGGGACCGTTCCGTCGCGTTCAGGGCTCCATACCCGACCCCATGGTATCCGCCACGAAAAGCAATGACCCCAGGCTTCCCGGTGGCCAAGCGCGCCGTCTTGAACGCTGCCTCGACCGCTTCGAAACCGGAACACCCGAAGATCACCTTGCCAGTCTCGACTGCAGCAGTGGCCCCTCGGCGGCGAGTCCACCGCTCAAAGGTGAGCCGACTCAATTCGCGAGCCAGACGGGCCTTCAGCGCATGGGGATGCACATCCCCCATGGCATGTAGCAATTCTCCCATCTGCCGCTGGCCGGCCCTCACGACGGCGGAGTTGGCATGCCCCGCCGCGGCCACACCGAAGGCGGCGGTGAGGTCCAGATAAGGCCGACCCGCCTCATCCCAAACACGGCACCCTTTGGCCCGCTTCCAGACGATTGGCCATCCCGCATTGGGTTCCAAGAACGTGATGTTCCGCGACTCGTATCGGCGGAGCATTTCGAGGGTGGAGTCTTGGGCTCGGGTGCTCATCACACGCCGCGTTCATCGGAAGGCCAGATGAACTTGTGCATTTGCAACTGGAACCGGGCCGGCACCCGGTCAGCCACCATGGCCTCCACAAGATCTTTCCTGGAAATCGGATGAAGCCCCTTGGGTACGGGCTTGAGAGCCTTGTCGCGCTGGGAATCCGAGAGCGGAGCCACCCAGGAGAACAAAATCGGACAAACCGGATCGAGCCGATGCTCGAGGATTTTCGCCTTGGCCCACTCGTAGTCCTCGCGGGTTCCGATCACGAACTTCAACTCATCCGTGGCACGGAGATGGGGAATATTAGCCCAACGATTGCGTTCAACCTCGCCGCTGCTCGGACATTTCAGATCCATGATGCGCCGAACCCGCGGATCGAGCTTAGAGATGTCGTGAGCGCCGCTGGTTTCCACCAGCACCGTGAAACAGTCATCCGCCAAGGTACGCATCAGGCGAGCGGCATTGGGTTGCAAGAGGGGTTCACCCCCGGTCAACTCAACCAACGGCAACTTGTGCTGAGCTGAAGCATCGCCCGCATTGACCACCGGCGGAAAATGGGCCCGATCAGAGCGAAAAAAGGGTTCTGCCAATCGATGCACCTCAGCGCGGATCTCGTCCAGGGAGCGTCGCTTACCTTCGGTGAAGGCATAGGCTGTATCGCAGTAGGAACACCGCAAATTGCATCCAGTCAGGCGCACAAAGACGCAGGGTAGCCCCGCGAAGGTGCTTTCGCCCTGAAGACTGAGATAGATTTCGTTGACGACCAATGTTTCGGCCACGTGGAAAACGTTAACACTTCTGACAGCCGGAGGACAGGAAGCAGATGTCTCTCAGACAAGAAACACCCCGAGAGAGCACCTCTGCTGGGTTCAGGCTTTAGCACTGCGTCTAACCCCGGGACTGCAAGCCCCGTAAACACATCTAAATCACATCGTTTCCCGCCGAAACCGCAGGGCCAATCGAAATCCCAGAGTCTCGTTGGGTACCTCCCCGGGGACACCCGCCGCACGGGCCGCAGAGCGGCAGGCCGCGGGGGCAGACTTGAATCCACCGCCCCGATAGGTGGGAGCGAAGCTCCAAATCGGACCGAGAGGATCCACGAAGACCGGGATATTGGTCGGGTAGGAAAAGAACCAAGTCACGCACCACTCAGCCACGTTTCCATGCATGTCCTGAAGACCGAGTCCATTGGCCTCACGCCGCCCCACCGGATGCACCTTTCCACCGCTGTTGCCAGCATGCCACGCCAAGCTGTCGAGCTCTCCGGCGTAGGCCCCGGGGGTCCCGGCCCGACAGGCCAATTCCCATTGCGCCTCGGTGGGCAAATCCCAAACCCAACCCTTAGGCAGGTGTCCTTCATCCTTCTGTTGCAAAGTGAGTCGACGGCAGAATTCTCGAGCTTTCTCCCAAGAGACTTGGGTCACCGGCAAATCCATGCCTTGATTTGGGCTCGAATTGGTCTCCATGAACGCCAGCCACTGACCTTGGGTCAACTCGGTCTCGGCGATGAGAAAACCAGAGGTCAACTGCACTAGATGCTGAGGCTCATCCACCAACCGACCCTGCTCCTGAGGCGGACTGCCCATTACAAACCGAGTGGCGGGAACCCACCTCATCGCCAAGGGGCCCGCCTTGGGCAAAGTCGCTATCCAACGATCCCCAGCGACTCCCCGCGCAACGATGCGCAGCACCTGTTCCTGCTGCTCCGACGGACCAGAGCAACCACTTAACATTCCCAGACACAGCGCGACCGACAGCGCGGTCGCGACACAGCGCGCCCGGGACTGATCAGCAAGGAAGCCAGCAAGATTCATGACCTCTCATCGCAGCAAATGCAGTGCCTTGTTACCCAGCAAACCACCCAACCTTTGAAAAGTGGGTGACCGCCCCGTCGTCGGGGCTGCATTCCCGATTGCCCTGCTCCGGCCTCACGTTCAAACTATTTTCCGCACTTACCATGTCCAAGAAACAGCAATACCGCTTTTGTGTAGGCCCGTGGAACTTCAGCCAGGGTCAGGACCCCTACGGCCCCACCGTCCGCCGCGAGGAATCCTTCGACTGGAAGCTCGCCCAGCTCAAGACCCTCGGCTTCGACGCCATGATGTTCCATGACGACGACGCCGTGCCGGACATTGATGCCAAGTCTGCAAAGCAGGTCCTTCAGGAGGCCAAGGCTTTGAAGAAGCGCTTGGACAATGAGGGCCTCGTCGCTGAGATGGTCGCCCCTCGCCTGTGGTTCGCTCCGCAAACCATCGACGGTGGCTACACCAGCAACGATCCGAAGCTGCGCCGCTACGCCATCGATCGTTCCCGCCAGAGCATCGACATCGCCAACGAACTGGGCACCGACATCCTGGTGCTGTGGCTGGCCCGCGAAGGCACCTATCTGCGCGAGTCCAAGTCGGGAGCGCGCTCCACCGAACTGTTGGTCGAGGCCTTCGACGCGATGCTCAAGCACGACAAGAAGATCCGCCTGGCCATCGAGCCCAAGCCCAACGAGCCCATGGACCACGCCTACCTGCCCACCACCGGGCACGCGCTGGCCATTGCCCAGCTCACCAAGGATTCCAAGCGAGTGGGCTGCGTCATTGAGTCGGCCCACGCCATCCTCGCTGGCCTCGATCCGGCCGATGAAATTGATTTTGCGATGTCGTTCGGCAAGCTGTGGTCGCTGCACTTGAACGATCAGAACGGCCTGAAATTCGATCAGGACAAGCCCTTCGGCTCGGCCAACTTGCGCGTGGCCTTCAACCAAATTCGCGCCCTCGAACGCAACGGTTACGGCAAGAAGGGCGAGTTCGTTTGCTTCGACGTGCACCCCTTCCGGACGACCTCCGAGAAGCAGTGGCTCTCGCACTTGTCCAACTCGCGCCGCACCTTCGAGCACCTGCTTTCCAAGGCCAAGAGCTACCCCGAGAAGGAAGCGGCCCAACTCATCGCCGCGCGCAACTACCAGGACCTCGACCAGTTGGTGCTCGAACATCTGATGGGCGTGCTCTGACCCGATCCGGGTCGCCCCACGCGATCCGATCTGAGCAACCACGCCGGACCTCGTATGCGGGGTCCGGCGTTTTGATGTTAATCCTAGACGATCGCCTGCACGACATCGAAGTCGTGGTCTTTGGTTGCGTCGACAACCGGTCGAGGCATTCCGAGCAGCAGGAACGCCAGCATCAGTAGGAAGGAATTCTTGGATCGCAGAATGTTGTTCATCCAAGGGGATTCCGGAGGCGAGCCTTCGAGGGGCGAACTGCACCCGCAACTGCGAAATCCTTTCAGCTTTCAGATCAGCTCTGGCTACCCATTACCGCGAGGCTCAATCATCCGCCGAGGGTTTCTATCCGCAGGTTTACGCAGATAAACACGGATTCAAATAGCAGAGAAAGAGATCGGTTGTGACCCGTCCACCTTCGGCCCACACTCTACCGCAGAAATCTGCAAAAATCCGCGTTCATCTGCGGACAAAAGTCCCTGACCCCATGAGCACGCCACCTTCCTTCGGCTCTGCCCTCACGCGTGAGGCGATTGTGGACGCACTTTCGGCCCTCTCCGAGGAGCTCGGAAAGCAAGGTGTGATCGGGGAACTCTGTCTCTTTGGGGGCACCGTGATGGTGCTGGCATTCAATGCCCGGCTTTCAACCAAGGACGTGGACGCCATCTTTCATCCGACGACGCTCACCCGTGAGCTGGTGCGGCGGATCGGCGAACAACGGCAACTGCCTCCGGATTGGCTGAACGACAGAGTAAAAGGATTCGTTTCTGCGAGGCACGAAACGACCATGGGCAACCTTCCCCAGTTCCCGCACCTGCGCCTGACAATGCCGGTTCCCGAGTACCTCCTTGCCATGAAGTGCATGGCGTCCCGGGTGGGCGGCACCGACGGGGAGGGATCGGACATCCCGGACATCATGTTCCTGATCCGGCATCTGGGTCTGCAGAACGCGCGTGCAGTGCTGGACTTGGTTGGACAGTATTACCCGGAGAACCGCATTCCGATGCGGACCCAGTACCTGGTGGAAGGCCTCTTTGAGGAAGGGAAATTATGAGACCAAGAAGTTTGGCGGAGGTGGCAGAGCTAACGGCCGCTGGCGACTCCTTTGACCGGTGTCTCGCCAATTTTCTGGATGCGTTCTACGTCGCGCCGAGCGCAACAGCGTTGTCCGAAGTCCCGGTGCTGCTAGCACCCTCGGACCCGGTGACCGGTTGCGTTCGCGACGCGTACCTGGCTGCGACAGCGGAGGAGTTGGCCCAGCGGATGAACTTTCCCAGTCCCGCGTGGGCCCTGGCCGAAGATCGACGACTACATCGCCCCTGGTTTGCCTCGCCTTTGGCAGCGCTCCGGGCCGTGCTGCTTCTGGAAAGCCCGGCAGGATTCCGTTCCCGAAATCTTTTCGTCAGCGACAACGCCCTGTCTCGTGCTTAGGCCGAAGGCTCGGAGTAACCCGGCCGAACGCCCTCCGGTGGCGAACTGCACCGGCAACTGCGAAATCCCATCGGCTTTCGAATGGGCACGGGCAGATTGATCGTAAAACCTGCAGGAATGAACTTCCCCGACCACGCCATCTACGCCGCCTTCAACGGGCGGGTCTTCGCCCTGGATCGTCGCGATGGGTCCATCCTCTGGCGCTGGAAGACTCCCAAAGGGAATTTCGTGATGCTGCTGCCCGATGGCGACCAGTTGCTCGTGTGTTCCGACGGTTATTTGTGGGCCCTGCGGGCGGAAGACGGAACTCTCGTGTGGAGCCAACCGTTCAAGGGCGAAGGCACGGGAATCCCCTTTTTGGCCAGTCCCAGGTCCGGCTCCGAAACCGTGACAACGGCAGCCATGGCGGTACTGGCCGCAACTGCCGCCGAAGAAGAACGGAGACGCCAATCGTCAACCACTTGAAACACCGCCAGCACATCGTGATTCTCACCGTTGCGAAGAACGATTCACCCACGCGCGCGGGCCCCTTTCGGATGAAGAGACTGGCACCGACTCGCCGACCAAGAGCAACCGGCGCTCACCAACGGATCTTGTCCGGGAAGAACTCGCCGATGAGGTCTTCGTAGTACGGACGCAAGGCCACTTCATCGGGCTTGCTGTGGCTCTTGGTGTAGAGGTCGTAGGGGTTGAAGCGGTTCACCCACGGCAACAGCGCCTGGTCCTTGTCATTGAGCAAGTGCGAGTACTCCGACTCGCGGTGCCAGGGATAGAAGCTGTGGTAGCGCAGCATGGCCAACCCCTCCTCGGGCAAATAGTCGCGGCAGACGTGGTAGATGTACTCGTCGTGCCCCCACGACAGCGAAACCTTGTCCAAGCCGCATCCGGGCTCATACACACCATTGGGCGTGTTGTAGCGCGGGTCTTTGCTGTCGGGATTGGCCTCGAAGAACTTGGGGAAAACGATCTTAGGCGAATAGGCGCAACCCGTGGGGAAAGTATCCCCGACCACGGCCCACTGCGGCTCACCCCAAAGGCAGAGGATCTTGCCCAAGTCGTGCACGAAGCCCGTGATGACCATCCAGCGCGGCTGCCCATCGCGGCGCAAGTGCTCAGCGGTCTGAAGCAGGTGCTGCAACTGCGTCATGTCGGTGTCCGGATCCGAATCGTCGATGAGTTGATTGAGGTACTCGGCCGCCTCCCAGACGCCCATGGTCATCCGGTTCAGACCGAGATATTCCTTCCGCTTGGCCTGACCAAACTCATAGGTCTGAAACGTGTGATTCAGTCGATAGAACTCCCGCACCGTCGGCCGGGCGTCGGCTTCGTAGTTACGGAACTCGATCTCTTTCTTGTCTGGTGCGTGGCCCACCGCCGGTTTGCTGAGCTCAGAAGTCGCTGCGGGACCCGTGGGCTCGGGATAATGCTGAACGACGAACTCTTCCCATTCCCCAATGTGTTGGAGTGGCTTCTTAAAGGCTTCGGTCTCGATCGGATTCATCGTTGAAGAATGATGGGTATGTTTCTCCGGCCAATCAGGCCGAGGGCACAAGCAGTTTGTTGTCTAAGCGGCCCCCTGAATTGTCCTGCCCTATTCGCCCAAGATCTGTTTGAAGGGCGGGTTTAAGAGTTCCTGCGCCACCGGTTGGTTCATGTTTTCGGTGGTGATGAGCATGACACTGGTGTCCACACGCTTCTCCACCTTCTTGCCCTGAATGTGCTCCACGAGGGTCTTGACGCCCAGGTAACCCATCTTGACCGGATCCTGCACCACCAGCGCCTGGACATCGCCATGGCGAAGGTCGGCCACAGACTGGGAACCCGAGTCGAAGCCCACCATCACCACCTTGCCACCAGCGCGACCGATTTCCCTCAGCGCCTTGGTCATGGCGATCGTGGCGGTCTCGTTGGGGCAGAACACCCCATCCACGGCCTGACCATGGCGATTCAGGAGGTTCTGCGAAGCTTGATAAGCTGTTTCCCGGGTCGGCCCCGCGTACTGGTCAGCAGAGATAAGCTTGAGGTCGGGGTAGGCCTTGAGGGCATCGAGGAATCCGGCCTCGCGGGCCTCAGTGCTGGCGCTGCCGACCTGATAACGCAGCAAAATGATGCGACCCTTGCCACCCAAGCGCTTGGCCAAGTAGTCGCCGGCGATGCGACCGCCCTTGAAATTGTCGGTGGCCACGAAGCTCACCTGCTGGTCGCTCTTGAGGTCGGAATCGAAGATGACCACCGGCACTCCAGCCTTCACCGCACTGCGCACCGGATTGACCAAAGCCTGCGAATCGAGCGGTGCCAACACGATGCCGCTCACATTGCGGGCGGTGAAGTTCTCGACCACCTGAATTTGCTGGTCGCGGTCGTCCTCGCGCAACGGTCCCTTCCAAAACAACTTCACCGGCGTACCGGCCGCAGTGAGTTCGCGTTCGGCCTTCACCGCTCCCGCATGGACGGATTTCCAGAACTCATGGGTGGTGCCCTTGGGAATGACGGCAATGGTCAACTCCTTGGCATAGACAACACTGCTCAAGACCAGACTGGCCAGCAGACCGAGACGGCGAGGGTTCATAGGCTGAAAGGATGCCGGGACGGGCCTGCGGCGGAAGTCAAAAGCGATGGCAAATCCCCGAGACTAGACCGGCGAATCGCTGTCCTGCGGAATCTATCAACGCAAGAGGGCCGAAAACAGTGGATGGGTAAGTCGGCCTTCCTCGTCAGAACCACCGCCACCTGCCAAAGTGTTCTCACCGTGCCCACCGACCGGTTCCACCTCCAGGACGATGTGCTGCTCGATGCCCGCCGGGCCGCATGGCTTCCACGCAGTCGAAGCTTGGCCGTCGCGGACCTGCACCTCGGAGAGGCCTGGGCGCGCCGCGCACGCGGGCAGCTGATGCCGCTTGGAATTGTCGACACCACGGTGACCCGGCTGAGAGCTCTCCTGGAAAGTTACCGGCCCGAACGCCTGATCCTACTGGGCGATATCGTCCACGCCGCCCTGCCCATAGACGGCATTCAGCGAGCAGTCCAGGAATTGGCATCCCTGGAGCACGAGGGAATGGTCCTAGAGTGGTGCCTGGGCAACCACGACCGTCAATTGCCCCGACAACTGGAGCGTTGGGGAATCACGGCACGGACCGTTCGACAGGTGAATCTGCCCGAAGCCATCTTGTTTCATGGAGATCAACCGCCGGAACTCGCTGGTCCCGAGCGCCACGCCTCATCGTGGAAGATTCAAGGTCATCTGCACCCTGCTCTGGTGCTCGATGACGGCATTGCATCCCGGGCCAAGGTGCCTTGTTTCTTGGTGAACCCTGGGCGATTGGTCCTGCCCGCCTTTTCAGAAATGGCCGCCGGCAGCACGGTGGATCGAAGAGGGATTCCACAAGGCCTCGGCGAGGAGGATCGCTTCGAGAGCGCCATTGCCTGCCTGGGTCCCCGATTGCTGCGGATCCCCTTCGCCCGCTAAGCATCGGGCAACTGTGGGTTCTCCCGTCCGACAATTAGAGCTCCTAGAGTTCCTGATAAGACTCCGGAGAACAGAGGCTCCAAGCCCTGCAGCCCCTGGTGGCTTATTTCCAACGATCCCGATCTGGATTCCATCTTCAGTGCGTCATTGGCCAACCGGCTGTCACCAAGCCTTTGTAGCCACCGATGAGGGAACGGACATTCTGGTAGCCCATCTTCTGAGCGGCATCGCAGGTCAGAGCGCTGCGGTATCCCCCGCCACAGTACATCACGATTTCCGCCGACTTGTCGGGATAGCGCGCCTCGATATCGCGCTCCAAGATACCCTTGCCCAAGTGGCTCGCTTGCACAGCGTGTCCGGCAGCCCACTCGCTCTCCTCGCGAACATCCAACAACACTAATCCGGGGTTGGTCTTGAGACGCTCGCTCAAGGCTTCGATAGACAACTCTTGGATGCGAGTCTGAGCATCCTCGACCAAATGGAGAAAACCGGGAGCGTGATTCATGCGAACCAAATCCTCTGGCAACCCAGGCACCGACGAAAAGCCGTTTTGTGCAAGAATTCCAAACTGCGTCGGACTTCAACATTGAGTTTTTCTACCCAGATACCGAGCGTATCCCCTCATCCAGTTCTCATGAGCACACTTGCGCGTTTCCTGCCTCTGGCCATCGCCACCGCAACCGCCTTCGCCGCTGGCGTCGGTTATGACAACACCCCTCAAATCCCGGGGCAGAAGTGGAAGGTCCACGACAAAACCCGCCCCAACCCGCCCATCGTGGAACCGGGTGAGTCCTTCAGCCATCAGGCCCCGGCCCCGGCCGACGCCGTGGTCCTCTTTGACGGCAAAGACCTTTCAAAGTGGAAGGGCGGCAAAGACGGCAAAGCCCCCTGGAAAGTCGAGAACGGCTATTTCGAAATCGTGAAGGGCACTGGCGACATCCAGACCCAAGAGAAGTTCAAAGACTTCCAGCTTCATTTCGAATGGTCCGCCCCGAATCCCCCCAAGGGTGAAAGCCAGGGCCGCGGCAATTCCGGACTCTTCCTGCACGGCCTCTACGAAGTGCAGGTGCTCGACGTGTACAACAACAAGACCTACGCCGACGGTCAGGCCGGCGGCCTCTATGGCATGTGGCCCCCGCTGCATAACGCCATGAAGAAGCCCGGCCAGTGGAACACCTACGACGTGATCTTCGAAGGCCCGCTGTTTGATACCGAAGGCAAAGTGACCCGTAAGGCCTCCGTCACGGTCCTGCACAACGGCGTGGCACTGCATCACAAGCAGGAGTTCAACGGTCCCAGCGGCCACCAGAATACACCGAAATACTTCAAGTACGACGGCACGGGACCGATCCGTCTGCAAGACCACGGAGATCCGGTCCGCTTCCGCAACATCTGGATCCGCCCGCTCGGCGAATACGATCAGCCGGAGAAGTGATCTAGGCGACCTAGTGTCTTAAACCGTACAAAAGCCCGGGCCACGGCCCGGGCTTTTGTACGTCAACGACCTGCAGGAGGCTCTGCGGCGAGGGCTCAGAGCCTGCCGCGCGAGCCATTCAATGGGTCAATACAGCCAACGGCGGATCCCGGAGGCTTCATTGAGTTCCACGCCCTGACGTCGAAAGGCCCAGCACATGTAGCTGACGGTTACAAAATAGGAGGCCGGCACCCGGTTGGCTGCGGTAATCTTCACCCCCAGAAGCGTCGTCTTGCCGCCAAAGCCCATGGGGCCGATCCCCAATTCATTGGCCGTCTTCAGCACATCTTGCTCCAGGGCATCCAGCGTGGGGTCCGGATTGCGGTCCTCCAGAGTGCGTAGGAACTGGGTCTTGCTCAGGGCATAGCCGGTCGATCGATCCCCCCCGATGCAAACCCCCAAAATGCCCGGACCACAGCCCTTGCCCTGCGCCTGCAACACGGCATCGAGGATAACCTTGCGGCACCCGTCGAGATCCCGGCTGGCATGGAGCTTCTCCAGCGGCAACGAATACTGAGCCCCTACATTCTCACAACCTCCGCCCTTAAGCATCAGACGCACCTGCACCTCGGACGAACGATGCTGATGGAAATGGACCGACGGAGAACCTGGACCGACGTTGGTGCCATCATTCTTACCCGTCACTGAATCCACCGAGTTCTGACGCAGGTAGCCTTTGCGGGTGGCCAACGTCACCGCCTCACAAGCGGTCTCCTCAAAAGTGATCTGGTCGAACCCCACCGGACAGTCCACGTAGAAGAGCACGCTGCCGGTGTCCTGGCAGAGCGGTTGGGACTTCCGTTTCGCCAGCTCGATGTTTTGCTCGATAATCTTCAGAGCACTCTCGGCGATGGTCCCCTTCTTCTCGGACTCCAACGAGCGGACCAACGCCGCATTCACGTCATCCGGAATCTCGGCAGACGAGCGGCGGATCAATTCAACCAACGAATCAAGCAACGCGGACATGGGCTCAAAAACTACGGAGACCGCCCACTCGCGTCAACGCAACCGGGAAGCGGTCCGGGCAGTTCACCCACCACCGCCCCCGATCCCAAATCCCCATCGCGCGCAGCGCGAAAGCCCTCACCTCCCGAACGATCCCTGCGAGCGCAGGCCCAGTCCCGCGGAGCCTCCCAAGACGCCCACCCAATCTCTATCAACCGGTCCCCGGCAAAAACCGGTCCACATCCGCACGGTGGAAGCCCTGTAAACCGCAGTTGGTCAACCGAATCGATCCTGCATAAGGTTGCCGCGTCCGATGCGCCTCCTCGACCGTTATCTGCTCCGGGAACTCCTGCTGCCACTGGGTGTCTGCCTAAGTGGCTTCACGCTGTTCTGGATCGCCTTCGACCTTTTGGGTGACATGACCCGGTTCCAAAAGGCCGAGCTCAGTCTGGTCGGAGTGCTGGAGTTCTATGTCTGGGGCCTGCCCGATCTACTAAACACCACCCTTCCCATAGCGCTGCTGCTATCGCTGCTGTACACCCTAACCAACCACGCCCGATACCATGAATTGACGGCCATTCGGGCGGCCGGAATCAGCTTGTGGCGAACCATCGTCCCCTACATCACGGTGGGGTTACTCCTCTCGCTCGCCCTGTATTGGAGCGGAGAAAACCTCATGCCGCAGGCCAAACGCCGGCAGGACAACCTGACCTCCAAAAAAACCAGCAGCGATAAACCCAACGAAGCATGGCAATCCCAGTTCCACTTTGAGAATCAGACCGACCGCCGCTCGTGGAGCATCAGTCGTTTCCTGCCTGCCACCGGCGACATGGTCGGAATCCGTCTGTTGATGCCACTAGGAACCGGAGCCCATCGCGAAGTACGAATTCCTTCGGCCGTGTGGACCAACGGCGCCTGGAACTACTCGACGGCCAGCGAACGTCTGTGGCGCAGCACCGAGGACACCGATCCCGCCATCCGCGAAACCCGCTTCACCCCAATTCCCACCCTGCCGGGCACCAACCAATGGCTGGCTTGGCCCGGTTCGCTGCAGACCTTCACCAACGGGGTGATCACAACCAACATCGTCTTCCACGACCCGACCACCCAAATCAACTGGTCGGCTACCTCGTTTGATACCCGAAGCGGTGAGCTCATCGGTCTGGTGATCCAAGAACCCATTCGCCCGGGCGCCCAACGCCAATTCCTCGCTGATGGTGCGGCTTGGACAGGCTCAACCTGGCGCTTTACCAACGGCAACGAGTACGTCTTCAGAAATCATCAAGACCGCGAGCCCCTCTGGCTCCCCGGGGTGGAATTCCTCAAAGAACTCAATGAGACCCCAGACATCATCCGCAGCGAATTGCGCATCGCCGATTTCAACCGAGCCAAAGTAATTCAGCGACCTCAATTGACGCTGCAGGAAATCGTCGACTACCAACAACTGCACCCAGTGCTTAAGCCCGACCTGAAGGCGTGGCTCGACACCCAGTTCCACGCACGACTGGCGGCACCCTGGACTTGCCTGGTGGTCGTGATCATCGCCGTGCCATTTGCCGCTCCATCCGGGCGCAGAAATTTGTTCTTCGGAGTCGCCGGCAGCATTGGCTTGGCCTTCATTTTCTTCGTGGTCCAGCGCGTGGGATTCGCCATGGGTCAGAATGGAATCGTTCCGGCTTGGCTCGGCGCCTGGTTGCCCAATCTCGTATTCAGCGTCACCGGCCTGATTCTCACAGCGAGGGTCCGGTAACATCATGAATCCTGTGATTGAGCCCAACTCCACCCTCGACCTCCAGGCCCGCCTCTCTCGCTTGGAGTCGCTCCACCGGACCGTGCAGCGAGTGTACTCAACCCTCGATCTGCGAGAGTCACTGCAAATCCTGCTCGATGAAGTGGTCCGCCTGATGGAAAGCAACTCGGGTTCGATCTGCCTAATCAACCCGACCAGTGGCTTCCTCGAAATCGAGGCCACCTGCGGCCTCCCCGGACACGCCAACCAATTCCGACTCCGCTTGGGCGAGGGCATCACCGGCGAGGTAGCCCGATCCGGGCGCTCGCTGCGCATCGACGATGTCTCGAAGGAACGCCGGTACGTCCCCTTGCGGGACGGTGTGAGTTCAGAATTGGCCGTACCCTTGCGCGTCGGCGGAGAGGTGCGCGGAGTGATTAATGTCGATTCTGACCGGCTCAACGCCTTCTCCCTAGAACAACAGACCCTCTTAGAAGAACTCGCATCACTGGCCTCTCCAGCCATCCGTAACACCTGGTTGTACGAGTCGGCACGCCAACGGGCCGGGTTGCTAGAATCCTTGCTGAAGGTGGGCCAACTCATCAACTCCACCCTCTCGGTCGACGACGCCCTCACCGTCATCACCCGCGAGGCCCGGGTCCTGATGAGGGCCAAGATGTGTTCACTGATGATGGTGGACCCTTCGGGCGAATGGCTCGACCTCCGAGCCCATGATGGAGCGGGCAAGGCCTACGCCTCCAAACCGCGGGTGAGCCTGGCCGAGAGTGTGGTGGGCATCGTCGCCCGGCGGCGCAAACCGCTCCAGGTCGAAAACGTGCAGGTGTCGGGTAGCTACCAGAATGTCAGTGTAGCCCGACTCGAAGGACTCGTATCACTCTTAAGCGTTCCCCTGCTCTTCTCGGGAAAGGCCATCGGCACCCTAAACATCTACTCGGGCGAGCCTCATCTCTTCTCGGACGAAGAAGTCCGCACTCTTTCGACCTATGCCGAACTGTCGGCCTTGGCTCTCGAAAAAGCCCGCCTCTACGACCGCATCGTCTCCGTCGAAGAGGCCCTCCGCCAAAGCGAACGCCTCAGTGCCCTGGGACTCTTGGCTGCCGAGATCGCCCATGAGATCCGCAATCCACTGACAGTGATGAAGATGCTTCACCACTCACTCGACCTGCACTTCGGTCCCGGTGATCCCCGCCAGACCGATGTTCGCATCATGGGCGAGAAGATGGATCACCTCAACCGCATCGTGGACCGGGTCTTGGACTTCGCCCGTGGCGCCGAACCCCATTTTGAAGAGGTCAACGTGAACCAGGTCCTGGACGACTTGCTCATGCTGACCCGGGTCAAACTCCGTTCGGCCGGCATCGAGCTATTCCGAGAACTGGATTCAGACCTACCGGTGTTGATGGCTGACGCCACTCAATTAGAACAAGCGTTCCTGAATCTCACCCTCAATGCCGTCGAAGCCATGCCCGAGGGAGGCCGCTTGAGCATTCGATCCCGGGCTCTACCGCTTCTACGGAAGGGGCCGGCAACCCATGTGCTGGTTCGGTTTCGAGACAGCGGCATCGGCATGACTCGGGAGCAGGCTCAGAATGCTTTTTCATCCTTGTTGCAAACCTCCAAACCGCGCGGCAACGGCCTGGGCATGGCGATTGTCGCCCGCGTAGTCGAGACCCACCGCGGTCAGGCCCGTGTCCGTTCTAGCCCCGGCCGTGGCACAACCATCAGCCTAGTCTTCCCCGTTTCCCGCTGAAGATCCCCGTGCGGTTCCGGACCGCTCGGAGATCGATCCCTACCTTGAAGCGAATCCGTAGAGCTTAATCGGCATCGAACCGCATCCCGAATGGGGGATTTCTGCTGTCGCGCCGGTCGATTTGACGATTCGATCACTGCGTGGCGGTTCACTTCACGATTCTGGGCAGCGGATCCGGCGGCAATTGCGCCTACCTCGAGGTTGGAGAAACCCGCCTGCTCATCGACGCGGGCTTCAGCGCCAAACAAATCCGGGAACGATTGGCCTCGATCGGACGGGTCCCCGAGGGGCTCACAGGAATTCTCATCACCCACGAGCACGGCGACCACATCAAGGGATTGGGAACGTTGGCCGAGAAAACAGGCACGCGGATTTATGCCAACCGCTTCACCCACGAGGCCATTCGACGGGAATTCTCCTCGGCTCGACTCGATACGGCTACCTTCGAGACCGGGGCCACGTTCACCCTAGGCGATGTCGAGGTTCGCACATTCAGTGTCCCCCACGATGCAGCCGATCCGGTGGGGTTCCTCTTGGCCACCCCGGCCGGGAATATCGGCTTCCTGACCGACCTGGGGCATGCCACCAAGCTCATTCTCGAGCGGGTGAAACCTTCGAACCTCCTCGTGCTTGAGGCGAACTACGACGTGAAGCTGCTTCAAGACGATACCCGACGCCCGTGGAGCACCAAGCAGCGGATCGCCAGTCGGCACGGGCATCTTTCAAACCATGCGGCCTCTGAAGTGGCCACGGCCATCCTCCACGACGGCCTGCGTCGTATCTACCTGGGCCACCTTAGCCGCGACTGCAATACCCCAGAACTGGCCCGCAAAACGGTCGGAGTCGCCCTGGAAGCGGCCGGTGCCAACCATGTCCAACTCGAAAACACATCTCAGGACACCCCCTGCCCGACGGTGATCTTGTAAGCCTTCCGGGGATCCTTTATTTCCACCCACCTTCGGATTCACCCTCTTCAGGCGGAGACCGTTCCGGCCGGTGATTCCGGGGTGTGGGTCTCTACCCAGCGGGCCATGAGCCACAATAAATCGCTCAGTCGGTTGAGGAAGATGAGGATCTCGTGGTTCTCTACTTCGCCGGAATCGCGCAGAACAAAGACACGACGTTCGGCTCGGCGGCAGGTGGTCCGGGCCACGTCCAGCGCCGCGGAGTGGAAAGTCATCCCCGGCGTGGCCCACCCCTTAAAGGTAATGCTCTGGGCCTCGATTTGAGCCACCAGCGCATCGAGCTTGGCGGTCAGGGTCGGCGTCACCGCCTGAAACCCGTCGGCCAGGTAGCGCTGGGTGTCTTCTTTGGCCGTCGCCAATTCGCCCATCAAAATCACTAGGTCTTTCTGGATGACCAGCAGGTTATCCCGAATGAAGGCATCGACGGCAGTCGCTCGAGCCATTCCGATGGCGGCATTCAGCTCATCGACCGAACCATAGGCCTCGACCCGGGGATGGGACTTGGAAACCCTGCGGTTGTACATCAGGCCGGTGGTTCCAGAATCCCCGGTGCGGGTGGCAATACTCATGCGGCGGAAGAGTGGACGCGATGCCGCGCCGCGCAACCGAATCAGCCGGATTTTTTGAGGGTATTACCCCCACTTAGAACCACCGCCCGTTTTTGCCGCTGCGGTGGCAAAAGGTCCGATTCTCGGGCTGCTCGGGCATGGCTGCGCGCAGAATCCCCCCGTTGCCGAGCCTCGTCGATCAGCATCCAGGCGTAGTGGATTTGGGTCTCTTCAGCGGAAGTTCGACCCACCCACAGAATCCGCACCAGCAAGCTTTCGGCGTCTGAGAAACGCTGGTGATTGATCAGGGCCAATGCGTGGTTGATCTGACAAGAGACCGACTCTGGCGAACGATTGAGCAATTCCAGAGTCAACCGAGCTGTCTCTGCAGGCTCCCGGCCAAGGGCGATCATCACGGCGGCATGATTGTGTCGGTACACCGGGTTGGTCGGTTCCAATTGGTAGGAATGCGCGACGGCCTCCGCCAGCGTATCCATGTCTTGGGTCTCGGCAGCAACGCTGGCCAACTCAAACCAGAAAGTGGAATCCTTGAGAAAGTCTTTTTCCACCCGACGCAGCAGGGTCGTGGCTTCCTGAGAACGGTTGGCCCGACGCAAGCCCGCGACCATTCGAGCCACCAGCACGGCGTCCGGGGTTGGGCATTCTGCGATCCGCGCGAAGTCCGCTGCGGCATCCAAGTCGCGCCTCAGGCTCAGGTCGATTTGGCCGTCTAGGTAGCAACTGTAGGCGCTCATTCGGCCGGCCAGCGAACTTTCACCCCGCATGGCGATGGCTGTTTGTCGCAAACGATTCCAGTCCTGACGCTGCAGGAGCAGTTCGGCCGTCGCCAACCACAGATCTGGCGCATACGGAAACACCTTCACCTGTTCCAATCCTAATTCAACGGATCGATCTGTGAGGCCAAAGGCCTGGAGGGCTTCCATCAATCCAGTCGCCTCACCCGGACTGGCCGGAGCCCGTTGGAACGATTTGAGCCGATTCATCACCTCGGACGAGCGCCCGGTGCGCGCCAGCAAGCGCCACAGACCCAAATGATCGGCCAGTGATTCTTCGTGTCGCTCAATTCGGCGAGCAAGGGTTTGCTCATAGCCAGTGGCCTCCCCGAGTTGCTCAAACACCATGAGCAACAACTGCGAGGCTTCCGCATGGCGAAGGGGGTCTGTCTCTGCGGCCAGCAAACGATCGCGGGCCGCTGCCATTCCGGTGATAGGGCCCCAACCGGCCTCCCAGGCTGGACCAATGAGAGCCATAGGATCCGTCGCCATCAGGGCCTGCTTTTGCCGATGCCAGAGCTCCTCAAATCGGTCCATGCGCCGCGCCAAAAACAACGAGCGGGCAAACCAACCATTCAATTCGCCGGTGTCGTGAGCGGCCAGATCGCGCAGAAGAGCCACGGTGGCATTGTAGTGGCCTGCGTGGTCGAGAAACCGGGCAAAACGCAAAACCTCTGAGGAATTGGTCGCCGATCGTTTGAGCAACTCCACGCCGCAGGCATATCCGAAGCGCACGTCTTCTTGGGTCCATTTCTGGGCTCCCGAAAGGAGCTCCAGCGCACCCTGCCGAGCCTCCAAACTGGCCGGGTCATTGGCCAAGGCGGTCTTCCAGGCCGTGACAGACTCGGGGAGCTTTCCTGCAAGTCCGGTCGCTCGCGCAGTCTGGATCAATGCTCGAGATTGAAACTTGTCGAGCAGGCTAACTCGATCCGGCGGGTCGATTTCCGGGGTAGAGACCACAAACAAGGGGGTCACCGCCACCAAGACCGATCCTACCAATGCGGCCACAGCGATCGCGGCCCAGCGAAACGAACGGTCAGTGACGAGAACTCGCAACAAACTGTTCTCAATGGGTTCAATACTGTCCTCTTCGAGATTGGGCTTCTTGAGATTGGGCTTCTTTGAACCCAGAGGATCAGGCGGGGTTCCTGACGAACCCGGTGTCCCAGAAATCATTTACTCTGCATCGGCAACCATCAGGATTTTTGAAGTGCTAATTGCTTCGATCGTCGTCCGCGGGACGAGGACAGCGGGTATTAGGAGAAATTCTCCAGGTCGAACTTCACGCTGAAACTCTCCCAATCGCACTCGGGTGATGCCCGAGACACCCCCCAGGACCCTCGGCCCATTTCCCAAATCCGAGCCCCGGGTGGCCCCGGATGCGAGACACAGCAAATCGACCGAGAACAAGCGATGGCGCACCAGCGGTCGAAGAGACACTCCCGGTGCCACGGCCGACCAGAACTCTGGAATAAGCTCCGAATGGGTGTCGGAAAAGTCGATGGATTCTAGGGCTGCCTGTCGGTGCAACTCTCGAGGTTTGCCATCTAGGCCGATGCGATTCCAGTCAAACACCCGATAGGTGGTGTCGGAATTTTGCTGAATTTCGAAAACCAGGTTCCCGGCACCTAGGGCATGAGCCCGGCCACTGGGCAGGAACATAGCATCACCGGCCCGGATCGGGTGGCGATGGAAGCACTCTGCAACAGAACCGTCGTCCAACCGTCGGACAAACTCCGCACGAGTGACTCCACTGCGAAGCCCCACATAAATCTGAGCGCCCGGATCGGCCTCCGCGAAATACCACATCTCGGTCTTAGGCTCACCGCCGAGGGCCATTGCCTTCTCCGCCGGAGGGTGAACCTGAAGAGAAAGGTCTTCGCGGCAATCAAGGATTTTGACGAGCCACGGGAAGCGCTCGCCCGATGCCACGGGCCGACCCATCAGTTCCTGACCATGATGCTCCATCAGGTCCCGAAGCGAGGTTCCGGCCAGAGGCCCTTCCGCCACAATCGACTGCCCCTCGGGTCGATCAGAAATCTCCCAGGACTCACCAATCGGTACTCCGGTTGGCAGGAATTTTCCCCACTGCGCTTCCAGCTTGCGCCCGCCCCAAAGACGTTCCTTGGGCAGAGGCTTGAAAACCAAGGGAGTCTCTAACATCAGGCCGCCGCGGTATTGGGTTCGGTGAAGTGACCAAAGGCCCGGAATTTAGCATACCGCGAGGCCAGACGCTGCGCCGGTGTTTGCGCCTGCACTTCGGCCAAGTGGCGCAGAAGTCCCTGCCGCAGCGTGACGGCTGTAGCCTCAAGATCCAAATGGGCTCCGCCTAAGGGTTCCGAAAGCACCTCATCCACCAAGCCGAGAGAACTCAAATCATTGGCCGTGATTTTCAGCGCCGCCGCCGCCTTCGGAGCTGCTGTTCGATCCTTCCACAGAATGGCCGCACAACCCTCAGGACTAATCACCGAGTAGTAGGCGTTTTCCAGAATTAATACCCGGTCAGCCACACCAATGCCCAAAGCTCCGCCGGACCCACCTTCACCGATGACACAAGCGATGATAGGCACCTCGAAGGTCATCATTTCGCGCAAGTTCACGGCGATAGCCTCAGCAATATGACGTTCCTCGGCACCAATGCCCGGGTAAGCCCCGGCCGTGTCGATGAGAGTGACAATGGGCAGACCAAACTTGTCGGCCATTTTCATCAGGCGAAGGGCTTTTCGATACCCCTCGGGATGCGCCGAGCCGAAGTTGCGTAAGATGTTTTCCTTGGTGTCGCGGCCCTTCTGTGTGCCGATCACCACCACCTTTTCGCCGCCGAGTCGTGCAAACCCAGCGACCATCGCCCGATCGTCCGAGTAGAGCCGATCGCCATGCAATTCTTCGAACTCACTGAACGTCGTCTTGAGATAATCCAGCGTGTAGGGACGCCGAGGATGGCGCGCCAACTGAACCCGCTGCCACGGCGTCAGGTTTGAATACAGCTGCCGCTGGGCCTCCTGGATCTTCCCTTCCAGCAGGTGAATCTCCTCTTCCCAAGAGATTCCCAATGAGGGTGTGGCCGGCTGGGAACGCAACTCGTCGAGCTTGCGCTGGAGTTCGGCGATGGGTTTTTCGAAATCGAGAAAGTGTCTCATTGTCGGGGCATCCACCCCTGTTGTTCAGGTTAAGGAGCCACCTCTGGAGTCGCAACGGTGGAGTTGTTCACCCCACCAGCCGTTCATTTTCTGTCTTCCGCCGGCAGGATCCCTTCGCGACCATCGCTTCGCAATGAAACGCCGATCGACTGCTAAGGCTCCCACCAAAAAGTCTCAGAACGACTCCCTCCCACGCCCCTTCTCGTCCATTGTGGTGGATGGCATCGAACGCGCACCCAGCCGCGGCATGCTCTACGCCACCGGGTTTACGAAGGAGGATTTTCAGAAGCCTCAGATCGGCGTGGCTTCCACCTGGAGCATGGTTACGCCGTGCAACATGCACATCGATCAACTGGCCGTCAGTGTCACTCAGGGCATCAATGAAAACGGTGGAAAGGCCGTGGTCTTCAACACCATCACCATCTCGGACGGCATTTCCATGGGCACCGAGGGCATGAAGTACTCTCTGGTGTCCCGCGAGGTGATTGCCGATTCCATCGAGACGGTCGTGGGTTGCCAGGGTTTCGATGCCTTCGTGGCGGTGGGCGGCTGCGACAAGAACATGCCGGGCTGTATCATGGCCATGGCTCGATTGAACCGCCCCAGCATCTTTGTGTATGGCGGCACCATCCTGCCGGGCGAACTCCACGGAAAAGACGTAGACTTGGTGAACATTTTTGAGGCGGTCGGCAAGAATGCTGCCGGCGCCTGCTCGGCCGAAGAGGTCGAGGCCGTCGCCGAGGTGGCCGTCCCGGGAGCCGGTTCCTGCGGTGGGATGTACACGGCCAACACCATGGCCTCGGCTATCGAGGCTTTGGGCATGAGTCTTCCGAATTCATCCGCGCAAGCGGCCGTGTCCCAAGAAAAGACGCGCGACTGCGAAGACGCCGGTGCGGCCGTGCTGAACTTGCTGAAGAAGAACATCCGTCCGCGCGACATCATGACCAAGAAGGCGTTCGAAAACGCCATGACGGTGGTGATCGCCCTCGGCGGATCGACCAATGCGGTGATGCACCTCATCGGCATGGCCCACTGCGCCGGCGTGAAGCTGACGATCGACGATTGGACCCGCGTCGGAAAGCGGGTGCCGGTGCTGGCCGACCTCAAGCCCTCGGGCAAGTACGTCATGGCCCGCTTGGTCGAGATCGGCGGCACCGTGCCCTTGATGAAGATGCTCTTGGACAAGGGGTTGCTCCACGGAGACGTCATGACTGTGACCGGCAAGTCCCTCGCCGAAAACCTCCGCAATGCGCCGAGCTACCCAGCTGGACAAGACATCATCCGCGGCTTCGACAACCCCATCAAGAAGGACAGCCACCTGGTCGTCTTCCGCGGCAACCTCTGCCCCGGCGGTGCGCTGGGCAAGATCTCGGGCAAAGAAGGCCTCACCTTCAGCGGCAAGGCCATCGTGTTCGAAAACGAAGAAAAAGCCCTTCAAGGAATCTTGGGCGGCAAGGTGAAGAGCGGGCATGTCATCATCATCCGTGGCGAAGGACCCAAGGGCGGACCCGGCATGCGCGAGATGCTGTCCCCGACCAGCGCCATCATGGGCAAGGGACTCGGTAAGGAAGTTGCCCTGATCACCGACGGCCGCTTCAGCGGCGGTTCCCACGGATTTGTCATTGGTCACACCACGCCGGAAGCCTTCGACGGCGGCCCAATCGCCGTGATCAAGAACGGGGACCCGATCACCATCGACGCCAAGAAGCGTGAGATCAACCTGGGCATCCCGGCCAAGGAATTGACCTCCCGCCTCAAGGCTTGGAAACAACCCAAGCCCAATTACACCCGCGGAGTGCTGGCCAAGTATGCGGCCACGGTCAGCACGGCCAGCGAGGGCGCGGTCACCGATCGGCAATTCTGAGGCCCTGCTTCAGAAGCCCCAAATCCTCACCGAACCCCATGGCCCTACGCATTAAGATTTGCGGTATCACCCGAGAAGAAGATGCGTGGGCTGCGGTCGACGCTGGCGCCGATGCGCTGGGG
This sequence comes from Akkermansia muciniphila, assembly GCA_945893185.1. Taxonomy (GTDB): domain Bacteria; phylum Verrucomicrobiota; class Verrucomicrobiia; order Limisphaerales; family UBA9464; genus SXXZ01. Next base: position 14,799 of record CAMDDW010000015.1, on the reverse strand, counting down.
TTTGTCTTCGTTCCTGGCACGCCCCGGTTCATTGAGCCGGAGCGGGCTGCCACCATCACGAGGCACCTGCCTCCATTCGTGAGTTGCGTCGGACTCTTCGTCAACGCCGACCCCGCACTCATCCGGGCCGCTGTCACCGAGGCGCGGCTCGACACGGTTCAACTTCACGGAGATGAATCCCCGGAGGTGGGGTTACTGCTTCGGGGACAGGTGCGGGTGATCCAGGCCTTCCGCGTTCAGGGACCCGAAATCCTGCTGCAATTGCCTAACTACCGGAAATCCGCCGATGCGTGGCTCTTGGATGCCTATGTCCCGGGAGCGGCTGGCGGAACCGGTGCCCGCTTCGATTGGAATCTCGCGGTGCAAGCCCGCGAACTGGGACATCCTCTGATCCTCGCTGGCGGTCTAAAGCCTGAGAACATCGCAGATGCGGTCCGGCAAGTACGCCCCTTTGCCGTGGATGTGTCCTCGGGAGTCGAAATCTCTCCCGGACGGAAAGATTCCGAGAAGGTGCAGCGGCTCATCGCTGCGGCGCGATCTGCCTGAACTGATGATGCGGCAGAAAGGTACCATTCTTGGGTAGGGCTGGATCTTTGTGAGGGCGGCATGTGCCTCGGCACTTTCGGAAAAAGCGCCAACGTAAGGGGACACGGACCGCTCGGAGATCGGTCCCTACCTAGGATGTGCTCGAGGCCTGTAACAAGCGAACAACGATGCTTTTGCGGAAGAAGACTCAGCCAGCACGACGGATCCCATTGAATCGTACCGGCTAAAGCTCACCAGAAAGAACACCATTCAGATCGGCTTGCTGAACAGGCTACCGATGGGTTTTCCGACACCGTCCCGAGTCACGTAGAACGGACGCTTTTCAATCTCATAGGAAAGCTTGGGTGAAACTCCCATCGCTCGGTACAGCGTGGCATGCAAGTCCTCAATACCTACTCGGTCTCGGATCGTCTTGCAGGGACGCTCATCAGCGGTCACGCCGTGGAGGTGCCCGCGCTTCATGCCGCCGCCAAAGAGCAACACGCTGCCCGCATCGGTGAAGTGCCGGTGCATGCCGTAGTTAACCGGTGAATCGATGCGCTGGGGCACCGGCACCTGATCTTGGATGGGTTTGTCGGGCTTACCCTCCTGCATCATGTCGCGGCTGAACTCGCTGGCCACCACTACCAACGTCCGGTCGAGCATGCCGCGCTCCTCCAGATCGAGCACCAATTGCGAGATGGCGCCATCGATGGCCATCTTCATGTGAACGAGCTTTTCGTGCCCCCGTTCGTGGGTATCCCAATTGAGGAACGGGATGTACTCGGTCGTCACCTCGATGTACCGGGCTCCTGCTTCGGCCAATCGCCGAGCCAACAAACAGCCCAAACCAAAGCGCTGGAGATTGGCCTTCTCATAAACGCCCTCGCGGTTCATGTCACCACCCAGCCGCCGACTAAAATCCCAGCCACCCGGCGCATATTTGGCGATGGTCTCGGGCGACTCTAACGTAAGGTCAAAGGCTTTGGCCGAGGGAGAGGCCAGCAGGCGATGCGCATTGTCGATGGATCGCAACAGCGACTCCTTCTGGTATCCGCTGCCCAATTGACCCACCGGCGAGGCCTCCAACAAACGCCGATAAAACCGGTCCCGGTTCTCGAAACGCGAGGGGCTCATGCCTTGCGACGGCGTGACTACATCCTTGGCCGCATCGGGGAACGGCACGTTGAAGGGACCAAACTCACTGCCCAAAAACCCGGCCGAGGTGAAGGCCTTGAGTTCCTCACCCTCGCCGACATCAAAGCGCTGGCCGATGTTGATGAAGGCCGGCACTGCGGCGTTCTTTGGGCCAAGGGTACGGGACATCACCGCCCCGATGTGCGGACATGCGACCGACTGCGGCGGCGCGTAGCCGGTGTGCCAGTGGAACTGATGCCTCGAGTGGAGGATGAATCCCAGATCGCCGGCCGTGTAGGTCCGAATGAGGGTGGCTCGATCCATCACCTTAGCCACCTTCTCCAATCCCTCACTCAAGCGAATACCATCCACCGTGGTCGGGATTGACGGGAAGGTCGAGAGTACCGTGTTGGGGTTCATCCCCTTCTCGTACGGCGTGTAGCGCTTCGGATCAAAGGTCTCGGTGGAGGCCATGCCGCCGCCCATCCACAGCACGATGATCGTATCGGCCGTGGCTGGGGGCCTCAGGGCCTCGCCTTCGGCGGCGACCAGAGACTTGGGATACCCAGCGCCCAGGGCTCCGAGGGTTGCAGCGCTGAGTCCCTTGACGAAATCGCGGCGTGTGAAATCGGGAGTCTTCATGAGAAAAGTGTTCGGCGATGAATCGATCGATGATGTCTAGGTCGCGGTCAATACGTCAGCTGGAATTCAGGCAGCAAGGCAAGGCTCCACAAGAGGTCTTCAACGCCATCCGAATGAGACTTTTTTCCCACCAACTCCAAGGCTAGAGCCAACTCCTGGCGGGTCGGCGGCCGGGACAAGCCCTGCTGGAAAACCCGCTGAGCCAACGCCCGTCCATCGGGATGAGTGGCCACCAATTTCTCGGACCCCCGCTTGAGGAGTTTGGCAAGGCTTTCGCCATTGGTCAGCTCCAGCGCTTGGATCGTTGTGGCCATGGATTGGCGTGTGGTGATGACTTGCTCGCGATTAGGACGTCCCAAAGCCAAGGCCAGCGGATCGGCCGGGATCAATGAGGCCCGCACCGAGCCATAGACCTGACGGCCAGAAACATTTTGCGCCAGAGTGGACTCAATATTCCATGGAGACATTGCCGGCACTCCAAGAATGTCGGCCGCGAGCCAACGTTCTGTGGATGAAGTCTGCCAGTCGCCCGAAGGATTCTTTTTCACCCGCCACGATGCGTCGGACCCGAAGTCGAGGAACGCCTCGGCAGAAGACCCGGCTTGCTTCTTCGATTTGAGCTCTGTTTGAAGCACTCGAGCGTACACCAGCAGGCCCGCGGGATTGATCGAGTCACCACCATTGACGGCTTCGATCGCCAGAATGTTGGTGCCCACACGCAGCAGACCGCGCACATCATACACGCTGGACTGCATCCAATCGGAAGACTCGGTGCCCCGCACCTTCTTGCCATTCAAGAAGACCTTGGCCGAGTTATCGGCATGAACAAACACTGTGGCCTCGCTCGGAAGGGCTGACACCACCCAATCCTTGCGAAAGGCATTGGTCTCCGGTGGCACACCGGTGGTTCCGGCATGGGCATCGCTCCAAATCCAAAAAGCGTTCCCGCGCAACTTCTTTGAAGAGCCGGGTTCCGCGAGCAAACGATCCAAATCGCCCGAAGGTTTTTCAGCCCAGATCCCGGTGATGGAGCTCAAGGCGTCACGGAATTGCTCAGCCGTCAGGCGGCGAATGGCCGGCCCCTTGAAGGTGTACTCGGCCTCGGGTTTTTCCGGAACATTGACCGACGGGAACTGATAAGCCCGTGAGCTGAGAATGAGTTCCAACGTGCGCTTGAGGTCCCATTGATGGGCGACCAGATCCTCGGCCAACCAATCCAACAAGTCGGGGTCCCAGGCCGTGTTTTGCATTACGTCCAGCGGCTCCACCAGACCACGCCCCAGTAATCGGGCCCAGAGACGGTTGACGATGGTTCGCGACAGTCGTCCATTTTCAGGCTGCGTGATCAAGCGGGCCAATTGCTCAAGCCGGTTGGTCTTGGGAGCCTTGGGATCTACCGATCCGAGTTCGGGAAAGAGAAACTTCAGCGGAGCCACTTTCCCGGTGGGTTTGTCGCACAGGACCATTTCGAGAGCGCCATCGGCGTAGATGCCGGCCAATCCGTAGGCGTCGCTGAGTTGCCAGTCATCGATGAACGAATCATGGCAAGAGGCGCACTTGAGGTTCACTCCCATGAATACTTGTCCAATGTTCTGGGCGGCCTGAAGCGGTGGCGTCATGGACGCATTGACCGTGCCCCGCCAGACAATGCCCTTGGTAAAGCCTTCGCTCCCGTTCACCGGATTGACCAACTCTGCCACAAATTGGTCGTAGGGTTTGTTGTCGAGCAGCGCCTTGTAGAGCCAGGGACTGATTTGCTTGCGACCGCCATCGATGTACCCGGTTCCCGCATAGTCATTGCGAAGAAGATCGTTCCAGAAACTCAACCAGTGCTGGGCGTAGCGAGGTTTGTCATCGAGCAACTGCCGGACATAGGTCGCCCGCTTGTCCTTGCGGCGGTCTTTGAGAAACGCCTCCTGCACCTCCGGAGTCGGCAAGAGTCCGGTGATGTCCAACGAAACTCGTCGCAGGAACATCCGATCATCGACTGTCTTTGGCACCGCAATACCGTGCCGCGAAAAATACGACTCAATAAACCGATCCACCGGATGGGCTGCCCGTCCGGCGGGCAGTTCGGGGCGACGGGGCTTGAGGTTATTGGCCGGTGGCTGGGCAAATGAAACCTGCGGGTCCCACTTCAGTCCCTGATCGACCCAAGCGCGCAGAATTCCCACCTGTTCGGGGGTCAATTTCGACCCTTTCTTAGGCATGGCAGAATCCGGGTCGGTTCCCGCCACGAGGTGAATGAAATAGCTTTGGGCGCTGTTGCCTACGACCACCGCCGGTCCTGACTCACCGGGCAGGAGAAAGGTCTCGCGCGTGTCGAGTTTCCAATCGCCATTGGCCTTGCCGCGACCGTGGCATTTGACGCAACTGGCCCCGAGAATGGGTTCAACGTCTTTGCGGAAATCGACCGACCGACCCACGGCCGGAGGCAGCTTTTGGATGGCCTCGGGCGAGGGTGCGGCGGCAGACACAGCCACCCACTCCCCCAGGCTCAATAAGCCCAGGAACCAACGGAATGCCAATGTGGAGAACGGACCGGTGGAATGCACGCTGTAGACTATTCGCGCGAGGTTGGGATTCGGCAAGCCCTTCGGGTACGGGGCCTTTGCCATCGACCGCGATGGCGAGCATCAGTTACCCACCAAAAAACGCTTGGGTCACTGAGCCCGAGTGCTGCGCTCAGCCATCCAATAGACATCGGAGCGTGCCAGATTGTCGCGAGCCGGTACGTTCAACGGCAGTGTTTGCCCCTTCTTGATGGGCTGAAGGAACTGAGAGGAACGCCAGCGATGGATCTCGGAATGGCCGTCAGCGAAGGCAAAACCCGCCGCCCCGTTGTGATAGGACGCCGGGAAATCCACAACTTGCCGCGTCGAGGTGGAGTTGCCCTCCACAAAACCTGCCATATCCACCACGAAGTATCCGTCGTTGATGGAGTCTTCACGCTCATCTACGAGCACCCAAGTGTTGGAGGGCCCCGGAAGGTTGAGATCCGACTCTTTCGAATAAACTTTCCACTGCGCACCCGAATTGCCCCAGCCCGGACCTCCCACCCAATTGTTCATGGAGACACTGCGGATGCGGGGAACGAATTTCTTGTCGCGCGTGTTGTAGGCCATCGTCATGTCGGCCGGACAATGCCAGATGCCTATAGAACCTCCGCAATACGGCCACAAGACACTCTTCTTAGTAAACGCCTCGTGGTCCCAATTGTTCGGATCCCGCTCCAGAGCCTTGGTGTTGTCTAACCAACTGCCGCCGGTCCAGTTGGGCACATCGCGTCCCGCCCCAGGAGGAGTCCAATTGGCGGCCCCGGGAAACCGGTCTGCGTTGTCGGCGGCATACAACTTCCACGCGAGCATCAACTGCTTGGTGTTGTTCATGCAGGAAATACCGGTGGCCTTGGATTTGGCCTTCGCCAGAGATGGCAGGAGCATTCCGGCCAAGATTGCTATGATGGCGATGACCACCAGCAGTTCGATGAGGGTGAATCCCGGTGATCGCCGGAGGCGCTGTGTGCGCAAGGGGAGTGTTTTCATTGGGGTTCTTATTGCAATAGTGAGGCAAGGCTCTGAAGGCAAGGTCCGCGTTGCACTCCTCCCCCCAGCGACCTGGTCTCCAATGTCTGTTCGCGAGGTCTGCCCCCGCGGTCCATCCGCCTGTTCGAGCAATTCGCAGACTTGGTCACCCTAGACGGCTTCCTCACCGGTCTACCGGGATCGGATCCACCCATCCCAAAGAAGTTTCCCAGCCAGCAGCGTCACCATGGAGAGAAAGATAGGGCGGATAAATCGCGCCCCTCCCTTCACAGCCACTCCAGCCCCCAGTCGCCCGCCGATCATCTGCCCCAAAGCCATCACGCCACCTACCCCAAAACGCACATGACCCGTGGCGAGGAACAACCCCAGCGAGGCCAGATTGCTGGAGAGGTTCATGGCCTTTGTATAGGCCGTTGCTGTCAGCAAATTCCAGCCCATGCCAATCAGACAAGCGATGGTCCAGAAGCTACCGGTGCCCGGACCAAAGAACCCGTCGTAAAACCCGATGAGCAAGCCGCAACCCACGGCGAACACCCAATGGGTCTCGGTCACCGCATCTTCGGAAATCCACCCACCGCCCCACCCCAATGACCGCCAGCGGAGCAACAGTCCGGTGAGAGTCGATGGCCGCGCCTCACGGCCCAAATCCGGTTTCAGCGCCAGATACAGGGCAATGGCAACCAACAGAACCGGAATCACCGGACGCAATACCTGCGGATCCATCCGCGTAATACAGGCTGCGCCCAACAACGCGCCGGAGGCCGTGGCTACGACGCCTTGGGACACCTCACTCCACTTCAACAGTCCATGCCGAGCGTACTGGACCGTGGCCATGGTCGTGCCCATCGACGACTGAAACTTGTTGGTGCCTAGGGCATCCTGCGGATCCATGCCCGTGGCCAGCAACATCGGCACGGTCAAGAGGCCTCCCCCGCCAGCGATGGCGTCCACCCAACCCGCCACCAACCCGGTCGCAAAGAGAGCCGGATACCATTCCCAGGAAAGATCCATGTCGAAGGCTTAATCGCGCTGCTTGCCGCATTCTCGCAAGACGAACGCCACGAGTTCCGGTGATTGGAAAAACCCCGTCCACATATTGTGTCCCTGCCCCACCGGGACCACCCATTCGAAGGTTCCGCCCAAGGCCTGATACCGCGATCGCACCAAACCCGAATTGGCCTCTAGCGGCACCAATTTGTCTTGGTCGCCATGGATCACAAAGAGCGGTACTCGGGCTCGGGCCAAGGGTTCCAATCGATCCACCGGATTGTGTCGGATCAATTGCGCCTCCAAATCAGCCGGTTTGAGCCCGAAAGCCGGAGCGGCATTGGTGATGCCTGGGTAACTCGCCAAATTGCAAACCGGATAAATCCCAGCGAAACCAGCCACCTTGTCGGCGTTTTCGGCCGCCCAGGACAGGGTCATCAAGCCTCCACGGCTGCGACCCAACAGCATCACCTTTCGGGCAAATTTGCGGTGCGAGGTGAGTTCTTCATGGAGCGCCGAATAGAGCACCCGCCCCGCGGCATTGCCGTAGGATTCCCCCACGTCGATGCCAGCAACCGCAATGCCCGCTTCGAGAAAGCGCTCGAACATCCACTTCTCTTCAGTTCCTGGAAGCCCCGGCAAGGTCGGAGCATAGAGCACCCAGGGTATGCTTTTTCCGGCCGAGGGCGGAACGATTACAAAGGCCGTATGTCCGCGGATGGACAGCACCTCTCCCGGCAGCGGTAGCACTTTTTGGGGCGGCACCGACGGCTTCGTCTCTTCGGCCCGGATGGATGAACCCATCATCACCAATAAGACCCAAACCCCAAGACTCCATCGTAGCGTTGTTATCATTGTTATTTCTCCTGTTAGAGCGCGGTTCCTTCCGGCACGACGACCGTCGACGTGGGCGCCAACGCTGACCCGGCCAACCGCTGCCTCTCGGCCGCTTTGGCAAAGGGCCAGTAAACCAGCATCGCCAAACCCAACGAAACAACGCCCCAAACAGCTGCCCGCCAATCCCCCCCGGTCAGCAAGTAATGGCCGATGACGGGCGGTGTGGTCCACGGGACATTGACGAAGGGTTTTCGAATCCAGCCCCAGTCCATCAGGCAATAGGTTGAGGCCGTCAGCAGCAAGGCGTTGGCCACGTAAGGGATCATGAACCACGGATTGAGCACGATGGGGATACCAAAGAAAATGGGCTCGTTGATCTGGAAGATCTGGGTCGGCAAGGACAGTCGACTGATCTTCCGGTAGGCCGGGTCTTTAGACATCGCCAAAATCAACGCTAACCCCAGCGTGGCCCCTGTCCCGCCGACATTGACGAAGGTCGAAAAGAATCCGTTGGCTGTGACATAGGGCATGGGCTGACCGCGGCCCACCGCCTCCACATTCTCGGCCAGGAATTGCAGGAAAATCGGCGCCACAAAGGCATCGAGCGTGTTGTCGCCATTAATGCCCACCGACCACAAAAGCGTCACCAGAAAGGCGTACACCAGAATGCCCGGCAGGGTGTTCAAGGCGAAGACCAACGGCTTGAAGAGCGTCTGAACGCCGGCATTAATATCCACCCCCATCACGAAGCGCAGGATCCAAAAGGTCACCACGAGGAACACCGTCGGGGTTAGTGAAATAAACGTGTCCGACACCACCTTGGGCACCGAATCCGGTAGGCGGATGACCCAGTTGGCATCGGTGAAGGCCTTCTGGATACGGACTGTCACTAGGGCGATGAGTATGGCCGTGAACAAGCCCTTCGATCCCAGGCCCTCCATGACCAGAGCTTGATCCTTCATCTCTAACTGGATGAGCAGGAAGACCAGCGCCGACTGGGTCGCACTCAAGATGGCCTCTTGTTTGAGCCGCGTTCCCAGATCGTAGCCGATGGCCAGGCAGGCGAAGAGACCCAAGAGTCCGAAGGTGGCGGTGACGGGAATTTGCAGGAGCGGCAGGTGCGGAGCCATCCGGGCTTCCCACCCTGGAATAGGCAAATAGGCCACCACCATGAAGAGCCCGCCCAAAATGGTCAGCGGGACCACCGAAACCATCCCGGCGCGGATGGAGGCGAGATAGGTGTTCTCACTGAGCGCGGTCATCCGCGGGATCAGCCAGCGGTGAAGAAAGAGGGACAGCGAGTTCATGGCACGTGGGGCTATGCGGTCTCACTCGAGGCAGGAATGAGACCATTCAATCGGTGCCCCAAATACAAGCAACCGTCCATCCCCTCCCCGACCTGGATGAGCGGCTGGAAACCGAGCTTCCGGTAAAACCCCTGAGCCGAAACGTTGGGCAAGCTCACCCCAAGGTGCGTTCCCGGAGATCCGCGTTGGCGCAGCAACCCCAGCACTTCCGCCATCATCGCTCGACCCAGCCCTCGCCCTTGAGCCCGTGGCAGCAAGTCGATGTGCACATGCGAGGGATATTGGTCGTAGGGCTCCGGGCAAAAAAAATCCGGATGGTGATAGACGTGGTGGATTTGCTGGACCCGGTTCCATCCGGCACGATCCCCGTTCGGGGCCGGATAAGCCCGGCACAACTCTGGCCGCCACTCCGCTTCATACCGGGCGTAGAACGCGTGGGAATCCATCGCCGCGAGCACGTACCCGCAAATGCCCTGGTCATCTTCGAGGATCCGCGCCAACTCCGGCTCATAGGCTAGATAGGGCCCCACGAATACCCGGCCCAACGCCTCTGGATCGTCGCGGTAAAACGGCTCGCCATCTTGTCCGAAATTACCGGTCTTCAGGCAAACCGCGTAGGCACCTGCCCTGTCACCCGCTTGGGGTAGGCGCAATTGAAAGGGAGAAGGAATGGTCGAAGTCATACCGCCGAGGCCGGTCCGGGGTTCATGGAGGTCCATTCCATCGAGCCGTCTGGCCGGGGTTTCAGGAACGACTGCACGCGCACCACAAAGCCTCCGCGATACGTCTTCGGCCGGTGGAAGTCGGACTCGAACGGAGTACCTACGCGGGCCAGATCGATCTGGTGGCTCCACCAACGGTCAATAAGGTCCAATTCCTCCCGCAATTCCCAGACCCTCCGGTGGAATGCGTGGAAAAGTCCCCGATCCTTCAAATCCACCAACCGCGCACAAAAGTCCTTCAACCGAAGCATCCGCGCTCGCACGGCCAGCGACTCCGGATCCACCGGCGGCTGGGGCGACGACAAGCAACAGGCGATAGCCAGCGCCAACGCATCCGCTTCAGGCCCCTCCTGATAAGGCAGATAGAAACAATCGGCAAACGTCACCAAATCATCGAAACTCAACGGAGCTCCCACGGTGGCGAATCGAGGCCACCAGGCCTTCAAACCCTCCAGAAACGATGCCCGGGAATCCCAAGCTCTGTCGGCCGCGAGGTACGCCCCGAACGAATGGATCGGCACGAAGTTCAGCGGAAACTCCGTGTTCGGATTGAGCAGAATTCCCCGCACCGTCTGCTTCAACTCCAAAGGTCTTCCGGCGTACGGACCGCAGAAAAAGCGGCGACCATCGTAGTCGTTGGCGAAGAGGTTGTCCCAAATCAGCGGAGGCCGCCGCAGGATCTCGGTCAACCGCGCGATCGGATCCAAATCTAGCGTCTCGGAGATAATCTCCGGACCCGTCCAAAAAACGTCGATGTCGGGATGAAGACCCTGACCGAGTATCTCCAAATACCCCTCACCCCCGTGACGGGCTGCGACCATCCGTGCGCAATAGGGTGTTGGACATACCAGAAAACGACCCTGCGTCCGGGCTCGACTCCATGCATAAACCTCATTAACCCAGACAGATTGAGCCGCCGCCAGCGATCCCCATCGGGCTAGATCGACCGGGCGCATCGCGTCTGGGATGTCATCGAGCAAGATGCAAAAGTCGTTGACGCCGTTGTCCAGCAACTGAGTCAGGCGACCTTGAATGGCAGCCATGTCGGCGGGATCCGAATACGTCACATCCAATCCCGGACTGCAGGCATAGGTGAGACGCAAACCGCGCTGCCGGCATCCGGCCACCGCCTCCCGGACGTCCATCAGCCCTAATTCATCGTACGACTGCCGCCAGATGGCTCGCTGATGCAAATCATCCTTGGGACCATAAAAGTAGGTGTTCAAGCCGCTGCGAACCATCCAATCCCAGAGTTGGTGTCGCTCGGCCGGGGTCCACGGCGGGCCATAGAAACCCTCGATCACGCCGGATAGAAACTGGGGTTCGGAGGAGTCAGTCATCGGATCAGTGGAGCGCTAGGCCGATCAAGCGCCGAGGCCGCCGAACCGGTCAAGCCTGTCCCCAAGGAATCCCGTCATTGGACCTATCACGGTTCCTTTTTCTCCCGAGGAGCCTGCCCCTCCCTTCAGTCTATGCTCCTGCCCCGCTGCCCAGGCCCAGACAAATCTCCACCACATCCGCCCACGCCCGCACCGCCTATTCTAAATATTGAACCTGTCACTCTATACGAATCCCCGCTACGGACGCTCAGTACACGGTTCTTGGCGGGCTGGACTTCAGGCTGATGAAGCCGTCCAGCGAATCCTTGATTGAATGGATCGAGATTCTAACATCCCTATCTCATGAAGCTGACCGTTCGTGGCGAATATGCCCTGCGCGCCCTGACCCACCTTGGGGTGCGCCATTCGCCCAAGGTCATCCAAATTTCGGTGATCTCGACGGCGGAAAACATTCCGAAACGTTTCCTCGAGCAAATTCTCAACGACCTCCGGACGGGTGGGTTCGTCGAAAGCCGTCGCGGAGTCGCCGGAGGATACCGTCTGGCTAAGCCGCCGGAGAAGATCGTCATCGCCGGTGTGATCCGACACATCGAAGGAGCGTTGGCCCCCATTGGCTGTGTTTCAGAAAACTACTACGAGAAATGCAACTGCCCCGATGAGGCCCGCTGCGCCTTGCGCTCGATCATGAAGGAGGTTCGGGACTCCATCGCTCACCTCCTCGAAAAGACGACTCTCGCCGATCTGGTTGCCCGTGCTGAAAAACTCAGGTCCATCGATCCCGCTGATGCAGACTTTGTAATCTAAACTTCATTATTTCCGAGGGTCCGCACTTTCAGCGACCTAGCGGGCGGACAAGACGGCATGAGCAACGCCGATCCTACCAAGAGCCCCGTCTCCCGCCAGGCCTCGGGGGGACTTCGGCAAATCCTGAGTATATTACCGGTTCATCACGAATTGTCTTCACGGTGGAGCTCCCAATGGCCCACCGGGAATTTATAGAGATTCGCCTGCGAAAAATTTACCCGGAGGCATCCATTATTGTGAGACAACTGAGACAGTCCAATTGCGTCACAGTGTCACAGTGTCACATCCTATCCCCCATTCCGACCGGATTTATTTGCAACCACCGCTTCGAAAATCGCCAAAAACAGGTTTTTTTGAGTTTTAAATCAAAATTTTGTTCTTTCGACGCCCCGCTGAGATCGGCATCGGCCTTGCAGACAACCGGGAACAATAGAGGCAGTTAAACGGAAACCGACTATGGCAAAAGTTCTTGGAATCGATCTCGGCACTACCAACTCCTGCATGGCCGTCATGGAAGGCGGAGAGCCCTTGGTGCTGGAGAACTCAGAAGGCAAACGAACAACCCCCTCGGTGGTCGCCTTCGCTAAGAACGGTGAGCGTCTGGTGGGTGAAGCGGCCAAGCGTCAAGCCGTGACCAACCCCCGGAATACCGTCTACTCGGTCAAACGGTTCATTGGTCGTAAGTTTGACGAGGTTCAAGAAGAGCTCAAGCGAGTGCCCTACAAGGTCATTCGCGCTGCCAATGGCGACGCCCATATTGAAGTTGAGGTCGAGGGCAAACCCAAGGCGTTCAGCCCTCCAGAGATTAGTGCCATGATCTTGGCCAAGCTGAAGTCCGATGCCGAAGTTCGCTTGGGCGAGACAATTACCCAAGCCGTGATCACGGTGCCTGCCTACTTCAACGACACTCAGCGTCAGGCCACCAAAGATGCCGGCAAGATTGCGGGCTTGGAAGTCCTCCGGATCATCAACGAACCCACGGCAGCTTCGTTGGCCTACGGTCTTGATAAGAAGAAAGACGAAAAGATCGCCGTCTATGACCTTGGCGGCGGCACGTTCGATATCTCCGTCTTAGAGATCGGCGACGGTGTCTTCGAAGTGAAGGCCACCAACGGTGACACCCACTTGGGCGGCGACGACTGGGACAATGCCATCATCGACTGGATCCTGGCTGAATTCCAAAAAGATCAAGGAATTGATCTCCGCAAGCAAGCCGATGCACTCCAACGCATCAAAGAAGAAGCTGAAAAATCCAAGATCGCACTGTCCTCGTCCCAGCAATACGAGATCAACCTGCCCTTCATCACGGCCGATGCCTCCGGTCCCAAGCACATCGCTCTGAAGCTTTCCCGAGCTAAGATGGAGCAACTGTGTGATTCCCTTTTCGAGCGCACGATCACCCCGACCCAAGCCTGTTTGCGCGACGCCGGCATTGCGGCCGAAAAGATCGATGAACTGGTATTGGTTGGAGGAATGACCCGCATGCCCCGGGTTGTCGAAACGGCCCGTGGACTGGTCAGCAAGCCACCCCATCAGGGCGTCAACCCCGACGAAGTCGTTGCCATCGGTGCAGGTATTCAGGGCGGAGTACTCAAAGGCGAGGTCAAGGGAGTCCTACTGCTCGACGTCACCCCGTTGTCCTTGGGCATCGAGACTCTGGGCGGCGTGTCCACCAAACTCATCGACCGCAACACCACCATCCCGAGCCGCAAGTCGGAAATCTTCTCGACGGCTAGCGACAACCAACCGGGTGTCGAAATCCACGTGCTTCAGGGCGAACGCCAGTTCTCCCGCGACAACAAGTCCCTGGGTAAATTTCAACTGGCCGACATCCCGCCTGCAACCCGCGGCGTTCCCCAGATCGAAGTCACTTTCGACATCGACGCCAATGGCATCCTGAATGTCAGTGCCAAGGACCTCGGTACCGGCAAGAGTCAGAACATCGTTATCACAGCCTCCAGCGGTCTCTCCAAGGACGAGGTCGAGAAGATGCGTCGCGATGCTGAGTCCCATGCCGAAGAAGACAAGGTCCGCCGCGAAGAAGTCGAACTGCGTAATGAAGCCGACAATACGGTGTACCGCTCCGAGAAATTCGTGAAGGACAACGGCGACAAGCTCGGTGAAGCCAAGTCGGGCATCGAGTCCGCTCTAGCTTCCGTCAAAGACATTCTCAAGGGCAGCGATTCGGCCGCCATCCGCTCTGCCCTCGACAAGCTCAACGAGACACTCCAAACCGCCAGCGCAAGCATGTACCAAAAAGAACCCGGTGCTGCTGGAGCCGAACAGGCTTCCGGCGGTGCAGGCGGCTCAGGTTCCTCCGCAGGTGGCGAACCCAAAGCAGGCGATCAAGGTCCCATCATCGACGCAGAGGTGGTCGATGAAAAGAAGAAGGCCTAATCCCCTCAAAACCAATTTTGCTCAGCCGTCCCAACGGCGGGCTTCATCCACAAAACACAACACTACAATAGTAACCATCATATGGCACTGAACGTAAAACCCCTGGGCGATCGCGTCCTCGTGGAAATCGGCGAGGAAAAAGAAATCAAAAAGGGAGGAATCATCATCCCTGATTCCGCCAAGGAAAAACCTTCTGAGGGCCTCGTAAAGGCACTCGGAACCGGCAAGACTGGTGACGACGGCAAAAAGGTGGCCTTCGAGGTCAAGGTCGGTGATCGCGTTTTGGTCTCCAAGTACGGCGGCACTGAGGTCAAGATCGACGGCAAAGAATACAAGATCTTCAGCACCGACGACCTGATCGCAATCGTTGGCTAATCACCACTCAGCTAATCCCTATTTGGCTGATTCCCACTCTCAACTACAACATTCACAACACACTCTAGAACATGGCAGCAAAACAACTTCTGTTTGACGAAGCAGCCCGTCAGGAAATCCTGAAGGGCGTCGAGATCTTGGCCAAGGCGGTCAAGGCCACCCTCGGTCCCAAGGGCCGTAA
>CAMDDW010000014.1:0-57012 GCA_945893185.1 Akkermansia muciniphila | reverse complement strand
TTCTGTGGAGTATTCGGCGCTTGGATAAGGCGCTGAAGTTCCGCCCGCTGCTCAGTGGAAAGTTCGAATGGAAACTTTGGACGGGCCATGTCCGAACGATGGCACGAGTAATGGTTTTTAAGAAAGACTTAATTGAGACACTACACTAGGTTCCTGAGTGGCTCGAGAATCTATTGCATCCACCGGCTTATAGATGAGACGGTTTCATCGTTTTCGCAATGCCCCATGAAAAAAGTAGAAGCCATTATTAAGCCTTTCCGACTCGAGGATGTGAAATCTGCCCTTCAGGCCGCTGGTCTGGTGGGGATGACTGTTTCCGAGGTGAAGGGATTCGGTCGGCAACGGGGCCATACGGAGATTTACCGCGGCTCGGAGTACACGGTGGACTTTCTTCCTAAGCTGAAGATCGAACTCGTGGTGTCCGACGCTTTGGTTCAGACGGCGGTCGACGCCATTATCCAAGCAGCCCGCACCGGCAAGATCGGTGATGGTAAGATTTTTGTTTCCTCGGTTGAGGAGGTCATCCGGATCCGAACCGAGGAGCGCGGAGAACAGGCTGTCTAACCTTCATTCCCGCATGAACTTGTTTCGCATGTTTGCGGCCTTTTTGTCCGCGGCCCTCGTGTTGTTGCCCTCGACCTCCGCTGCCGCCGCCGAGCCCGGGGTCGAGCAGCGTCTAGCAGATCTGGAGGCCTATGTACGCAACTCTGCTCCGACTGGCCCTCTGCAGGGAGTTCCGGGTCCCGGTCACAACGGTTGGATGATGATGAGTGCGGGTTTGGTGCTGTTCATGAGTCTTCCGGGTCTGGCGCTGTTTTATGGCGGGTTGGTGCGTCGCAAAAATGTCCTTTCAGTCCTGGCGCAGTGCTTGGGATTGGCGGGTGTGGTGGGGGTGATGTGGTGGGCCTTTGGCTATTCGGTCAGTTTTGCCCCCGGGTCGCCTTGGCTTGGTGGTTTCCAATGGTCTGGGTTCTCCGGAGTCAATGCCGACCCCAATGCCGACTACGGCCCATGGGTCTCCCATAATGTCTTCGCCATGTATCAAATGATGTTCGCCATCATCACCCCGGCACTGATCGTGGGCGCCATCGCCGAGCGGATGCGATTCAGTGCTCTGCTGGTCTTTTGTATGGCTTGGATGATCATCGTCTATTTTCCGGTCACCCACATGATGTGGGGAGTTGGGGGATGGATGAACGGGCTCTGGAACCCCAAGGCCGCGATCCGGGCGATTGATTTTGCGGGAGGCATTGTTGTGCACATGACTTCTGGTTGGAGCGCCTTGGCACTCTGCCTGTTGCTCGGGCCTCGCCGAGGTTTTGGACGTGAACACATTCAACCGCACAGCATGGTCTTGTGCATGGTGGGAACGGGCATGCTGTGGTTTGGATGGTATGGGTTTAATGCCGGCAGCGCCGTCGCGGCAGACAAGATCGCCGCCAACGCCTTCACTGCCACCACCTTGAGTGCGCTGGCGGGCCTGCTAACCTGGGGCGCCCTGGAACGTGTGATCCGCGGACGTCCGTCGGTCTTGGGCCTTTGTTCTGGGGCGGTCGCCGGACTGGCAACCATCACGCCGGCCAGCGGTTTTGTGACCCCCACCGGGGCCATGATCATTGGTCTTTTGTCCGGGCTTTCCACGTTCTGGGCCTGCAGTTGGCTCAAGGCCCGTTTCCGCTACGACGATTCTCTCGATACTTTCGGGGTTCATGCCGTCGGTGGCACCGTCGGTACGGTGATGGCGGGCGTGCTGGCCACCTCCGATATCAACCCCAACCTCAAAGCCGAATGGATTCTACCGCTGGTGGGCCGATCTCTTTGGTGGGAACAAGTAAAAGCGGGCGGATTGGTTTTGGTCTTCTCAGTGGTCGTCACAGTTGTTCTCTATTTGGTGATCGATCGACTAATGGGATGCCGTGTCTCGGAGGATATCGAGGACCAGGGGCTCGACCTCGCTGAGCACGGCGAAGAGGGATACACGCGCTGAGCCAGACGACACTGAACGGGGTCCGTGGCGATGAGTCCCACGATCCGAGATGTGCGATGGAATCCAAGCCTGCGCCTCAGACCGGCAACGGCCAACGGAAGGTGGACTTCAAAGGAATGGTCCGACCGCTGGCCGAAGAGGCGCGAGCCGCAGTGATAATTTCGAGGACGTGGAGAGCCTGTTCTGGGGTGGCCAAGAGTTCACGGCCTGTCGCCAGGCATTCCGCCGCTAGGGCAGCTCCCTGTTGCCATATATATCCGCCGGGTTCGGTGCATTCCCGAACCAATTGGGGACGGTCCAGCGTGGCCCAATCCACGCCCTGCGGGGCCCAATCGTAACCGACCAGCCCTACGTAACCGCGACTGCCGGTGATCTGGATCGTGTGCCGTTTCTCACCACTGCCGTCATGCCCGTGGGGGTTGAAGTAGTTGAAGCCCGACTGAACATGCGAGAGGACGCCCTTGCCGTGGTCTAGTAGCACCATGGCGTTGTCCTCCTCGGTGACCCGGATCTTACCCTTTTCGTGAATGGTCCGCTCCGGGGTGACAATGCTCAGGAGGGCCGTAACCCTTCGGACCGGTCCCAGCAGTCCAGTGAGGCTGGTGAGATTGTAGACAGCCAGATCCGGCAGGCTACCTCCGCCCTTTTCATAGAAGAACGAAGACCAATTCGGCCCTTCGTGCCCGTAGAAGGCGTGAGCCGCGGCAATGCGCCCCAAATCGCCGGAGGCCACTTTGCGGGCCATGAAGGCGAACTGGGGGCTTTGCACGGTGATCGGGGCTCCCCAGAGCCGGAGTTGACGCCGCTGGGCCAAACGCAGCAGTTGCTGTCCTGCCTCCAGGCTGTTGGCAATAGGCTTCTCGCTCCACACATGCTTGCCAGCCTGAAGTGCGCGTCGGTTGATGGCCTCATGGGCCTGCATGTCGGTCAGGTCGATGAGAAATTCGAAGGGTTCCCCGGACAGCATCGCGTCGATGCTCGGGTAGTGGTGGGGCACCTGATACGCTTCAGACTGTTTGCGGGCCCGTTCCGGCCGGATGTCAGCGACAGAGACTAGTTCAATAAACGGGCAACGATTGAGGACCGGCAGGTACTGGTTGGAAACGCTGCCGCAGCCGATGACTCCGGTCCGAATGCGACGGATTCCGGGCTCCGCAGCCTTCAGCGAGGAGTCCCAAGGAGCTACCGCGAACGCTCCGGCAGTCAGGAGGGAAGCCTTGGCAAAGTCGCGACGAGAGATAGTGGCAGAGACGGGATGGGAAGGGTTCACGTGGGGTCGGGGGATGTGTTGATCGGATAGCTCCCAGAACCGGCTCCTGCAAGGTCAGATCGATGGGACGGCTACACGAAGGCCGCCCGTGGGCACCGATCTTGGTCAATGATAGGGATCAACCCGATGGGCTCAGCGCCCTTTCATTGGCTTGTGTCCGGCCGCTTCCCACGCGGTGATGCCGCCGGAGAGGTTCAGGACCTTTTCGAACTTTAGGCTGTCCATCTGGCCGCAGGCTTTGGCGCTTCGGCCGCCCACGGCGCAATGGACGAGGTAGGTCTTGGACTTGTCCAAGCCAGCGAGCGTCTCAGCAAACTTGCCCCCGCGGATGTCCAAGTTGATCGCGCCAGGCATGTGTCCTTCGGCGTATTCTTCGGCGGTCCGCACATCCAGCACCACCATCTTGGCGTCTTTGCGTAAGGTCTCCCATTCCGCAACTTCGATGTTTCGGAACCGTTTGGTGGCGGGTGCCTCTCCCGCTGTTTTTGCAGCGGGTTTGTCCGCGGCGGTTGCCGGGAGGGACAGGCTGGCCATGGATGCGGCCAGCAGGCACAGAAGGGTTTTCATCGAAGGGGCGGTGAGGGTTTAAGTTTGTTCGATCCGTCGGTCAGGAAAGCTTCCAACCGGGGCGGTAGTCGTGATGGATCCAACGGTCGGCTTCAGGCACACCCCGGGCGCGCAGGTGTTTGGCATCCCACTCAATGACCTTGCCGGTGCGGAAGGCGAGGTTACCGAGTTGTCCGATTTCGGTCAGGTGGCAGCCGTAGGTCAACGGGGAGTCGGTCTTGCCGATACCTTTGCAGGCGGCGATCCACTCTTCGTGATGGCCGATGGAATCGGGAATGGAGTGGGGCGGGGGAGTCGAACCGCGGAACTGTTCTTCGGGCAGCAAGACGTATCGACCATAGTCGGCCAAGAGCATGCCCTTGTCGCCGACGAACAGTGTGCCACCTCCCCACTTGGAAAGGTCGGGAGCTCCAGGAACCTGGGGACGCTTGGAGCCGCTGTACCAGTGCATGCGCACCGCAGGAGCAGTGCCACGGGCCGGGAAGTCATAATGAACGATCATCCACGGGGGTGCACAGTGGGCGTCGGGGGAGGGCCCTTCGGCTTGGATGCGCGTTGGCAGGCTGAGGTTCAAGGCCCACACCCCCAGATCCATGTGATGGCAGCAGAAGTCCGACAGGGTGCCGCCTCCGAAATGCCACCAACGGCGCCAATTGAAATGCACCCACTCCGAGCTGTAGGGCATGGGTTTCACCGGCCCCAGCCAGAGGTCGTAGTCGATATTGGACGGAACGGGCTGCGTTCCGGGCAGCGGCTTGGTTTCCCAAACCGACCCGGTCCAGTGGTGCACTTCACGGACCGCTCCGATGCTGCCCGCGCGAATTAATTCCACCACGCGCCGGTAGTTAGAACCGGAGTGGATCTGGTTGCCGGTCTGGGTCACCAATCCAGAGCGTGTCACCTTCGCAGCTAGGGCGCGGGCCTCAGAAATGGTGTGGGTGACAGGTTTTTCGCAATAAAGAGGACGACCGGAAGCCAGCACCGCCGTGGCGATCACTGCATGGCTGTGGTCGGGCGTGCTCACCACAATCCCGTCGAGATCGGTGCGGTCGAGCAGACGACGGAAGTCGGCGTACTTGGCCGCGCCCGGGTGCTTGGCCGCGGCCGCCCCGAGCCGATCCGAGTCGATGTCGCACAGCGCGACGATGTTCTGGCTGGAGACACCCGCCAGGTTTTCTCCACCTCGTCCAGCCACTCCGATGACACCCAGGTTGAGCTTTGCGTTCGGGGACACCTTGCGGGCAACCCGTGGTGCATGGCAGCCAGCCGCGGCGGCGGCTCCGGCGATGGCGGCGGAACGAAGGAACTGACGTCGATTGAGAGACATGGTGAATTTCCTGGGGCTGCGGTTCAGTCGATACGGGTGATCCTGATCACGGTTTGGGCGGTGGGAAGCTGGTCCAGCACTGTTCCATCTCTTCACGAGAAGGGACTTTCAATGGGCGTACGATGCGGAAGCCCAAGAACTGGGCATCGGTCAGGTACCACTTAGATTTGGGCAACTGAGGATCGCGCATCTTCCAACTCGCATCACTGGCACGCCGGGTCGCACTCCGGAGGGCATCGGGTTCGTCATCCCAAGAACCACCGCGGGCCACATGGGGATACTCGGCGGCACCCGGGGTATAGGGAACGTCTCCCATCTTGGAATAATCCTCCACGTAGGCGTCCAATACCCACTCAGCCACGTTGCCATGCATGTCGTAAAGCCCCCAGGGATTCGGCTTTTTCTTGCCCACCAGTTGGTACTTCTCACCGGCGTTGGCGAAGTGCCAAGCGTACTCGCCCAGCTTGGAGTCGTCGTCGCCGAAGGAGTACTTGGTGGTGGTGCCAGCTCGGCAGGCGTACTCCCACTCGGCCTCAGTTGCCAAGCGGTAGAAATGCCCGGTCTTGGCGGTAAGCCACTTGCAGTACTTTACGGCTGCATAGTGGGTCATGGAGATGGCTGGGAAGTTTTCTTTGCCCATGCCGAAGCTCATCTCGACATACGGGGTCGTCGGACGAGACACGGCGTCGGATTCCTTGCCGATGTAGGGGTTGACTCCCGGCTGCGCGTTGGCCGGCAGTAACTCGGGCAACGCCAGCCAGAGTTCCCGTTCCATGCGCTCGGTGGGAACATTGGTTCCCTTTTCCAGCGAGGGGAACTGGAAGAGTTCGTACTCGTTCCAGGTGACTTCGGTTTTACCCATCCAGAACGGCTCGATCTTCACCTTGCGCTGCGGACCCTCGTCCGTCTTGCGCTTGCCCTCGGAGGCAGGGCTGCCCATCAGGAATTCGCCTGCGGGAATCGGCAGCATGTCGAATTTGACGTCCGATCCCGTGATAGGGTCGCTGTACGCCTTCATGTCGGCGGCGCTAACCTCTTTGGACGCGGCCAGCACCCGGGCATGGATGGCGCTGATCATGGCCTCGTTGTCGCGGGTCAGCAGGGAACCGGCCTCCTTCTGGCTCAGGGTTACGCCATCCGGCCATTCTGCGCCTTGGTCGATCCAGTTGCGGATTAGGTCGGTCTTGGACTTCGGCAGCGGTCCGCCCTTCTTGGCCGGCGGCATCAAGTCGTCGTGGTCGGCCGGCAGAATGGTGCTGGTGTAGATCGTAGAGGCTTCGGCGTCACCGCGCACGAGGGTCTTGGAGGCGAAGAATTCAGCCTTGGAGTCCATCCGCAGGCCCCCTTTGGCGTTTCCTTCCTTGTGACAGGTGACGCAGTGGACTTCAAAGATCGGCTTCACCTCTTTGACGAAGTCTACCTTCTGCTTTTGAGAGAGACGGAGGTCTTCCGGCCATGCGGCACCCTCTTGGATCCAAGTCTTTAGGGTTTCTTGCTGCTGGGCATTGAGCCGGTCGCCCTTGGGTGGCATGAGGTCATCATGTCCATCGGGCAGAGTGGTTGTCGTGTAGAGCTTGCTCTTGGCGGGGTCGCCTGGAACCAGAGCGGTCCCATGCTCACCGCCTTTAATGGTGTCGGCACGGGTCACCATGACGAGGTCAGCCTTGGGCTTCTCGGGGCCGTGGCACTTGAGGCAGTACACCTCGAGGATGGGACGGACCTGTTTCTTAAAGTCCACCGGATTCGCCGCGTTGAGAATTAGTCCCGCGGTGAGGGTGGTGGTGATGGCGACGAATCGGTTCATTGAGTTTTGTCGGACGAGAGGATACCGCCGGGCCGGTTGCCGGTGTCAAATGCAGTGACGCCCCGGAAGCACGAAAGCTTCAACGGGGATTGCAGGTTTGTTCCGCCGGGAAACCGATGAAAGCGGACGGAGTAGAAACGTTCTCTATTGGCCCCCACCGATTTTAGGATCGAGCCAAGGGGTCGCTCCCCAGTACCAACGAGAACTCTTAAGCAGTTCGACGTGTCCCTCGCCAAAGGCGACCACGCTCTTGCCCGTATGACGCAGTTGGGGCCCGCCCCAGTTCGGGTCGTCTGAGGTGACGCAGCCGCCGCAAGGGGCGTCGTTGATGGGATCGTGCAGCACCCAGGCACCTGCTTTTTCTGGGGATTTTTCAGTCACACACTTCAGAGGGTCCTTTGCGTCTGAGCTCTTGGGCTTGCTGCCGCCGTCGGTGATGACCACGGTCGCCGAAGGGGAAGCCATGCCGGAATCTTTCGCCGGGGGGTAGTCCTTGACGTCCCAGACGTTCGGCCAATCGCACCCGCCGGCTTTGAAGTTCATCGAGTAGTTGGAAATCATCTTGTCGGGTTGATCCGAGGCGTAGATGGCCCAGCTCTTCTTGAAACCCGGAGTCTTGGTCGGGCAGATGACGATGTTGGTCGTTTGCAGGTAAGGCTTGAGAAAGTTAAACCACAGACGGCGGTTCACGTTGTCACCTCGGACCCAGAAAGTAGGTGTGAAGTAGCCTTGGTTATCCGAAGCGTAGAGGGCTTCCGAAAGCATCACTTGCCTGAGGTTGCTCAGACAGTTGGATGATTTGGCCTTCTCCTTGGCTCGGGCCAAGGCCGGCAGAAGCATCCCGGCAAGGATGGCGATGATGGCAATGACCACGAGCAATTCGATCAGGGTGAAGCCTGTCTGACGCCTGCGGGGATTCATGGAATGAGTGTTTAATGGGAAAACCCTCGTTTGTCGTTATCGAAGATGAGGGAGTGAGATTTTTTACCCTCGGACTTGATTCCCGGGTCGCGAAACCGCATTCCCGCCGGAGGTGATCACTTTTTTGAGAGGTAAGTTGGTCGAATCCCTGCCGACCCAGGTGGTGATGGAGGTTCAGGGCGTGGGATACGAGGTTCTGGTTCCACTCTCCTCCTACGATCGTCTTCCAGCCCCGGGAACCGAAGTGCTTCTCTTGACCCATCTGGCCATTCGGGAAGACGCGCACCTGTTGTACGGATTCCTGACGGCGGCCGAACGGGATCTATTTCGACTGCTCATCCACACGGTCAGTGGCATTGGCCCGAAGATCGCCTTGGGCGTCCTGAGCGGGATGAGCATCACCTCCTTCCGCAGTGCTGTGGCCGCGGGCGATGTTAAGGCTCTCTCGTCGGTCCAGGGGGTCGGACGCAAGACCGCCGAGCGAATCGTGGTGGAACTCCGCGACAAGCTGGGCGGTTTTGGTTCGGTTGGATCGGTTACCTCGCCGCTGTCTGGAGTTTCCGCAGCTGCGGGTCCCCGCGAAGACACTCGGGGAGTCGACGCCGTGGCCGCTCTCATGGCGCTGGGAGTCAAACCGCTTGAGGCGCATGATTCAGTCCGAGCGGCCCTGGCCATACTGGGGGCAGAAGCCACAGTCGAGCAGTTGATCCGGGCCAGCCTGCGTCGCAATGTCTGAACCGATGAAGCCCGCTTCTCACTCCAAACGGCCCGTTTCAGGGCTGGTGGTTCCAGAGGCTGCTCGCTGGCATGGCCGTCTGGCCGCTTGGATCATCGCGATGCTAGCCCGATTGCTGGCCTCAAGTTTGCGATGGCATTGGACCGACCATTCATTCTTCAACGATACGAGCACCGAGCAGAGGGCCATTTTTGCTATGTGGCACAATCGGCTGTCCTTGTCTTTGATCCTCTACCATCGCCATGTCGCCCGCTGCGGTCGGCGTCGGCGTCTGGCGGCGTTGGTTAGCGCGAGCCGGGACGGAGGCTTGCTGGCCCGGGTGCTCGAGCTCTTCGATGTCGTCGGAATCCGCGGATCTTCCAGCCGCCGGGGTGCGCCGGCATTGCGCGAATTGGTCTCCGCGGCCTCCGACGGGTGCGATCTGGCTGTGACCCCCGATGGGCCCCGAGGCCCCCGCTATGAGCCTCATCCTGGGGTAATCTCTTTGGCTCAGATCACCCAACTCCCCATCGTTCCGGTCTCTTTCCGATTAGGTTGGAAATGGACCCTCCGTAGCTGGGACCGTTTCCAAATACCCATCCCCTTCAGCCGGTGTGAGGTGGTCTTTGGGGAACCAATATGGGTGCCCCGGTCCACTGATGAAGCCGGGCGCGAACTCAGCCGAATTCTCCTGAGGGAACGACTCGTAGCCATCACTCGGGACTGACTTCAAGACGGACACCGTCGAAGAGCTTCACTCTCGCTTCTATCACTTGCGTTTGAGTTGTTTCTTAGTGGCAGTCTGAAGGGTGTCCACCTCGTCCCGTACCTCGGAGCGATTCTTGGAATCCATCCGGTCGATGAAGAGGACTCCATTGAGGTGATCTACCTCGTGCTGAATGGCCCGAGCTAAAAGTCCACCCGCCTTGAACTCGAAGCTCTCGTTGCGGTCGTTCATACCCCGAACCTCCACCTCGGCCGTTCGGCAAACGTCTCCGTAGATTTCAGGGAAACTAAGGCATCCTTCTGGTCCGGCCACCACTTCTCCGACAGGACGGATCGTCGGGTTAATGAGCACCAAGGGCATGAACGCGTCGACATCGGCCGGTTGCCCAGAGATCCAGAGTTGGCTGGCGCGGTCCTTGACCCCCCGGACATCGACGATCGCCAACTGCAGCGCCAGACCGACTTGTTGGGCCGCCAGTCCGATTCCGTTGGACTGGTACATGGCGTCGAACATGCCGGCGATGGTGCCGCGCAGGGTGTCATCCGCGGATTCAATGCGCACTCCGCGCTGCCGGAGGATGGGGTCTCCATACTGGACCACGGTGAACTTCATAGGAGGAGGCTGGCTCAAAAGCCAGTTCCTGCCTAGTCCATGGACGCTCGGTTTGTCGGAGGCTGGGTCGGATCGCACGGATCGCAGAAGGGTGAACCGGACGGGTTTATGCACCTCGACACCGGCACCCGAGCCCTGGTTGAAGGGGGATTGGCCGGCTTTGGTGAGGCGAGAGACTTTTTGTAAAAACTCGCAGGTGCTTGACTCAAACCGTCCACTAGCTAATGTGCGCGGCTCCGCGGGCCAGCACGTCAGCGGATCTACAGCGATGAAACGTCAGTACCAACCGTCGAAAATCCGCCGTCAGCGTCAACACGGTTTCCGTGCCCGCTCGGCAACCAGAAGTGGCCGCGCCATCCTCAACAACCGTCGTCGCATTGGCCGTCGGCGCCTGACTCCGGTGTGAGTTGCTCGGATTGGTCGGGCCAATCGGGCCTCCGTTTGCCTCGATCCCGGCCTCAATCCCTGCCGCAATGAACCCACCGCTGCGGCTCCAATTCTCCAGTCGGCGCCGGATTAGCCGGTCTTCCGATTTCGCTCGGCTCAAGGAGGAGGGACGTCGCGAGATTTGCGGCACCCTCATCTTAAATTGGCTTCCTTCTAAGGAATTGCGCTTGGGGGTTGTCACCAGTCGAAAGGTGGGTTCTGCGGTCATTCGGTCTCGGGCCCGCCGGCTCCTGCGCGAGGTCTTCCGTCAGCACCAGTATGAGGTGACCGAACCGGTCTCCATGGTGCTGGTCGCCCGGAAGTCGATCGCAGAAATGAACTTAGAGACTGTTCGCCGAGATTATCTGCGGGCGTTGTCTCGGGCCAAACTCCGGAAGCCGCTTCCTTCCGCCCCATGAATCTTGTCCGCCAGGCCCTGTTGCTTCTCATCCAAATCTATCGTTGGGTGGGTTCTCCGATGAAGCGGTTCCTGCTGGGCCCGGGTTCTGGATGCCGATTTACTCCTTCCTGTTCAGTTTATGCGATGGAGGCCATCGAGCGGTATGGCGTGGGCCGTGGGGTAGTATTAACCACGCGACGCTTCTGCCGGTGCCATCCTTGGGGTAGCAGCGGCCATGATCCCGTGCCCGCACTTCCAACACACAGCCTGTCTCCGAGATCACTCAAATTTCCCAACTAGACCATGGATCGAAAAGGTATCGCGTTTCTTGCAGTTTGCCTCGCCGGAATGGTGGGCCTGAAATATGTGGCTGATTTTATTTGGCCCACACCAACAGGCGCTCGCCCGGAGGCTTCAGTTGCCGCTTCTAGCAACGCTCCACTCTCAAAGGCCAACGCTCCGCTGGCCAGCACCGCGCAGATGGCTCCGGTTTTGCTCGCGGGCCCTGTGACCGTGCCGACCTTCCAGGCGGCCGAAGAATCTCTGGTTCTCGAAAACGACCTGCTACGCCTGACCTTCACCTCGCATGGTGGCGGCGCCCGATTGATCGAGCTCAAGAAATACCCCGCCTCGGTCGATTGCCGCGATACTACGGCCAACGGTGTCCCCTCTGCCTTGAATCGGTTCGCTCCGCTGCCAGCGCTGACGCTGGGAGTTGGTCCGCTGACCGGTGATGGTCTTTTCAACCTTCGCAAGACCGAGGCAGGAGTCCATGCCGAGAAGGCTCTCCTGAATGGCTTGGTGGTGTCCCAGGAATGGACTCTTTCCAACGGCTACTTTTTTGAAACCGTGGTCACGCTGGAAAACCGTGGTACCGACGTGATATCGATCCCTCCGCACGACTACGTGGTGGGAGCGGCGACGCCCATGGATCGCCATGACATGGCGGAGGTGCAGGGAGCCTATTGGTTCAACGGTGAAAAGGCCGAGCAGATCGGTAAGCCTTGGTTTGCCAACGCCACGCTGGGTTGCTCGACGATCAGCACGCCGCGGAGCGAGTTTGCCGGCGGCAACAGCAACGTGGTCTGGGCTGCTGTCCATAATCAGTTCTTTGCGCTCATCGCCCAGCCGGATCAATCCCCAGCGGGTGTTCGAGTGGTCGACATCCCCCTACCGGCACCGTCTCCATCGGAGGTGGCGGCGGATGGGCGGTTGAACCCACAGCCCCATGCCTATCACACCAGTCTGACCTATCCGGCCCAGACCTTGCAGCCCGGCGAGAAGGTGATCCGCAAGCACACGATCTACGCGGGCCCCAAGGAGTACAGCCAACTCAAGAGCAGCGAGAAGCAAATTGATCTGGTCATGGATTTTACCGGCATCACCGGCATTTGCGCCAAGGCGCTGTTGTTGCTCCTCAACGCGGTCCACTCGCTGATTCCGTCCTATGGAGCATCCATTGTCGTGCTGACCATCGCGATCAAACTGGCCTTCTGGCCTCTGACCTCCGCCAGCACCCGCTCGATGAAGCGGATGTCGACCCTTCAACCGCAGCTGAACGCCATCCGCGAGAAGTACAAGAGTGATCCGACCAAGATGAACCAGAAGACCATGGAGTTCATGAAAGAGCACCGGATCAATCCCATGGCCGGTTGTCTTCCTTTGGTGCTGACCTTCCCGGTGTTCATTGGATTTTTCTTCATGCTCCGCACTGCGATCGAGCTGCGAGGTGAGAGTTTCCTCTGGTGTTGCGATCTCTCTCGTCCCGACAGCATCTACGTGGTCCCCGGTTTGGGATTTATTCCGCTGCTGGGGATTCCCGGGATCGGGTTACCGCTCAATATCATGCCCGTCCTGTATCTGGCCACAGCCTGGTGGCAGTCGACACTGACACCGGTGTCGCCGCAGATGGATCCGGCTCAGCAGAAGATGCTCAAGTACATGCCTGTCTTCTTCGGTGTGCTCTTCTACAACTATTCGGCCGGCTTGACGCTGTACTGGACTACCCAGAATTTGATGACCATCCTTCAGACCAAGATCACCAAATCGAACGAAGGACCGGGGAAGGGAACCGGTACTGCCGTCATTGCGCCTGCCCAGCCCGGACGTCGAAAGGGATCTGTTTAATTTTCCATGAGTGCCAAAGACACCCTCTGCCAGATGCTCAAGACCCTAGGCTTCGAAGCCACGGTCACCGAGCAGAACTACGAGGACATGCTCCTGCTGGACATCCAGACCGATGAACCCAACCGGCTGATCGGCCGCCAAGGTCAGACGTTGGGCGAGATCCAATACCTGCTCAATCGCATCCTTCACAAGGGGGACGATTCGGTGCCCAGAGTGATGTTGGATGTCGGTGGTTACCGTCGTGAGGCTCGGGAGCAACTGGCCAAGCGGGCCGTTGAGTTGGCGGACAAGGTGCGCCGCTTCGGTGACATCATGGAGATGGAACCGATGAACGCCTACGATCGCCGCATTGTCCATCAGGCCCTAAAGACAGACCCGGACATCGAGACCCACAGCGTGGAGGTGGATGGGAGCGACAAGAAGGTGATCCTCCTGCGGCCTCGTCGTCAGGCCTCGTCCTCGACAGCTACTTAATGGTTGGAAATCTGTTTCCCACGGTGAGAAGGGTTCACCCCTCACCTTGACTCTGCCTCTTCCTACATCGATATCTGCCTAGCAAACTATGGTGTGCCAGTTCTGCAAGCTTAAGGAGGCGTCGGTCCACGTGACCGAAATTGCCGACAACAAGGTCAAGAAGGTCGATGCCTGCGCCGCTTGTGCGAAGGAGAAGAACTACAACGACCCGGCCGCTTTCGCCATCGCTGATCACCTTCTTGGTTTGGGCGCCGCCCAGAAGATGGAGGAGGCTTCCGAGGCGGTGGGAGCCCTCTCGTGCAACCAGTGCGGGTACACCCAGGCCGACTTCAAGAAGAGCGGCCGTTTGGGTTGCGCTCATTGCTACGACATTTTTTCCGACGGCTTGGATTCGGTGCTCAAGACGATGCACAAGGATATCCGCCACCGTGGCAAGGTGCCTGCGGGGATGAAAAGTGCCTTGGAGGGTGCGCACAGACTTCAGGGTCTGAATCGCGACCTTCAGGTAGCCATCGGGCAAGAAGACTTCGAATCGGCCGCCCGGTTGCGCGACGAAATCAAGGCCTTCAAGGCCTCTGAATAATCCCTCCGACATGAGCATTATCGATTTTCTGGTTCCCCCCTCCGAGGCATGCCTGCGCAGTGGCCCTCACGACAAAATCGTGCTCTCCAGCCGAGTTCGTCTGGCGCGAAATCTTCGAACCGTCCCTTTTCCGAGCCATTCCAAGAAGGCGGAGCGAATCAAGGCCTTTGAGACGCTGATGCCGGAGGTCAAATCCCTGACTCTACTGGGGCAGGAGATTTTTGCCGAATCGATGGACAAGCTGCCCGCCCTGGACAAACAAGTCCTGGTGGAACGGCACCTTATTAGTCGTGAACACGCGGCCAAGAATGCCGGCAGCGGCATTGTGCTGAACCGTGAAGAGAACGTTTGCGTGATGGTCAACGAAGAGGACCATCTGCGGATTCAGGCACTTCGGCCCGGGCTCCAACTGCGGCAGGCCTGGACGGCCATTGATGCCGTCGATACGGCCCTGCAGGAGAAGGTCGAGTTTGCCTTCTCCGAGCGTTATGGGTTCCTAACAGCGTGCCCCACCAATTTGGGCACCGGCATCCGCGTGAGTGCGATGCTCCACCTTCCTGGCTTAGTCTTGGCCGAGCAGATCAACCAGATTATCCAAGCCGTCAATAAGTTGGGGTTGGCGGTGCGCGGTCTCTATGGCGAGGGCACCGAGGCGCTGGGCAATGTCTTTCAGGTCTCCAATCAGATGACCCTGGGGGAGCCGGAAAACGACATCGTCGAACGGATCAACAAGGTTCTGCTCCAGATCATTGAGCACGAAGAGAACGCACGCCTCTCCCAGATGGAGAAGAAGCCCGCTGTGTTGCTCAACCACATTGGTCGTGCCTACGGCGTGTTGGGAAACAGTTGGAGCATTTCCTCCAAGGAAGCCATGAATCTGATCAGCTTCCTGCGGCTCGGCGTTGACCTGGAGGTTTTCGGCAAAACGCCGAAGTCGCTCACCGACGAACTATTCCTCCGCAGCCAGCCAGCCCACCTTCAGTTGGCGCATCCACTCCGCGAGAAGCTAGGTTCCGATGAGCGAGACTTGTTCCGGGCTCAGATGCTCCGTGAGCGCGCCTCGCTGATCCCCAATCCCGATCCCCAGGCCTTGCTGGGGCGGCGCGAAGAGGGTTCTCCTGAGTAAGTTCTGAGCGAGGGCAGTGCGTCGAGCACACTCAAAGGGACAAAGCCATTTCTGGCGTTGGCGTTGGCTAATTCCCGCGTCGAATGCGGTTATCAATATCGATGTGGAATCAAATATCGGCCTAGATTTTTGCCCGAAACTCGCTGCTTAGACCTCAGTTGTCTCCCGAGGCTGGACTTCAGTCCGGCAAGCCGATTCCCAGTTTCTGGGCCGC
Source organism: Akkermansia muciniphila (assembly GCA_945893185.1). Classification (GTDB taxonomy): domain Bacteria; phylum Verrucomicrobiota; class Verrucomicrobiia; order Limisphaerales; family UBA9464; genus SXXZ01. The sequence goes on along the minus strand of CAMDDW010000014.1, from coordinate 41,732 downwards.
CTGCGTGACATCTTTATCACCACGTCCGGACAGATTCACGATGATCACCGCATCCTTGGACATGGTGGGTGCACGCTGGATGGCTCCCGCTACGGCATGGGCGCTCTCCAGGGCCGGGATAATCCCTTCCATCTTGGCTAGGCCCAGGAAGGCGTCCAGAGCCTCCGTGTCGGTGGCGTAGCTGTACTCCACGCGGTTGCGGTCCTTCAGCCAAGCGTGCTCGGGTCCGACCGCGGCATAGTCGAGTCCCGCGCTGACACTGTGGGTCAGTTGGATCTGTCCGAACTCGTCCTGGAGGATGTAGCTGCGGGTGCCTTGCAGAACGCCCAGAGAGCCGCCTTGGAAGCGTGCGGCATGCTTCTCGGGCACGATGCCCTCGCCCCCGGCCTCGACTCCCAGCATTCGCACGGAGGGATCGTTCAGGAATGGGTAAAACAATCCGATGGCGTTGGATCCGCCGCCGACGCAGGCAATGAGCAGGTCCGGCAGACGTTTTTCACGTTCCAGGATCTGAGCACGGGCCTCGTCTCCCATGATCCGGTGAAAATTGCGGACCATGACCGGATAGGGGTGGGCACCGTAGGCCGTGCCCAGAATGTAGTGGGTCGAACGGACGTTCGTCACCCAGTCACGCATGGCCTCATTGACCGCCTCCTTGAGGGTTTGTTGACCAGCCTTCACGGGTACCACCTCGGCCCCGAGCATCTTCATCCGGTAGACATTCAGCTCCTGCCGCTTGCAGTCGACCGCCCCCATGTAAATGACACATTTCATGCCAAACATGGCCGAAACGGTGGCCGTGGCTACGCCGTGCTGACCGGCTCCGGTCTCGGCGATGATCCGGGTCTTGCCCATGCGCTTGGCCAGCAGTACCTGTCCCATGGCATTGTTAATTTTGTGGGCACCGGTGTGCAGCAGATCTTCCCGCTTCAAGTAGATCCGTGCCCCGCCCAGAGCCTTCGTGAGGCGCTCGGCGAAATACAGAGGTGTCGGCCGTCCCACGAACTCCTTGAGATAATAATCAAGTTCCCGCTGGAACTCTGGGTCTTGCTGGGCGCGCCAGTATTCGTCCTCGAGCTGCTGGAGCGGGTGGACGAGGGTTTCAGGCACGTAGCGTCCTCCGAACGGCCCGAAATGACCGGTCGAGTCGGGCATGGCCGGTGAGGCGAAATCAGTGGCGGAAGTCATATCAGGCAAATCGATGGAAGCGGCGGAAATTTACCGGGTGTGCAGCCGGGGGGGTGCCAGTGAGGTCAGGGTAAGGTTCGGATGATTTTGCGAAAAGTACCCCAATGACCACTCGCTGGGGAACAAGACCACGGGGTTGGAATCCATGTCGAAGGCCAACCGGGCTCCAGTGGGCAAAGAGAGGGTGTCTAGCGTCTCAGTCGGCGTTCCCTGGGGCAGCCAGCGGACCGTGGAGAAGGGCGCACTCTCCCGTCGCGTCTCGGCGTTGTATTCCGTCTCGAGCCGGTACTGAAGCACCTCGAACTGCAACGGACCGACGGCAGCCAATAGCGGAACCCGGCTGGCTGTGTCCTTCAGATGGAAGGCCTGCGCCACTCCTTCCAGCAGCAACTGGTCCAGTCCCTGGCGGAACTGCTTGAATTTGGCTGTGTTGGGATTGTGGAAATACTCGAACACCTCGGGAGTGAAACGAGGGATCTCATCGAAGCGAATCTTTGGATCGGTGCTCAGAGTGTCTCCGATACCGAAGCCGTCGTGGCCCACTAGACCGATGATGTCCCCTGGATACGCTACATCCACGGTCTCTCGTTCATTTCCGAAGAGCTTGTGCGATGAACTTAGGCGGACTTTCCGACCCGACTGGATGTGAAAAACGTTCATGTCCCGCTCGAATTTCCCGCTGACGATCCGCACAAAGGCGATGCGATCCCGATGCTTCGGATCCATGTTGGCTTGGATCTTGAAAATGAAGCCCGAAAAATGCGGGTGATCTGGGGCTATGAGTCGTCCGTCGTTCACTTGTCCTCACACAGTGGCCCCGACCGCCTCCTATGACAATTGCCGGCTTTCCCCGAAAGTTCCGACGAGACGCAACGAGAGTTTGCGGTGGGCTGCGGTCATGGCCAGAGACTCCAGTTCGGTGGCCGTGGCCCAAAGCCAGGTTCCCTTGGCCCAGTCTGGGGAAGGTAGAAACGAGGCATATCGAACCCGTTGGGTCATCCGGTACCGAGTGATGTGATGGCGCAGGTCGGGCAGTGAAGACCAACGCTTTGGTGGAATGCCCAACTGCTCGCTCAACACCGCTTCCGGCGGGTCAGACGGACCTGTTTCCCAGTTGGGGAACTCCCAAAACCCTCGGTTCACCTCCGTGTCCTCGCGCAGTCTCAAGAGGTATCGCCCCTGATGCGCGATGATTCCAGTTGCAAAAAAACGCTTTGTTATAGGGACCCGCGGCGGCAGCTCTGGGAATCGTTCTTGTTGGCCTCGCCGACGAGCTTCGCAGGCATCGGCTACAGGGCAAACTCCGCAGGCGGGCTGTGCCCCCGGGGTGCACACTGTGGCGCCCAATTCCATGAGTGACTGGTTAATCCGCGCGCACCGGCGATCACCCAGATGTTCGGCGGAATATGCTGCCTCAACCAGTTCGGCAGCCAGCTCCCAAAGCCGCTGATTCAGAGGTCGAACCTTGGGGTCGCCCTCTAGAGCGAAGAAGCGAGTGAGGACCCGTATTACGTTCCCGTCCAGGATGGGCTCAGGTTGATCCAGAGCGATGGAAGCGATGGCCCCTGCCGTGTAGCGCCCGATTCCCGGCAGAGACAGAATCGCATCAGGATCCTGAGGAAACACTCCGTTGTGTTTCTCGAGAATTTGGCAGGCCGCGCGCTGCAGATTGCGGGCACGGGAGTAATACCCGAGACCTTCCCAAAGCTTGAGAACCCGTTCCGGAGGCGCCTCGGCCAAATCGCGGATTCTCGGCAAATTGTCCATCCAGCGGCCCCAATAGGGGATCACCGTTTGCACCTGTGTCTGCTGTAGCATCACCTCAGAAATCCACACCGCGTAAGGATCTTGCGTCCTGCGCCACGGAAGATCTCGGGCGTTCTTGTCAAACCATCGAGTGAGCAGCTCCGCGGTGATCGCCAGAGATCTCTCCGGATCTTGAACCGAGTCACCGATCTTGCTCCACCGTTGCAATCCCATGGTGCGGAAGCTGACGTGCCGGTCGGACTGGGGCCAGTTCTGACTCGACAACCCGCCCAATCCAGGGCCCACGGTCCTCCGTGACCAGTCACACAGCGACATTGACAACCGATCAGGCAACCCAACTCGTAGCGCACCTGCAATCCGGTCCCTACGACCTAAAAGAGGTGCCGTATGCCCGCATCAGCGGCGCCAAAAAGGATCTCAATGTGACACTCTACCTCAGCGGAAAGCTGGTGGTGCAAGGGAAGGGAACTAAGGACTTCATCGAGTTCGTCCTCGAACCGGAAATTGTAGGTGCTGCCACCCTGGGCTACGAAAGCACGCTGGATCCAAGCCTGCTCGATGCCCGCATTGGCGTTGATGAATCTGGTAAGGGAGATTTCTTTGGTCCGCTGTGTATCGCTGCAGTTTATGTCAACAAATCTGTGCTAAACGCCTGGAAAACAGTGGGAATACGTGATTCCAAATCAGTCGGTAGCGATGCACAAATCCTTCATCTCAATCGGGCGATCCGAGAGACCCCAGGGTGTCAAGTGAGCGTCATCGCCATCGGCAACGAGGCCTACAATCGCCTTCATGTCCGTCACGGATCGGTCAACACGGTGCTGGCCTGGGGGCATGCCCGAGCCATTGAAAACCTGCTGGAACGCGGCCCCCTGCTTAACCCACCGCCGGTCCGCGCCATTAGTGATCAGTTCGCGTCCAGCAAAACCACGGTAGAACGGGCGCTCATGACGCTCGGAAAAGGTGTCGAATTGGTTCAACGCCATCGAGCCGAGGAGGACATGGCTGTCGCTGCGGCCTCTATTGTGGCCCGCAACGAGTACCTTCAGCGCATGAAAAACCTCGAAAAGGAGTTCTCAATGCCGCTGCCACGAGGTGCCTCTGCGGCCGTAGAAGAGGCCGCTCGCAAGTTCGTGGAACGTCACGGAGCCGAAGTTTTGCCTCGGGTCTGCAAAATGCATTTCCGCACCCGATACCGAGTTCTCGGAGAACCTGAACCGCCTCAAAACCCCTGGAAAAAGCCCATAAAAACCAGTCATCAAGAAAAATGAAGGTGTCCGATTTTTGTCATCGAATCGTGACTATTCCGAAAAAACTTTCAGAAAAGTATTGAAGGCACCCACGGAACGCATAAGCTCTGCGCTCCGTTTAACACTTCCCAGTGAAGAACGAAACTGCTCCGCCGAAAACCGAGTTGCCCGACGCAACAGGGAGTGATGGCGAGGCACACGAGGACTTACGTCCCGTGCTACGATTATTTTGCAGTGAAAACGTTTAGACCGCTTACGCCGTCCACACGGTATCTGACCGTGCAGGACTATTCGGATATCACGAAAGTGGGTCCGGAGAAGTCCTTGGTTTATACCAGGAAAAGAACAGGAGGCCGCAACAACTACGGCAGGGTGACCGTTCGTGCTCGTGGCGGTGGCCACAAGCAAAAGGTTCGCACCGTAGACTTCCGCCGCAACAAGTTCGGCATGGAAGCAAAGGTCATCGCCATCGAGTACGATCCTATCCGTAGTGCCCGCTTGGCTCTTCTGGAGTATGCCGACAAGGAACGTCGTTATATCGTCTGCCCCGATGGTTTGACTGTGGGCACCACAGTGGTCAGCGGACCAACGGCTCCTCCCAGCCTTGGCAATGCTCTGCCGCTTTCGAAGATTCCGGTCGGCATTCCTATCCACAATCTGGAACTTGTTCCGGGCAAGGGTGGTCAGCTGGTACGTTCGGCCGGATCCTCAGCAACTTTGATGTCCCGCGATGCTGGCTACGCTCAGTTGCGGCTGCCTTCCGGTGAAATCCGTAAGTTCCACGAAGACTGCATGGTCACCGTGGGTGCGGTTGGTAACGCCCAGTTCGAGAACGTGGTTCTTGGTAAGGCTGGTCGAGCAATTCATCGCGGCATCCGTCCGTTGACTCGCGGTATGGCTCGCAACCCGGTCGATCACCCCAACGGTGGCGGTCAGGGCAAGTCCAAGGGTGGCGGCGGTCGTCAGCATCTGGCCTCTCCGTGGGGCGTGTTGTCCAAGGGCTTCCGCACTCGCAAGAAGTTCAAACTATCCAACCGGTTCATCGTTGTTCGTCGCGATGGCCGTCCAATGAAGCAAAAGTAAGCTGATATGGCTCGTTCCCTCAAAAAAGGTCCGTTCATTGACGGTCATCTGCTCTCGAAGGTCGAAAAGGCCCAGGCAGCGAAGTCCAAGACTCCAATCAAGACTTGGTCACGCCGCTCTACCATCACCCCCGAATTCGTGGGTCTGACGGTGAGCGTCCACAATGGCCGAGCGTTTAGCCCGGTCTTCGTCACAGAGAACATGGTTGGGCACAAACTCGGTGAGTTTTCGTTCACCCGCACGTTCAAGAAACACGGCGCTCACACCGCCAAGGCCGAAGCCAAGTAGTAAGGAACCGACGTTATGGAAGTTCAGGCCATACTCAAGAATTTCAGAATGTCCGCGCAAAAAGTCCGGGAAGTCGTTCGACAGGTCCAGGGTCTACGCGCGGTGGAGGCACTTGCGGTGCTCAAGTTTGTACCCCGCAAGTCTGCTAGGGCAGTCGCTAAGACTCTCGCCTCGGCTATTGCTAATGCGGAAAACAACCACGGATTGAAGGCGGAATCGCTGATCGTGCACCGGGCTTACGCCCAGACTGCCGGAAGCATCAAGCGCTTCATTCCCAAGGCTCGCGGATCGGCGGGTCCAATCCTCAAGCGGAGTAGCCACATCAAGATCATTCTCACGGACAACCAATAACATGGGCCAAAAAACCAATCCGATCGGTCTACGGATCCCCGTAAACCGCGAGTGGCGCTCCAAGTGGTACGCCAACAAGAGAGACTTTGGTGCCTTGCTGGTGGAAGATATCGCCATCCGCACCGTTCTCAAGAAGAAGTTGGGATCTGCAGCAATTCCCAAGATTCACATTGAGCGTGCTGCCAATCGCTGCCGCGTTACAATTTTCACGGCTCGTCCTGGAGTGGTCATTGGCCGCAAGGGCTCCGAGATCGATAAGCTCAAGGAAGAACTCTCCAAGTTGACCGGCAAGGATGTCTACGTCGACATTCAAGAGGTCAAGAACGAGAAAGCTGATGCTCAGCTGGTCGCTGAGAATATCGCTGTTCAGCTCGAGCGCCGGATCGGTTTCCGTCGAGCCATGAAAAAAGCGGTGCAAGAAGCTCGGATGTCGGAGGGTGTCGAAGGCATCAAAATCCGATGCGCTGGTCGTCTCGGTGGATCCGAGATTGCCCGAGTAGAAGTCTACCACGAAGGACGCGTTCCTTTGCATACGCTGCGAGCCAACATTGACTATGGATTCGCCGAGGCGAATACCATGTATGGCAAGCTCGGAGTCAAATGCTGGATCTGCAAAGGTGAAATGAAGAAGGCGGACATCCGCAAGCCCGAGGAGAAACGTCCCGAGGCTGTTCTGGTCAAATAATTAACCATTTTCTAGGAGACCGTTTATGGCATTGATGCCGGCAAGGGTAAAATATCGAAAGATGCAGCGTGGAAGCCGTACAGGTATGGCTTCCCGTGGCAACACCGTCGCTTTTGGTGAATATGGACTCCAGTCGCTTGAACGCTGCTGGATGGACACCAAACAAATCGAAGCGGCTCGCGTAGCGATCACCCGCTATATGAAGCGCCGCGGCAAGGTCTGGATTCGCATATTTCCCGACAAGTCGTTCACTAAGAAGCCTTTAGAAGTCCGAATGGGTACCGGTAAGGGTGGTGTCGAATCCTGGGTGGCGGTCATTAGACCAGCCAGTGTTTTGTTCGAAGTCGATGGAGTTCCTGAGGCGATTGCTCGGGAAGCTATGCGCTTGGCTTCCACCAAGTTGCCGATTTCCACCAAGTTCATTTCACGTCACAAGATGGGTTGAGGCGACGATCATGGCGAAAAGCAATTTTAAAGAACTGACGGCGGCGGAACTCGCAGCCAAATGCACCGAGCTTCGGCAGGAGTTGTTCAACCTCCGACTCCAACAGGCAACAGCCCGCTTGGAAAAGCCTCACCGTATCCGCGAGATCCGCCGCGAAGTCGCGCGTGGTGAGACGCAGTTGACCCAAATTTTAAAGAAATCTTGACCCGTATGTCACAGACATCCACAGAAGAACGCGGACACCGGAAGGAGCGCATCGGCGAGGTTGTTTCCAACAAAATGGAAAAGACCATCGTAGTGAAGGTGGAGCGCCGCTATCGCCACCCGCAGTATCGCAAGGTCGTCACGAGCTTCAAAAAGTTGTATGCCCATGATGAGACCAAACAAGCCCAGGTGGGTGACTTGGTACGCATCCAAGAAACCCGCCCGCTGTCCAAGCTCAAGGCTTGGCGGTTGGTGGACGTCCTGAACCCGGATGGTTCCATCAAAAGCCAGCCCGAAGGTTCAGTTAAAAACTGAGCAGAGGTAATTTCAATGATCCAAATTCGTTCCAGTCTGGATGTCGCAGACAACTCCGGTGCCAAGGTGGCTTGGGCCATCGGTGTGCTCGGCAGTAATCAGCCCTACGCCCATGTTGGCGACGTGATCAAGGTCCACATCAGGGAGGCAGCTCCGGATGGGACGGTGAAGAAGGGTGAGGTGCAGAATGCTGTGATCGTCCGCACTCGTCATCCGTTGCGCCGAAGCGACGGATCGTATGTTCGCTTCGACAGCAACGCAGTAGTGATCATCGACAAAGATAACAATCCTCGGGGTACCCGTATTTTCGGTCCCGTGGCGCGCGAACTCCGTGAAAAGAAGTTTATGAAAATCATATCGCTGGCCCCTGAAGTGATCTGATTTAAAGAGGAATAGACATGGCATCCAAATTTCATGTGAAAAAAGGTGACGAGGTTGTCGTCATCACCGGTTCGGCCAAAGGCCGCCGTGGCAAGATCGCCGAAGTAATGACGTCACGCCAGGCCGTGATTCTAGAGGGCACCGACGAACGCTCTAAGGAGCAAGATGATCGGCGCCGTCTGGTTAAGCCAGTGCTGCACTACGTCAAGAAGAACCAGGAGAACCCGAGCGGCGCTCTTCTCTGGTTGGAGTCGCCAATTCACGTGTCCAACGTGATGAAGGCTGAGAAGTATGACGCTCGTAATGTGAGCAAGCGCTGAGACTAATGAAACCACGTCTTTACACGAAGTATATCGAAGAAGTTCGGCCGGCTCTCACTGAGAAGCGCGGTTACACAAATGTCCATCAGATTCCTCGCATCGAGAAGATCGTGGTAAATATGGGCGTCAGTGCATCCCTCGAAAAGGGCGCTCTAGAGGATGCCGTCAAGGAGATGCAGATGATCACCGGTCGCAAGGCTGTGGTGACCGTATCTCGCAAGAGCATTGCAAATTTCAAACTTCGCAAAGGGCAATCCGTCGGCTGCAAAGTCACGCTGCGCCGCGAGGTAATGTATGAGTTCTTTGATCGGCTTGTTTCAGCTGCTCTTCCCCGGATTCGCGATTTCCGCGGAGTCGGATCTAAGCAGTTTGACGGCCGTGGAACCTACTCACTCGGTATCTCCGATCAGACGATCTTCCCAGAAATTGAATTGGACAAGATCAAGAGACAGCAGGGCATGGACATCACCATCGTGACCTCCGCTCCGACGAATGAGGAGGCCTACGACCTCCTAAAGATGATGGGAATGCCGTTTTCAAAATAAACAATCTATCCTATGGCCAAGAAATCCTGGCTTGCCCGGAACAAGAAAAAGTTGGAGACCGTCAAGAAATATGCGGTTCTCCGTGCTGAAATGAAGGCGAAAGGCGATTACGCCGGCCTGTCGAGCCTGCCTAAGAATGCAAGCCCGGTTCGCGTCGTGAACCGTTGCCTCGTGAGCGGTCGACGTCACGGATTCATCCGTAAGTATGGTCTGTCCCGTCTCTCATTCCGTGAGGCGGCGCTGCAGGGGTTGATCCCGGGCGTCACCAAGGCCAGCTGGTAATCTGAGTCCTAACTACATCCATGAACGCTGATCCAGTTTCTGACCTGCTGACGCGCATTCGCAATGCGGGTATGGCGCTCCACCCTTCTGTGTCCCTCCCTCACTCTATATTCAAGGAGGCGATTGCCCGGGTCTTGAAGAGCGAAGGCTACATATCGGATATTTCGGTCGAAGGCGACAAGCTTAAGACATTAAAGCTCGGGCTCAAGTATCAGGGCCGCAAGGCAGTCATTCAGGGGCTCAAGCAAGTGAGCACCCCAGGACTCCGTCGCTATGTCGCCGGATCTGATGCACCTCGCGTCTTGGGCGGGTTGGGTGTTGCTATTCTTTCGACTCCTCAGGGAGTGATGACCGGTTCCCAGGCTCGCCGCCAGAATGTGGGTGGTGAGATTGTTTGTTACGTCTGGTAAAGAATTTTGTTATGTCACGTATTGGAAAAAGCCCGGTACCAATTCCGGCTAAGGTTAAAGTCTCCGTCAACGGAGACCGAGTGACAGTGGAAGGACCCAAGGGTAATTTGGGTCTCTCTCTGCCGCGATTCACGAACGCCAAGGTGGACGGAACCACAGTTTGTCTGGGTCGCACTGCTGAAACTGCAGAAGCCAAATCCATGCACGGCCTCGCTCGCGCTTTGGTCAATAATATGGTCAAGGGTGTCTCCGAAGGCTTTCAGAAGAAGCTCGAGATTCAAGGCGTTGGCTTCAAGGCCGTCCTGCAAGGGTCGGTGATCAATTTAGCTTTGGGTTACAGTCATCCGATTAACTACCCGGTCCCTGCTGGGATCAAGGTAGTTATCGAGGAGGGAACCAAGCTGACTATTGATGGTGCTGACAAAGAACTAGTGGGCCGTGTTGCCTCTGAGATTCGCAGCTACTATCCGCCAGAGCCTTACAAGGGCAAGGGCGTTCGCTATGCCGGCGAGAAGGTTATCCGCAAGGAAGGCAAGACTGTCCAGTAATTCGGTTTTTCGTTAATTTTGCTAGAATGAGAACAGAGCACAAACATCGGTTGGCTCAGCTGCGCCACTGGCGGGTCAGAAAGACCGTTACGGGCACCGCAGCCCGCCCCCGGATGAGCGTCAAGTTCACCGGTCAGCATATATACGTGCAATTCGTCGATGACGTCGTGGGCAAGACGCTGGTGGCTGTTGGCACCCGTGACAAAGCTGCACCGATCGAGGTGAAGGGCGCCAATTCATCTAATGCTATCTTGACCGGAAAACGCGCAGCCGCTGCCGCCAAGGACAAGGGTATTGAATCCGTAGTCTTTGATCGAGGAGCCTCCCGCTATCATGGCAAGGTAAAAGCCTTGGCCGATGCTGCTCGCGAGTCGGGTCTCAAATTTTGAACTGAAGGAATCTTGTGGCAGACCAAAAAGACATTTCAGCAGCCCCGGCTGCTCCCGCCGGCCCAGCGTCAGGTGGTACTCAATCGTTCGGCGGTGATCGCCCTAATAGGGGTTACTCCGACGGTGGACGTGGTCGTGGTCCTCGCCGGTCCTCTAGGGATCAGCGCGACGATGAGCCCAAGGATGGCTTGATCGAGAAAGTGATTCACATCAACCGCTCCTCCAAGGTGGTCAAGGGTGGCCGTCGATTCTCCTTCAGCGCCCTTATTGTTATGGGCGACAAGCAGGGTCGGGTCGGCATGGGCATGGGCAAGGGTGCCGAAGTCAGCGAAGCGATCAAGAAGGGCGGCGAAAACGCTCGTTCCCGTGTCGCCACTGTATCTCTGTCGGCCAGTACGATTCCCCACGAGGTCTATTCTGAATTCGGTGGCGCCAAAGTTCTCCTTCGCCCGGCCAGCCCTGGTACCGGTTTGATCTGCGGCAAGACGGTCCGAGCAGTTGTTGAGTCAGCGGGCGTCAAAGACGTTCTCTCAAAGTCTCTCGGGTCAAAGAATACCTCCAATGTGGCCAAGGCCACTCTGAATGCACTGTTGAGCCTGCGTACTCGGGAGCAAATCCTGAAGGCGCGTGGTTTAGAACACCGCCTCACTGCCATCAAGACTGCCTGATTTTATGAGACTTCACGATCTTAAACCCCGTCCGGGAGCCAAGCACCGCAAGAAGCGTCTGGGTCAGGGCGAGTCCAGCGGCCGAGGCAAGACCTCAGGACGCGGCGGCAAGGGGCAGAGCGCACGTTCTGGTAGCTCCAACCGTATCGGTTTCGAGGGTGGACAGATGCCCTTGATCCGGCGAATCCCTAAGCGTGGATTCAATAACAAGCGCTTCAAGATAGTTGTGATTCCTGTGAATCTCTCGGATCTGAACGTTTTTGAAGCCGGTTCCGTGGTAGACTTGGCTGCTTTGCAGCAAGCAGGTCTGACCAATGGTACTTATGACAGCGTCAAGATTCTAGGCCGCGGCGAGTTGACCCAGAAATTGACTGTTCGCGCTAATGCGTTTAGTGAGGCGGCGCGCGCAGCCATTGAAAAGCTGGGTGGTACCGCAGAAGTCGTCTCCTGAAGCGGACTGCATAGCTGCAGGGAAACTCTAACCATACGCTGTTAATGATCGGCCAACTGTTCAACACTCTAGCGAACTGCTTGAAGATTCCGGAACTTCGTTCTAGGATTCTCTTCACAGCATTGGTTCTGGCTGTGGCCCGAGTCATTGCATTGACACCGGTTCCTGGTTTGGACGGTTCCAAGTTGGCTCTTTACTTCGCTGAGACGGCTAAGACTTCTGGTGGAGGGGTTTTTGGACTGTACTCTATGTTCACCGGAGGCGCGCTTGAGCAGTGCGCCGTCGGAGCTCTGGGTATTATGCCCTACATCAGCGCCACCATCTTCATTCAACTGCTGACCGCCGTTGTCGCACCTCTAGGAAAATTGGCTCGAGAAGAGGGTGGTAGGGCTAAGTTAGTGGCGTATGGCCGATACCTGACGGTTCTCCTATGCTTGGGTCACGGTCTAATTGTGGCGCTCGGGTGGGAGAATCCGGAGAAGGCTTTCCAAGGTTTCTCAGGATCTTTGGTAACGGCTGAGAATCTGTGGCTCTATCGAATTCAGACAGTGATGATTTTGACCTGCGGAACTCTTTTCTTGATGTGGTTGGGTGAGCAGATCACTGAACGGGGTATCGGTAACGGAGTTTCACTGTTAATCACTGTGGGTATCCTTGCCCGACTTCCCAATGCGGGAAAGTCATTGGTCTCGATGTTTCAACAGGAGAATTCCAAGTTTTTGCACCTAGTCTTGCTGGTTTTGGTCCTGGCGATTGTTGTGGCGGGAGTAGTCCTGATAACTCAGGGTCAGAGGAAGATTCCCGTGCAGTATGCCCAGCGGGCCGTGGGTCGGAAGATCATGTCAGGCGGAACATCGTTCATGCCATTGCGTGTGAACTACGCTGGTGTCATGCCGGTCATCTTTGCTCAGGCAATCTTGATGTTTCCGGGAATGATTTTTGAAAAACTCGCAGCAATTTTACCGGCAGGATTCGGCAAGCAGGTTTCGATTTATATTGCCAGTCATTTGGGGCGGCAGGGTTTCACCTATTTGTTCTTATATGGTTTGATGATTTTGTTCTTTTCGTATTTCTGGGTAGCTACACAGTTTAATGAGCTGCAAGTGGCTGATGACCTGAAAAAACATGGTGGGTATATTCCAGGCGTCCGGCCGGGTACTGCGACTAGCGATTTCTTGCACAACACCATGAGCAGAATCACTTTAGCCGGAGCGGTGTTTTTGGTGGTGATTGCGATCATTCCGACAGTAATGAGTGCGTACCTGAAGATCGATCCTTTGGTGGCTCAGTTCTTCGGAGGAACCTCTCTGCTGATCACGGTCGGTGTACTTTTGGATACCATGCGGCAGATGGAATCTTACCTGTTGATGAGGCATTACGATGGCTTCCTCAAAAAGGGTAAGGTGCGCGGCAGGGCTTGAAAATTTTGTTCTTTGTCAGTTTCGGTTTCAGAGTCAAGGTGAAATGACGGTTAAAAGTAGTCAGTCACCTCAGTCAGATGCGAGAGCGCAGATGCGAGAGCGCAGATGCAAGAACGCTGAATTCATGGGTCGACCGATCATCAAAACAGCCGACGAGATTCGGGCCATGAGGGCCGCGGGTCGGATCGCAAGCAAAGTGTTGCGTGGGGCTGCAATGATGGCTGCTCCGGGTTTAACCACCCGAGAACTGGACGTCGAGGTGGGTCGGTTGATAGCTTCCCACGGAGCCGCGAGTGCCTTCTTAGGATATCGTGGTTTTCCCGGTCAGTGCTGTCTTTCGGTGAACGAGGCGGTAATTCACGGCATCGGCGACGGACGAAGATTGCAGTTTGGAGACTTGCTCAAGATCGATGTTGGAGTTCGGCATCAGGGTTTCATCGGCGACGTCGCGATGACCATGATTGTCGGCGGTGGATCGCCTAAGTTCCAGAAGTTGCTGGATACCACGGTCCAATCTCTGTATGAAGGAATTTCCGCTGCGCAATCAGGCGCTCGGGTGGTGGACATCGGTCGGGCGGTGGAGAGGTGTGTGGTCAGTTCGGGTTATGGTGTGGTCCGCGAATTTTGCGGGCACGGAGTGGGTCGTAACGTTCACGAGGAGCCACAGGTTCCTAATTACGTCGATCTGAAGTCCGTGACTCGGCTCAAAAGCGGAATGACCATCGCTATTGAACCAATGGTGACCATGGGCAGTGCGGCAGTGGAAATTCTGGATGACGGGTGGACGGTAGTTACACGAGATCGGCAGGTATCTGCCCATTTTGAACATACGGTGCTCATCACCGATTCTGGACCGGAAATTTTGACACGAGACGAAGAGAGTCACTTGTATTGACGGGTTTAAGATTTCGAAAATGAAAGTCAGAGCTTCAGTTAAGAAACTTTGCGAGAACTGCAAAATGGTCAAACGCAAGGGCGTGATCCGTGTGATCTGCTCCAATGCGCGCCACAAGCAGCGGCAAGGCTGATCATAGGAAACGTTTTATGCCACGAATCTTGGGAGTTGATATTCCTGCGGACAAGCGAATTGACATCGCGCTCCGCTACATCTACGGAATCGGTCCGGTCAATGCGCTCGAAATTTTGGAGCGGGCCAACATCGATCCGTCGCTGCGCGCAAAGTCCCTAAATGAGGGACAACTGTCTTTGATCGTGAATGCGATCCAAGATGGTAAGTATGTGACTGAGGGCGATCTTCGTCGCGAACTGGGCATGAACCTGAAGAGACTTCAGGCCATCAAGTCCTACCGCGGTCAGCGTCACACTCGAAGCCTGCCCGTCCGCGGTCAGCGCACTCAGACCAATTCCCGCACCCGCAAGGGTCCCCGCAAGACGGTGGGTGTTCAGAGGAACCCTACCGCCAAGTCTTAATTTCATCGTTTAACTGATTATGGCAGAAGAGACAAAGGCCAAGAAGGCCCCCAAGGCCGAGGCCGGTGAGGCTACCGCAGAGGTAACCTCAGAAAAAGCTGCTCCTAAGGCGGCTTCCAAGAGCAAGAAGGCAGCAACCGAAGGTCAGGGTGTCGCTCCGGCGGCAGCGGTTGCTCCGGCTCCGCTGGCGGCTGCTGCAGCACCGACTGCGGCTGATCTGCTCGGTGATGATCCGAATGCCAAGAAGATCATCCGTGCGAAAGGTGCCAAGAATATCACGGTGGGAGTTGCCCACGTGAAGGCGACCTTCAACAACACCCAGGTAACCATCACCGACTTGCAGGGAAACCTCATCGGCTGGAGCACTGCCGGGCGAGTGGGTTTCAAGGGTTCTCGCAAGAGCACAGCCTTCGCGGCCCAGCAGGCTGCTCAGGACGCTGCCCGTCAGGCAATGTCTCATGGAATGCGCGAGATTGAGGTCCGTGTCAGTGGTCCGGGTTCAGGTCGCGAGTCCGCGATTCGGGCGCTGCAGGCAATCGGTCTTGAGATCACGGTCATCAAGGACGTGACTCCGGTGCCGCATAACGGATGCCGTCCTCGCAAGAAACGCCGCGTGTAATTCAACTTTTAACTATCTCCGACAATGGCTCGTTACACTGGTCCTCGCGTTCGCATCAGCCGCCGGCTGGGAACTCCGATTTTCGGCTCCTCCAAATATTTGGAGCGCCGTCCGTACCCTCCTGGGGCCCATGGCCCGAAGTCTCGTCGCAAATACAGCGACTATGCCATCGGCCTGATGGAGAAGCAAAAGCTACGCTTCTTCTATGGACTCCAAGAGAAGCAATTTCGCAATGTCTACGAGCGGGCACTCCGCATGCGCGGCGTGACTGGCGAGAAGATGTTGCAGATTCTCGAGGCGCGTCTTGATAACCTCGTTTATCACGCAGGGTTTGCGTTGACTCGTCCTGCCGCCCGCCAGTTGGTGTGTCATGGACACGTCCGGGTGAATGGCCGTAAGGTAAGCATTCCTAGCTATGCGGTGAAGGTCAACGACCTGATCCAAGTTAAGGACCACGCGACCTCTAAGGCGATCGTCCAGAAGAACGTCGAGGGTTCCACGAGTCGTGTGGTTCCTGATTGGGTTCGCTTGGACCGGGAGGCCCTATCGGCCGCCCTCCTGCGAATTCCTACTCGCGACGAGATTAACCCGATTGCTAACGAGCAAGCTGTTGTCGAATTTTACTCCCGCTAAACGGTCTGGTCGCCGAATCGACCAAAAAAGCAATTATACGGAATCACATTCCTTGGTGGGAGTTCTCTGGAATGAGGTTCAGATTAAAATTGCACCCATAAAATATGCCTGTTCGCTTAGGACGCTTCGAGATGCCGAAGCGGTTGTCCAAAGAGGAGTCAACCGCTACGGACGTCTACGCCAAATTCATTGCCGAGCCATTTGAGACCGGCTACGGACACACGATCGGAAACTCGATCCGCCGAGTTTTGCTTTCCTCTTTGGAGGGTGCAGCCATCACTTCAGTCAAGATTGATGGAGCGATGCATGAGTTCACCACCGTTGATGGCGCTGTTGAGGACGTCACTGACATTGTTCTGAACCTCAAGCAGGTTAAGTTCAAGGCCCACTCTCGCGAGCCTCAGTCCTTGCTGCTCTCGGTGAATCGGGAGGGAGCAGTGACCGCTGCGGACATCGAGCTCAATCAAAACATTGAGATCGTCAATCCAGATCAGCTCATCTGCACTCTGGATCGCAAGAAGAAGCTGGAGATTGAGCTTGAAGTTCGCGTTGGTCGAGGGTTTTGCCCTGGCGATGAGAACAAGAAAACAGACCAGCCGATCGGCGTAATCGCCATTGATTCGCTGTTCTCTCCCGTGACTCGTGTTCGTTATGCCGTCGAGGCCGCCCGTGTTGGGCAGCGGACCGACTACGACAAGCTGATCATCGAGATTTGGACCGACGGTCGGATTTCACCGGATGATGCTCTAACTCAGGCTTCGGCCATTCTCCAACACCATCTCGATGTTTTTGTCGGTTACGATAAGAACGCCGTGGAGTTCGAGATTGAGGTCAAGCCTCAGGACGACGAGAAGGCCAAGCTCAAGAAGCTGCTCAACATGAGCGTTAACGAGATCGAGCTGAGCGTCCGAGCAGCCAATTGCCTCAACAACGCCAACATCACTACGGTGGGTCAGTTGGCGATGAAGTCTGAGCAAGAGATGCTCAAGTATCGAAACTTCGGCAAGAAGTCTTTGAACGAGATCAAGGAGAAGCTAACCGGCTTGAACCTGACTCTCGGAATGAATATTGATCCGGCTCTATTGGAGATGCCGGTGGAAAACAAAAATCCTTAACCTGATTGAATTATGCGCCACCTTAAGCGCAACAAGAAACTGGGTCGCAAAGGCGACCACCGAAATGCCATGCTGGCCAACTTGGTGAGTTCGCTCATCAAGCACAAGCGCGTCACCACCACCTTGGCCAAGGCAAAGGCGGCCCGTCCGGTCGCCGAGAAGCTTCTGACCTTAGGAAAGCTCGCTAACGAGGCGCTCGCTACCGCGAGCTCTACCTCCGATGTTGCGGGTAAAGCTAAGGCGATCGCTGCCAACGTTCACAATCGCCGTTTAGTGGCCGCTCGCTTGCGTCAACAGGCTCGCAGCCATTTCAAGGGTACACCGACTACCAAGGGTAAGGAACTCCGTGAGGCCTGGAAACAGGAACACGACGTTGTTCATATCCTGTGCGACACGATCGCTCCGGCTTTTATGAGCCGTAAGGGTGGTTACACTCGGATTCTCCGCTTGGGTCAACGTCAGGGTGACGCTGGTCAAGTGGCTATCCTGGAATGGGTTGATTTCAACGTGGTGGCTGAGACCGCTGCCCCGGCTCCGACAGCCTGATATAACTGGAGATTTTAGAATTCATTCCGAAGTCTCCTCAACAGAGCCGCCCCAAAAAGGGCGGCTTTTTTATGTGTGCGCCCGGCAGGGCGCACTCTCCAACGGGTTGAAGTCCCGAGCAGGTCCGAGGTAAGCGTCACCCGAGGCACCTCCCCGCATAGGTGCCATAGTTTGCCGAGTATGACGTTTATGCAGCGGCTTTGAGGGCGAGAGTATGCACCTGTCTCCAGTTTCCGGCAGTAGAACGGCGAGCTGACGGTTGGTCATCGAAGGGAGGCGGGCCAGGACGTCCTTAAGGTAGGCATACGGATCGATTCCCCGCCGACGGCAACTCTCGATGTCAGCGGGCGGTCAAAACCAGCCAGTAAAGGGCGGTTGAAAACCAGCCAGTGTCTGAGGTGAACAATTTCATTGCTGAGCGAGGCCGATGGTTGGGTTCGTGAGGGCCGATGATCCACCTCTTCGTGAGCACCTGCGAAGCGATTAAAACATTGGCCCTCAAGGGTTGGTCGGGACGAAGGATCGCCCGGGAACTGGCCGGGAACTGGGAGACGTTCGCCCGATACCTAGAGCCCTCAAAACCAGCCATTCCTGCCCCCCGGCTCCCGCTCTGGTCGCCGCAGTCTCTGCGAGGTTCAACAGATCGAGTTTGGGGTGTTGGTTGGTTGGTTAAGATTGAGATGGGTCGGAGAAATAAACTCGTCCGGTTTCCCACTCATCGGAGGTTTCCATGAGGATGGCGGTCAGGAGAGGTTCCTCGCTATTTTCAGTGGGTTGACCTTCAGGATCGGTTGTCTCCGAAGGCCAGTGGCTCCCAGCAACCGGCAGTTCCCATTGCGTTGAAGACCCGCAATGCCAGAAGTCTTGAAGGTGGGTACGACGAACTCACCTGCGGTTAGAATTATCCGAACTTTCGATACATAACCCACGGGAATCTTAGGTTTTATGCAGTTTCTCAACCTTAAGGCACTCCTTGACGCAACCTTGACGATTCTCACGACCACCGGAGCAATTGCCGTCGACGTCTAAGAATCAATCCCGGTCGGGGCAAGAAACCTCCAAGCTGCTTTCCCATCTTGGAAGCGCGTGCTAGCCACTGAAAGTAGCGAGGAACCTCAGGAGACGGCCCTGAAAACTTATTGGGATGGCTGTTGCGGTGGTCGATGGAATTTCAGTTCGGTTACCGTAACAACGGATATTCCCAGTAACGGTTCTGAAGGGTTTACCCGTGGATCCAGAGTTCGTAGCCCAGCCGATAAACGTTGGGTAGACTCATTCTCTTATCGGCCAGTTCACGGGGAATGCTCATCCTTTGGGTCGAACAAGCGGCGACGTGGCAAGGTCATCGAACCGATGATTTCCGTTTTGGCTGATTTCTATCGGTACGAGTACCGACAAGAATTCGAGGCCGGTAATAACGAGCAAGAACGCGAAATCGACGAAGGAATGGGAAATCGACGAAGGAATGGTCGGGACGACAGGATTTGAACCTGCGACGTCTTGGCCCCAAACCAAGTGCTCTACCGGGCTGAGCTACGTCCCGAACCAGTACGAAAGGGTCGCTTTAGATATCGGTTGAGGCAATGCTTTTCCACTTAAAGGTCATGATTCACAGGACCATGATGCTGAGTCCTCAATGAAACTCCTCGTCTTTGCACACGTGCCGCCGCCTCACCATGGGCAAAGCCAGATGGTGAAGTTGATGGTAGACGGTTTTCGAGCCCAGCCAGAGCTCGGAATCGAAGTGCTCCACGTCGATGCCCGACTTTCGTCCGGGATGGCCGATGTGGGATCGGTCCGGGGAGGCAAAGTCCAAGCGCTGATGCGGTACTGCTGGCAGGCGATTGCGTTGTCACATCAGCACGGATGCCGGACACTGTATTACATTCCGTCCCCACCGAAGCGATCCTCGTTGTACCGTGATTTTCTGGTGATGGTTTTGATTCGGTGGCGGTTTGATCGAGTGATTTTGCATTGGCACGCGGTTGGATTGGGAGCCTGGCTGGAGAGCGAATCCTGGTTCTGGGAACGCGGGTTAGCTCGGGTCTTTCTGGGGCGTGTGCAGCAAGCCGTTGTGTTGGCTGCCAGCAATCGGGCCGATGCGGAGGCTCTCAGTCCGCGATCCGTGGCGGTGGTGAGCAATGGGATTCCAGATCCTTGCCCGGACTTTAGCCAGACCCTGGAGGAATGGCGTGCGAGAGGCTCTGCCCGATTGGAGACGCAAGTTCTGTTCATGGCGCATTGCACGCGTGACAAAGGTCTTTTTGGGGCGGTTGAGGCGGTGGTGGCGGCCAATGGGATGGGTGACTCGGGGCGTCGATTCCGGCTCACCGTTGCTGGGAGTTTTTTGTCGGAGGCCGAAGAGGCTGAGTTTCGGGACCGAGTCGGACACTCGGATGCGGCGGGATGCGTGGAGATCACAGGTTTTGTCTCGGGCCCTCAGAAGGATCGGTTGTTTCGGCAGGCGGATATTTTCCTGTTTCCGACGTATTTCGCCAATGAAGGGCAACCGTTGAACCTGATCGAGGCTTTGGCCTACGGGTTGCCTTGTGTCACGACCCGGTGGCGTTCCATCCCGGAGTATTTTCCAGCGGACTATCCCGGGCTCTGCATTCCGAGGGATGTTCCGGCTTTGGCTCGCGCCCTGCATGCGGTCGTGGAGCGTGTGGATGGAAGGACACTTCGTCGTGAGTATGAGCAGCGCTTTGCAGTCGACCCGCACTTGAGTGCTTTGGCTGCGGCCATTCGAACAGACTCTTTGGAATGAGCGTGTTCCCGGGCTAGGACCTGGGACGTGGCATCCGGTGGAATCCAGGCCGAGGTGGTGCTCGTCGTTTCTGGGCGCCTTCGCTGGATCCTTTCGATGGCCCGTGAACCGCTTAGAGTGAGGCAGTGAGTGGGGGGAGTGAAACGAACGGTTGTTCCAAAGAAAACGGCGCCGACTTTCCCTAGGGAGAGCGGCGCCGTTCGAGGGTTTTGGATGGAGTTTACTTCGCTGCGGCGTACAACGCTTCAACCTTGTTCCAGTCGATCACGTTCCACACTGCCTTGAGATAGGCAGCCCGCAGGTTCTGATACTTCAAGTAATAGGAGTGCTCCCAGACATCGATACCGAGAACCGCTTTACCTTCGCACCCGGCGATGGCTTTGCCCATGAGCGGGTTGTCTTGGTTGGCCGTTGAAACGACTTCCAGCTTGCCGCCGTTGACCACGAGCCAAGCCCAACCCGAACCAAAACGACCAATGCCGGCGGCCTCAAACTTGGCTTGGAATTCAGCGAAGGATCCGAACGTCGCGTCGATAGCGGTGGCGAGATCGCCGGAGGGAGTGCCGCCTTTGCCGGGACCCATGAGGTTCCAGAAGAAGGTGTGATTCCAATGGCCGCCGCCGTTGTTGCGGACCGGACCGCGGATAGCGTCGGGGACACCGGCCAGATTGCCGATCAGGTCCTCCAGCGAAAGGGTCTCGACGGGTGTTCCGGTGATTGCCTTGTTGAGGTTGTCCACGTAGGCCTTGTGATGGCGGCCGTGGTGGATCTCCATGGTCAGTGCGTCGATGTGGGGTTCGAGCGCGTCTTTAGGGTAGGGTAGGGGGGCAAGTTCGTGGGCCATAAAATGAGATTCGCTTTGCCGGACTTGCGGTGTTGCACGCCGGCGAGGAGGCAAGGGTAGCTAGCTTCGATCGGGGCGCAAGCAGCAGGGCGGCTGGCGCCTCGGATCTTGAAATTCCCTCTCGCCTGCTGTTCGAGCCGACCGATACGGTGGATCCCTTAACGAGACTGTACGCATGAGCAACCCCACTGGAGATATCGGACTGATCGGCTTGGCGGTCATGGGCCAAAACCTGATCCTCAACATGAACGACCACGGTTTCACCGTCGTGGCCTACAACCGCACAATCTCCAAGGTGGATGAATTTCTGGCCGGTGAGGCCAAGGGAACTCAAATTCAGGGAGCCCACTCAATTGCTGAATTGGTGTCCAAGCTCAAGACGCCGCGCCGGATCATGATGTTGGTGAAGGCGGGCCAGGCGGTGGACGACTTCATCGAGCAATTGGTGCCGCACTTGTCGGCCGGTGACATTATTATCGATGGCGGTAATTCGCTCTATGGCGACACGGAGCGACGGGTGAAGTATTGCGAGTCCAAGGGGTTGCTCTTCATTGGAACTGGGGTTTCCGGTGGCGAAGAGGGGGCTCGACGTGGACCCAGCATCATGCCGGGCGGATCAGCCAAGGCGTGGCCTGCCGTGAAGGACATTTTTCAGGGCGTCTCCGCCAAGGTGGACGGAGGCGTGCCGTGTTGTGACTGGGTCGGCGATGGCGGTTCGGGCCACTACGTAAAGATGGTCCACAATGGCATCGAGTACGGCGACATGCAGTTGATCTGCGAGGCTTACAACATTCTCAAGAACGGCTTGGGCCTCAGCGCCGACGAGATGCACCAGGTCTTCGCCGACTGGAACCAGGGAGAGTTGGACAGCTTTCTCGTGGAAATCACCCGAGACATTCTGGCATTCAAGGATACTGATGGCGGGCCTTTGGTGGACAAGATCCTCGATACCGCCGGTCAAAAGGGAACGGGTAAGTGGACGGTCATCGATTCGGCCAATTTGGCCCAACCTGTCACATTGATCGCCGAGGCGGTTTTCAGCCGCTGTGTCAGCGCCATGAAGGACGAGCGGGTGAAGGCATCCCGCAAGCTCAAGGGACCGAAGCCGTTGATGAGCGCTGCCAAGAATCCCAAGGCTCGGCAGGCGTTTATCGAGGACATCAAGAGCGCCCTCTACGCTTCCAAGATCGTCAGCTATGCGCAGGGTTACATGCTGCTGCGCGCGGCGGCCGCAGAATACGGATGGACGCTCAACTACGGCGGCATCGCTCTGATGTGGCGTGGTGGTTGCATCATCCGTTCCCGGTTCTTGGGCAAGATCAAGGAGGCTTACGACAAGAATCCTAAGCTGGCCAATTTGTTGCTCGACGATTACTTCCGGGCCGAGATCAAGAAGAGCCAAAAGGGTTGGCGTAATGTGGTGGCTTCGGCGGCCAAGAAGGGTATCCCGATGCCCGCCTTCAGTACGGCGCTGGCGTTCTTCGACCAGTATCGTTCGGCAACACTTCCGGCCAACCTTCTCCAGGCGCAGCGGGACTACTTCGGGGCCCACACCTACGAGCGGGTGGACAAACCCCGCGGGCAATTCTTCCACACGAATTGGACCGGGCGCGGAGGCAATGTAAGCTCTAGCACCTACAACGCCTGAACAGCAGGAGGAAGCAGGTCATCCCTCGAACCTTGTGGACAACGATTTTTCACCCGATGCCGAGCGAACTCTGAAGAAGTTCTTCGGCATCTTCATCGCCACGTTGTTTCTGTACGTGACGATCTATGGAGGCTGTGAGGCCTACCGGGTGCGCAATGGGGCTTGGCACCTAACCTTTGACAAGCAGCCAGACGGAACCCCGGTCCTTCGGATCGACCACCCGCGGTTGCTGACCGGTGGGCCGGTGTCGATCCGGTTTCCGGGTGAGAACGCGCCCCGAGTGACCAATGGTCCAATCACCTACATTTACAGTCGTCCGGACACCAATTCGACCCCGTTTGGTCCGGTGTACTTCGTCGACACGACACAACTGCCCGGAACGGTCGCGCTGGGAGCTTTCGGTCATGTGGTGGAGATGGTGCCGCGGACATTGTTCGTCAACTTCAAGGAGGTGGCATGGGGCTCTGAGACCAACATGACCTTGCTGCCTGAGAGCAAGCCCTCACCAGAACGATTGAAGGTCAAGAACCAGCAGTGGAATGGTCGTTGAGCGTGGGGCTGCTGTTGGGATAGAGCCCCCTGAAGCAATTGCTTCCAGACTTTCCAATGGAAGCCCGTGCCGGCAACGTTCGGTCATGTTCCCTGCTTTCCGCCGCTGGTGGCCCACAGCCACGCCGATTTTGGCATCACTCCTTCTCACGGTGCTGCCTGTGGCGGGAGCGGGGACTGGCTATAAACCGATCTTCAACGGTCGGGATTTGCGGGGATGGGTCAACGTCAACTGCGCACCAGAAACTTTTACAGTCCGGGATGGCATGATCCACTGCGATGGCATTCCAACCGGAGCCCTGCGCACTGAGCGCCAGTATGAGAATTTTATCTTGGAGTTAGAATGGCGGCACCTCAAGCCAAGCGGCAATGCGGGGGTCTTCATCTGGTCAGGCCCGATGCCGGCGTTGGGTCAACCCTTCCTGAGAGCCATCGAGGTTCAGGTCCTCGACCACGGATATGGCAAATCGGACTGGTTCACGACCCATGGCGACATTTTCCCGATCCACGGATCGACCATGAAGCCGTTTTCTCCCAGCCGCGGCGATCGCAGTTTTCCAAAAGAATCCCGGAGCTTGGGCGCCCCGGAGTGGAACCATTACCGGATCGTCGCCACCAATGGGGTCCTCCGCCTCTCAGTCAACGGCGTCGAGGTCTCCGGCGGCACCGGTTGCAATTGGCGGCGTGGGTACATTGCCTTGGAGTCGGAGGGTGGAACCGTGGACTGGCGCAACTTGCGTTTGCAGGAGTTGCCTTCCACGAAGGTCCCACTCGGGCAGTCGGCACCCGACGCTCAACCGTGGAAGAGCCTCTACGATGGCCGGTCTTTGCGTGGGTGGCGGGTCCCCGTTGAGTCCGAGGTGTGGATGGCCAGCGACTGGACCCTGAGGGGCCGAGCCGGGCTCGGGGGTGAGGCGTCGATCCTCTGGTCGGAGGTCCAGTTTAATCGCGATGAAGTGATCTTCGACTGGCGCTGGGAGGGCAAGACCGCGGACCGGGTGCCTCCGCTGGTTTTTCGCCCGATTCGGGGTGGGGCGATCGTCCGGATGCCAGAACTCGCGGCGCTCCGGGTCGATGGATGGAATCGTCTCCGAGTCCGCCGGTCTGGAGGGGTACTCAAGGTTTCCGCCAATGACGCGGATGAGGTTTCCGTGGAGGTTCCGCGCGGCCGGTTGGAGTTCGGATTCTTGCCCGCTCCGGTACCGCTTCAGATTTCGAGCGTCTTCCGCCGCTGAGTCGGAACGATTCAGTTGAAATCGTTGCGGCTAAGTTGTGACGGTTCGTGTCTGGCCGGAGTGTCCTCGGCGGCGCTACCGAAAACAGATCCGGCTTACAGCATCATCGAAGCCCTGGGCCCCGGCGATGATCTTGATTTCCACCCGCATGAAGTAGATGGGCAGGTCTCGGCGGTCGAGCTTGGGAAAGCGGACCGCATCCTTCTGCGTAGTAACAAGCATGTCCGCGCGGCGCTTCTTGCCTCGGTTCACAGCATCCAGCACCTCTTGCTGCGTGAATCGGTGGTGGTCGGCGTAGCGTCGGGCCAAGACGATCTCGGCTCCGAGTTCCGAGAGCTTCGATTCAAAGCTCTCTGGCCGGGCGATTCCGCTAAGGCTGGCCACCCGCCGACCTTGCAACAGGTCGAGTCCACGGCGTTCGCCGGTGAAGACATCCTCGAAATAGAGCGGATGATGCACGCACTCGATGATCCCGGCGCGCGGGTTGAGCAGGGCAATGCGGTCGCGCAGCGCGGCAGTCTTGCCGTCGCTCTTAGTCAGGAAGATGACGCTGGCTCGAGCAAGGTGGGATGGCGGTTCCCGGAGTGTTCCGCGCGGCAGCAGGTGCTCATTGCCGAAGGGTTGCTGGCAGTCGATTAAGACCACATCGGTGCGGCGGCCGGCCAGCTTCCAGTATTGGAAGCCGTCGTCGAGCAGCAGGGTGTCGCAGCCGAAGTGCTCCACGGCATAGCGACCGGCTTTGACTCGGTCTTTGTCGACCAGCACCACCACATCTCTCAGGTTGGAGGCCAGCATGTAGGGTTCATCGCCGGCAGTCTCGGAGTCGAGCAGCAGCGATTGGCCATCGGAGACGATGCGGGGCGGGGTGGTGTCTTCTCGGAGCAGGATCTTGTCGAGGAGGCGCTCCGACACGGGCTTGGGCTTGGACCGGTATCCGCGCGAGAGGATGGCCACTTTGCGGCCGGCATCCTGGAGAGTACGGGCAAATTTCTCGACGACCGGAGTCTTTCCGGTGCCGCCCACCGTGAGATTGCCTACGGCGATGACCTGAACACCCAGGGTTGAATCGCGCAGAATGCGAACGCTGTAGAGCAGGCGCCGCAGTTTCACGATGACTCCAAAGACATGGGAAAGCCCCGAGAGTAACGCTCGGATCATGGAGGCCTTGCGACCGGGTAGGTTCTCGAGGATCACCGCCAGAAAGTAAGTTTCGGCGGACTCTGTAAATTTTTGCCAACTCTCTCGCATTGGCCTCCAAGCATGTCATCTGGACACGATTTCGGAAAGATTTCGTGCAAACCGGTGAAATCCGGTTGTCAAGAGTCGGCTCGGGGCATTATCTCAATGAAGGTTCCCCGGTCAGAGCTCTCATGAGTCCATATCAGGTTTTAGCGATTCAGACACTGTCCTCACGGTCAGCAGGTATTTCTGGTCGATCCAGAAGGTGCACAGGCCGTCTGTTGACGTCGATCCCCTCGGCTGAAGGTTTTCAATCTAACCTTCCGCAATCTGAGGTATCCGTTTTTCGAATTTCTGACGCATCGGGCCATTGGTTCCTCCTAGTTGGGGAGTCAACGGTTCCGGTAAGTCGGGCCTACAAACACAACAACAACAAACTCAGCGTGAAACCAACCGAATCCAACTGCGAAACCCGGCTTGCCCGGACCTGCGCCCTAGCTGCCACAAAGGCACCCGTCAAGAAGGCAGCGCCTGCCAAGGTAGCTGCTCCGGCCAAGAAGGCAGCGCCTGCCAAGGTGGCTGCTCCGGTCAAGAAGGCAGCGCCTGCCAAGGTAGCTGCTCCGGCCAAGAAGGCAGCGCCTGCTAAGGTGGTTGCTCCGGCCAAGAAGGCAGCGCCTGCCAAGGTGGTTGCTCCGGCCAAGACTGCAGCGCCTGCCAAGGTAGCTGCTCCGGCCAAGACTGCAGCGCCTGTCAAGGTGGTTGCTCCGGCCAAGAAGGCGGCACCTGCCAAGAAGTAATCGTGTCGCCCGATCCGGCGGTTTTGCTTGTCAAACCCGCCGGATTTTGGGTGTTTTTGCCAGTTGTTAATAACTTGGGAACAACACCCAAAAACTTGTTCTCGCGGTACTCGATACTTTGCCATAGAAGCCTCCCCCACCGCTGAAGAAATCACGGCGGGTCGGAGAAGAAACTGCACTGAATCATGTTCCACCAGATGTCTGCAAATGTGTTAAACCCCCAATGTTTTCAACGCTTTCATGTTATTTCAGCGGGTGCTGGTGCAGATTTGATGGTTATGGGCTGTGCGCGGGACTTCATCAATCTGTCACTAAATCAGGATGGCTCGATCAACCTGTAAGTGATGGTAGTGAATAAATCCGTAAATTGCCCATTTTTAGGTCCTTTTAAATTATCCCATGTCCGATCAACCCCAAGCACTGTGGCTGGCCGCCCAGCAAACCCTTCGTGGAATGCTAAAGACGGAGTTGTACAACCTATGGTTTGCCCCGGTCACTGCCCGCTGTCTGGACGGAGATACCCTCACTCTGGAAGTTGCTGACGAGTTCTGTGAGTTCTGGTTGAAGGACAATTATTTGGATGTTCTACGATCGGTGGTCAGCCGCGCAGCCATTCGGCCGATCCATGTAACTTTCGCCATTCGCCCCGCCGAGTCCGCAGTTGCTGCCGCGGCCGATTCAATCTCCGATCGACCTATGGTTGCCGAGACTTTGATGGAGCGGGTCGCCCCGTCTGAGTTTCGATCGACCGAACCTGTAGTTCGGGAGATTCCCCGGAAGTTGGAACCGCTGTTCAATCCAAACAACACCTTCGAAACCTTCGTGGTGGGTTCTAACAACCACCATGCTCATGCAGCCTGCATGGGTGTGGCCCAAAAGCCGGGACACACCTACAATCCGTTGTTTCTCTTTGGCGGCGTGGGGCTAGGCAAGACTCACTTGCTTCAGGCCATTGGTCATCACGTCCTGGCCAATAAGAAGAATGCCCGGATCGGATACTTGTCGTGCGAGCGCTTCACCAACGAGTTCATTGAGGCCCTGCAGAACAACCAATTGCCTAAGTTTCGCAAAAAGCACCGGGAGTTGGATGTTCTCTTGATTGACGATATCCAGTTCCTCCAGGGCAAGGAGCGTATCCAGGAAGAGTTTTTCCATACCTTCAACGCCCTCCACGATTGCCATAAGCAAATCGTCCTGACCTGCGATCGGCCCGCCAATGAGATCCAGGGGCTGGAACAACGTCTAATTTCTCGCTTCGAGTGGGGAATGACGGCCGATGTGAAGGCGCCGGATGTCGAGACTCGGCTGGCGATTCTCAACAAGAAGGCGGCCGCTCTCAGCGTCCGGTTGCCCGATCAGATTATCACGTTCCTGGCCAATCGTATTCGGACCAATGTCCGCCGTTTGGAGGGGGCTCTGGTCCGAGTGGCCGCCTATGCCCAGCTTTCCGGCAAAGCCCTCGACCTCGAAACGGTCGAGACGTTGCTGCGTGAAATTCTTCAGGAAGAGGGCAAGGTCGCGATCTCCGTGAGCGAGATCCAAAAGCGGGTGGCCGACTACTTCGACATCCGCCTGGCCGACATGACCAGCAAGCGGCGGCCGGAAAACATCGCCTTCCCGCGGCAAATCGCCATGTACCTGACCCGCCAGCTCACCGAGCATTCGCTCAGCGCGATTGGTGAATCTTTCGGAGGACGCGATCACGGCACCGTGTTGCATGCCTGCCGGCAGGTGCGAGACCGCATGGAGGTTGAAGCCAAGGTTCGCCAAGACGTGGGTTACCTCGAGAAACAGCTCACCCGCTGAGTTGGGTTCCTGCTTATGGGGCAGGAATGGGGCAGGAATGGGGTTCTGATTTGAGTTTAGGCTAAATCGGGAACAAACGTTTGCGATGGATTCCGGAGCATGGCCGTCCGGAGTTCTCGGCTGGAAACCCGGATGGGAAGTCGTAATGATCGCGGCGTGTCTCCCCGCGGTTTCCATTACATCTTGCTGCTACTGACTGGCTTTCTGGTCAACCCGGTCGTTCTGGGGGATGCCTCGGTGGGCTTTGAATTGCTGAAGGCCGACCTGACTGGATTGGTGTTCACTAATTCGGTGCCGGCTTCGCGTTATCTAACCAATCAAATTCCGCTCAACGGTTCCGGTGTGGCTTTGGGTGATGTGGACGGAGACGGTCGACCCGATATTTTTCTGGCGGCTTATTCGGGCGGGAGTGCGTTATTCCGTAACCTAGGGCAGATGAAATTCGCGCCCATCACCGAAGCGGCCTTTGGAATAACCGCACTTTCATCGCTCGATGGAACAGGTGTCGTCCTGGCAGATATTGATGGGGATGGGGATCTGGATCTCTTGCTCAATACTCTGGCACAGGGAACTCGGATTTATCACAACGATGGCAAAGGCCGTTTCACACCGGGTGTTGTCATCAATCCCAACCGAGCTGGATCGAGTCTTTCATTGGCGGATGCCGATGGAGACGGGGATTTGGATTTGTACGTCGCCAACTACCGCACGGTGACGGTGCGTGATGATCCCAAGGCCAAGTATTCCCTTCGCGAAGAGAACGGGCGACAGCGGATCGTGGCCTACAATGGCCGTTCCACCGATGAACCCGATTTGGTGGGGAGGTTCACCATGACTCCGGTGGGTCCCAGGGAAAATGGCGAGGCCGATGTCTTGTACCTCAATAATGGCCGGGGCGGCTTTACCGAGGTGTTCTGGACGGAGGGGGCTTTCCTGAACGCCGCCGGTCGTTCGCTCGACTCGGCTCCTCAAGATTGGGGGTTGAGTGTCCTGTTTCGCGACCTCACCGGGGACGGTCGACCGGACTTGTACGTCTGCAACGATTTCCACTCGGAAGACCGTTTTTGGATCAATGAGACGTCTCCTGCAGGTCCGCTTCGTTTCCGCGCGGCTTCGTCTTTGGCTCTGCGGCATACCAGTGCCTTTTCCATGGGGGTGGATGCCGCCGACATCGACCGGGATGGCGTGGATGACTTTCTGGTGCTGGACATGCTCAGTCGGGAACATCAGCGACGGAATGTTCAAATGGATGGAGTCCCTCCTGGATTTTACCAACCAGGGGTCTGGGACGATCGTCCGCAATTCTCCCACAACACAGTGTTCCTGGGACGTGGCGATGGAACCTTCGCAGAGATCGGTCGACTCGCCGGTCTCAGCGCCAGCGAGTGGTCATGGACTCCTGTTTTTCTGGATGTGGATCTGGATGGGTATGAGGACCTGCTGATTTCCAATGGCCACGAGATGGACATGTTGGATGTGGACGTGGCGGCCCGAGCTGAGGCTCGGAAATCGGGGCGGCGATTGGGACATCGAGAAATGCTGGACATGCGTCGGATGTTTGCCCGGCTCGATACTCCCAATGCCGCCTTCCGTAATCGCGGAGATTTGACCTTCGAAGAGGTGACGCAGGCTTGGGGGTTCGATGCGCCCGGGGTCGAACAAGGCATGGCCGCGGCCGATTTGGATGGCGATGGAGATTTGGACCTCGTGCTCAACGCCTTGAATGAGCCGCCGAAGCTCTACCGGAACAAGGCTACAGCCTCCCGGATCGCCGTGCGATTGCGTGGTGGTGCCGGCAATTCTCGGGGCATCGGGGCCAAGATCCGGGTGATGGCAAAAGGGCTCCCGATGCAGTCCCAGGAGATGATGTCTGGCGGTCGCTACTTGTCGGGGGATGACGCGATGCGGTGCTTCGCGTTGGGCACAGCGACAACGGCGGACATCGAGGTGACTTGGCGCAGCGGACGAGTGAGCCGACGGACCGGTGCTGGCCCGGGCGTTGCGGAGATTGCAGAGCAGGAGACGATTGCTGTCATGGCGCCACCGCCGGTACTGCCGCTCTTCGAGTCGATTTCGGATCGCTTGGCGCATGTCCACACCGATACCCCCTTTGATGAATTTGCTCGGCAACCATTGAAACCCTTCGACCTCAGCCAGACCGGACCGGGTCTCACTTGGGCCGACCTCAACGGGGATGGTTGGGACGACCTGCTAATTTCTACGGGGCAGGGTGGAACCCTTGGAGTGTTCACCAATGACGCTCACGGTGGATTCTCAGCCTTTTCCAATCCGGCATTGCTCAAGCCAGCGCCGCGGGATTTAACCACCGTGATGGTGCTGCGCGGGGTAATCCTTGCGGGCATTAGCAATGGTGAGGATGGGGTCACCAATGGCGGAGCGATCCGGATCGTGGACCTGACGTCCGGAGTGAGTGGCGAAATTTTGAGCGGCCGCGCTTGCCCGGTGGGTTCCATGGCGGCGGCCGATGTGGATGGGGATGGAGAGTTGGAGATCTTCGTCGGGGTTCGGGAAGTGCCGGGCCGTTATCCTGAGCCGGCGACGTCGTTTTTGGTGAAGAACCGCAGTGGGCGCTTGGGGATCCAGACGGCCTTCGAAAAACTGGGTTTGGTCAATGGCGTGGTTTTCACGGACTTGGATGACGATGCACGGCCCGATTTGGCGGTGAGCACGGCTTGGGGGCCGGTTCGCTTGTTCCGCAATCGAGGGGGAGCTCTGGAGGCTTGGGATCCGCCACTGCGTGGCCAGGCTCTGCCAGCAGGTGTTAAGCAGTTGTCGCACTGGACGGGCTTGTGGCTGGGGATCACCGCCGGTGATTTCGATGGTGACGGACGCATGGATCTGGCAGCGGGGAACTGGGGGCGGAACCACTTCTTGGGAGCCGATGCCCGCCGGCGACCGTTGCGGATCCGTTCCGGAGACCTGCTTGACGATGGAATCTGGGATATTCTGGAAAGCTACGTGGGACCCGATGGGCGGGATTGGCCCGTGCGCAAACGGCCCGCACTGGCGCCGTTTATTCCGGATGCGGCAAAGCGTTTTCCCGATGCGGGGACCTTCGGGAAGTCTTCCATGGAGGATCTTTTTGGTCCGCTTCTGGGTCCAATGCCGAGCGTGTCAGCGCTCAATCTGGATTCGGGGGTGTTCTTAAACCGGGGAGATCATCTGGAATGGCGCCCCTTGCCGCCGCGGGCTCAGTTGGCGCCGGCCTATGGGTTGGCGGTGTCCGACCTAGATGGCGACGGGACTGAGGACGTGTTCCTTTCGCAAAATCACTTCGGTGTGCATTCGGATGATGCTCGCTATGACGGAGGGCGGGGATTGCTCCTGAGGGGATCGGGTCGCGGAGACTTCCGGGATGACGAACACTCGGGCATCGTGGCCTGGGGCGAACAACGCGGAGTGGCCTTGGCGGATCTGGATGCCGATGGGCGCACCGATCTGGCTCTGAGCCAGAACAGCGGACCGACGCTGCTCTTCCGCAATCGCACCGCGCGCCCAGGTCTTCGGGTTCGGCTGAAGGGGCCGACCGGGAATCCGACCGGAATCGGCGCCTCCCTCCGCTGGTGGACCGGCGGCAAGGCAGGTCCGCGCCGTGAAATTCGCATGGGTGGAGGTTACTGCAGTGTGGACAGCCCGGTGACGGTTCTCGCATCGGATCGAGCGGCCGGTGAGGTCGAGGTGCGTTGGCCGGGTGGCGCCGTGCAACGCGTGCCGATCGCTGCCGGGGTGGCCGAGATTACGTTGACGCCATGATGAATCCTCAACCCTCTAGGATGTCAGCGAACCTGCTGAGGTTCTTCGCTGTGCTGATGGTGTCCTTTGCTTTGGTTCCGGGATTGCGAGCGGCCCAGACGGGGCTTCGGATCCAGGCCTTGCCCTCGGTGCCTCGGTCCTCACCCGGACTCACCCGATTGTCGGCTCTGGAACTGGGGATCTATTTCACCAACCGACTCTCCGAGGAACGGGCGGTGACCAACCGCAATCTGGTCTCCGGCTCCGGAGTGGCGCTGGCCGATGTGGATGGTGATGGGCGTCTCGATGTCTTCCTCTGCGGCCTAGATTCTCAGAATGCACTGTACCGCAATCTCGGGGACTGGCGTTTCACCAACGTGACGGCCCGGGCCTTGCCTGGGGTGAGTTGGCTCAACCCGTCTTCGGGATCCAACGATTCGACCGGTGCGGCCTTTGCCGATGTGGATGGAGACGGGGATTCGGACTTGCTGGTCAATCAGTTGGGGGGCGGCACCCGCCTCTGGCTCAATGACGGCAAGGGCCGTTTTGAGGAAGCCACCGACGCGGCCGGGTTGCGCTCGCGCAGTGGTGCCACCTCGATGGCCTTGGCCGACGCGGATGGCGATGGGGATTTGGATCTCTACGTGTCGAACTTCCGCCCGACCACCGTCCTCGATCAACCCAACACCCGATACCAACTCCGGCAAACCGAAGCCGGCACGGTGGTAGTGGCGGTCAATGGGCGCCCGGCGACCGCATTGGATCTCACCAATCGCTTTGAGATCCGCGCCGGTGGGGAGGTGGTCGAAATGGGGGAGGAAGACGTACTTTTCCTCAACAACGGGCGAGGCCGTTTTGTTCCGGTCTCCTGGATCGGAGGGGGCTTTTTGAACGTCTCGGGCAAAGCTCTGTCAGCGCCACCCCGGGATTGGGGGTTGGCCGTTCGCTTCCAGGACATGAACGGGGATGGAAAACCCGACTTGTACGTCTGCAATGACTTGCACACCCCGGATCGGATTTGGATGAACGAGACGGGTCCTGATCACGCCCTGCGCTTCCGGGAACTGTCGTCCTGGGCACTGCGGAGTAACCCGACCTTCTCCATGGGAGTCGATTTCGGGGACTTGGACCGCGACGGGCATGTCGATTTCTTCGCCGTCGATATGTTCAGCCGCAATCGGGCCTGGCGGCACACCCAGACGGCGGGCATGGCCCCCGTGCTGCGACTGCCCGGCCGATCCGTCGATCGGGCTCAGGTCCAACGGAATGTTTTGCAGCTCAATCGGGGGGACGGCACTTGGGCGGACGTCGCCTGGCAGTCGGGTGTCGAGGCCAGTGAATGGTCTTGGGGCCCGGTGATTCTGGATGTAGATCTCGATGGATACGAGGACCTGCTAGTTCCCAACGGCCAGTGGCGCGATTTCCAGGACGGGGACGGTGCGCGGCGCATTGCCGAGGCCCAGCGGCGTGGTGATCTCAAGACACCGGCCGCTATTGCCGCGATGGTTCGATCCTTTCCCAAGCTATCGACTCCCAACGTGGCCTTTCGAAACCGCGGGGATGCCACCTTCGAGGACGTCTCCCTGGCCTGGGGCTTTACTACCGATTCTATTTCGCAGGGTGCGGCTATCGGGGATCTCGACGGGGACGGGGACCTGGACGTTGTGATGAACGACCTCATGGATGCGCCGGCCTTTTACCGAAATAACGCGAGCGCTCCGCGAATCCTTATCCGCCTCAAAGGCAAGCCCCCCAACACTCGAGGCATTGGTGCTTCGGTGACCCTTCGTGCCGGTGGATTGCCGGACCAGACCCAGGAGATCATCGCTGGCGGGCGGTACTTGAGCGGGGATGAGCCGGCGCGTTCCTTTGCCACGGGTCAGGCTGCTTCCGCAGGCCTTCGCGTTCGCTGGCCCTCGGGACGAGTCTCAGAATGGCAGGAAGTTCCGGTCGGTTCTGGGGTCGAAGTGTCGGAGGAAGAGTCCCTCGGGACCGAGGCGGTTTCTTCCGTGAAGCCGCCCGCACCGTGGTTTCAAGACCAGACCGCCCGCCTCGCTCACCGTCACGAGGATGAGCCCTTTGATGATTTCGGCCGTCAGCCGGCCCTGCCGCATCGACTGTCGCAACTGGGACCGAGCCTGAGCTGGACCGACCTCAATGGGGATGGGCGTCCGGACCTGGTCATCGGAGCCGGACGTGGTGGCAAGCTTGGCATTCGCATCCAAGATGGATCGGGCGGATTCGAGGCACGAGAGACTCCGCCGTTTCATAAAATAACCAGCCGAGACATCACCTCGATTCTTCCCATCAATGGAGTCCTATTGGCGGGGATCTCCAATTATGAGGACGGTCTGACCAATGGTGGAGCCCTGCGGATGTATGACATGGCCGGGGGACGCAGCGGTGAAATTCTGGTGGGCACGGCCTTTTGCGTCGGGCCCTTGGCTGCCGCCGATGTGGACGGGGATGGATCGTTGGAGGTGTTTGTGGGTGGTCGATCCGTGGCCGGTCGTTATCCGGAGGCGGCTCCCTCGTTATTGTTGCGCAATCAAGAGGGACGCCTGGCGCCGGTGGAACGTTGGGAGAATCTCGGCCTGGTGACGGCCGCCTGTTTCACCGACCTCAATGGGGATGGTTGGCCCGACCTGGTGGTCGCCCGTGAATGGGCTCCACCTCAATTTTTCCGGAATGACTCCGGTCGACTGACCGAATGGACTCCGACCCTCGAAGCCGCGTCCGGCCGGCTTTCTGGACTTTGGAATGCTGTGGTGGCCGGCGACTTCGATGAAGACGGGCGGATGGACCTAGTCCTGGGGAACTGGGGGAGCAACACCCGCGGGAGCGCGATGACGACGGCGGCGGCCCCACGGCGATTGTGGTATGGCGACTTCGGTTCCGGCCAAGGCCTAGACTTGGCCGAGAGTTGGTATGATCCAGTGCTCAAGGCCGACCGCCCGGAACGTGAAATGGGATTGTGGGCGGCCCTTTTTCCGAGCGTGCGGGAGCGGGTGGATTCTTTGTCTGCATTTTCCAAGGCCACCCTGCCGATGCTTTTGGGTGATGCGTTGCCAGCGGCCCGATCGGTCTCGGTAGACACTCTCGACTCGGTGCTGCTGCTCAATCGGGGAGGGCACTTTGTCGTGAAACCGTTGCCGGCGGCCGCTCAGCGCGCCCCGGTGACTTCCCTTTGCGTGGCGGACTTCGATGGGGACGGACACGAAGACCTATTCCTTTCCCAAAATTTGTCCACGGCCCATCCCTTTGCCGAGCGCTACGACGCAGGGCGGGGGCTGTGGTTGAGGGGTGATGGTCGGGGTGGATTTGTCCCGGAAGAAAATTCGGGTGTCCGCGTTCAGGGGGATGGTCGGGGGGCTGCGGTTTGCGATTACGATGCGGATGGTCGAGTGGATTTGGCGGTGGGGCAGAATGGCGCCGAGACGACGCTCTGGCGCAATGTGTTGGCGCGTCCGGGTCTGCGGATTCGCCTTTCCGGCGG
The DNA here is from genome assembly GCA_945893185.1 of Akkermansia muciniphila. Lineage (GTDB taxonomy): Bacteria > Verrucomicrobiota > Verrucomicrobiia > Limisphaerales > UBA9464 > SXXZ01. Next base: position 6,323 of record CAMDDW010000014.1, on the reverse strand, counting down.
CGGGGGCAATCCAACGGCTGTGGGGGCTCGGGTGCGATGGAGATCGGCCTCGGGCTTCGGGCCGTGGCGGGAGATTCACCTGGGTTCCGGCGATGGGTCCTGCGATGACCCGGTGACAATCTTAGGTGTCGGAGATCAGAAGGTCGAAGCGGTGGAAATTCGTTGGCCCGGAGGCGCATTGGCTTCGGTGCCGGTGATGGCGGGACAGCGCGAGGTCTTGGCCAGCCAGTCCGCCCGATGAGCAGGCGGGTTGGATGCCCTTTTTTGACGGTATGACGGTTGCCTTTGCCGGAGGAGAGGCTTCAATACAAAAGACTCCTCTTTCCCGTGATCCACAGCATCCCAAGACAACTCGGATTCTGGCTCGCAGCCCTTTGGGCTTCGGTGTTGCTGTCGATTGCGGCCTCCCGTTCCGCAAGCCCTGGCGATCCGTTGGCGCGGAGTGCTCTGACGCTCCTGCGTGACGAATGTTTTTCGTGCCACGGTGAGACCAAGCAAAAGGGCGGACTTTCGTTGCTGACTCGGGAGCAGGTGCTCAAGGGCAGCGAGGAGGGTCCGGTGGTGATCGAGGGACGGCCGAAGGATAGCCGACTACTGGAGGTGGTCCTCCTGGGAGCCGATCCGCACATGCCGCCTCGGAAGCAATTAGCTCCCGGACAAATTCAAACCCTCCGCGACTGGATTCGCCTCGGGCTTCCTTGGGATGCCCGTGTCCTGAGTGACGAGCCTGCTCCGAGGCCGGTGTCGCTGGAGTTGGCCGCCCCCTCCTTCCGACCGGTGGCCGCCCTCGCCCTCGACCCGGCGGGACATCGATTGGCGGTGGCGCGCATGGGTGGGATTGATATCCATGACTTGCAGAAGCCGGGGTTTCCTCGAGTGGCGCGGTCGGTCGGCTCCGTGGATCCGGTGGAATCACTGGCCTGGAGCCGGGATGGCCGCCAGTTGGCCTCGGGTTCTTTCCGACGGGTGCGGTTCTGGAACCCGGAAACCCTCACGGTCGAGCGGGAAATCGTGAATGGCCTTTCGGGGCGGGTGATGAGTGTGGAGTTTTCTGCCGATGGGTCGCAGTTGGCCCTCGGTGACGGAGGGGGCGGTCTTCCGGGTTATCTGCGGTTGGTGAGCGTGGCGGACGGTCGGATTCAGCGCTCCTGGAAGGCTCACGCCGACTCCATCTTTGATCTGGAGTTTAGCCGGGATGGTTCCCGATTGCTTTCGGCCGGCGGTGACGCGCTCATCAAGGTTTGGGATACGGCCAAGGCGGCACCGATCGCCGTGCTGGAAGGTCATACCTCTCAAGTGCTGGCCGCGGCTTTTAACACCAATGCCACCCAGGTGGTCAGCGGTGGGACCGACCGGCAGCTCAAGGTCTGGGATATCGCTACCCGCGAGAAGATTGTCACGCTGGGCGATTCCATGGCGGCGATCACGGCCGTGGCTTGGCCGGGCGACAGTGCCTCGGTTTGGGCCGCCACCGATCGCGGGGCGATTGACCGATATTCTCAGCTCAAGTCGCACACGGGCGAACAAAGTTCGGCCACCGCGGAGCATCGACGGGTGGCGCAATTGCTGCCGGTGGTGTTCAGCATGGCGGTCACGCCAGATGGTCAGAGGGTCGCTGCCGGTGACTTGGACGGGTTGGTCCGGATTTGGGATGCGCAAGGCAAGGTCTTGGGAGAGGTGAGTATGGCCTTGGAGGCGACGACCCCGACGACCCCGCAGACAGTGGCCACGAAAGTGCCGCCGCCAAGCTTTGTGCGCGATGTGTTGCCCGCACTCAATCAGGCTGGCTGCGCCTCAGGCGGTTGCCATTCTAAGCCAGAAGGTCAGAGCGGATTTAAATTGTCTGTCTTCTCCTACGATCCCCAAAGCGACTACGCAGAAATCGTCCGGGATGCTCGAAGCCGACGGGTTTTTCCGGCAGCCCCGGAAGAGAGCCTAATCCTCCTCAAGGCCCTGACACGGGTGCCGCATGAGGGAGGGCAGCGTTTTCAGCCGGGATCCTCAACCCACCAACTGCTAACCCGCTGGATTCGTGCGGGCATGCCCTATGCGCTGACCAATGAGCCCGTGCTGCAGTCGGTTGCGGTGTTTCCGGCCGAGGGGCGGTATCGCAAGGGCGGACAGCAGCGACTGAAGGTCGAGGCGCGTTATTCTGATGGGAGCGTCCGCGATGTCACGCGTCTGGCCGCCTACGATTCGAGCGACAAGGAGTTGGCCCGCGTGGATGAGACGGGTCGCGTTTCCATCGGCAAGCTGACGGGGCAGGGTGTGGTGGTGGCCCGCTACATGGGGCTGGTGGCTGCCTCTTCGCTCATGGTGCCGGCCGACAAGGTGCTCAAGCCCAAGGCCTATGCGGCCATTCCCACCCACAATTTCATCGATGGCCTGGCGCTGGAGCAGTTCCAGCGTTTGGGGCTATTGCCTTCCGATCTCTGTACCGATGCGGAATTTCTCCGGCGAGCCAAGCTGGATGCCGTTGGCCTCCTACCCACGCCGGAAGAGGTGCGTGCGTTCCTGGCTGATCCTTCGCCGGACAAGCGTCAGCGGTTCATTAGCACGATTCTGGAGCATCCGGCCTATGCCGATTACTGGGCCAACCAGTGGGCCGATCTCTTGCGGCCCAATCCCGATCGGGTGGGCGTGAAGAGCGTATTCCTGCTCGATCAGTGGTTGCGCGAAGCGTTCCGGGCCAATCGGCCTTATGACCAGTTTGTTCGAGATATTCTTATGGCCGAAGGGTCGAACCACCGGGCAGGGCCGGCCGTGGTTTACCGCGACCGTCGGGATCCGCCGGAACTGACCACACAGTTCAGCCAGTTGTTCCTGGGCACCCGGTTTGAATGTGCCAAGTGCCACCACCATCCGAACGAGAAATGGAGTCAGGACGATTTCTACCAACTGGCCGCTTACTTCGGTCCGGTGAAGCAGAAGGGGGCGGGTTTGTCCCCGCCGATCTCCGCAGGCATCGAGACTTTTTATTTTACGCCGGGAGGCGAAGTGAAGCACCCGGTGAGCGGAGTGGTGATGACGCCCCGACCGCCGGAGGGGCCTGAACTCCCGAAGTCCGAATCTCGGGATCCGCGCCGGCATTTGGCCGACTGGCTCACCGCGCCAGAGAATCCCTTCTTTGCCAAGGCGGCGGTGAACCGAGTGTGGGGTCATTTTTTTGGACGGGGTCTGGTTCATCCGGTGGATGATTTCCGCAGTTCCAATCCGTGTGTGAACCCAGCCTTGCTAGACGCCTTGACCGTGGATTTTGCCGCCCATGATTACGACCTGAAGCATCTCCTTCGGACGATCATGGCTTCGCGTACCTACCAACTGAGTTCGGTGCCTAATGCCACCAATCTGGGGGACACCCGTCAGTTCTCTAGGTCTTACCGACGGAGACTGCCCGCCGAAGTGCTGGTGGATGCGGTGAGCGATGTCACTGGGGTTCCTGAGACCTTTTCTGCGGTCCCGCCGGGTGGTCGTGCCATGCAGACTTGGAGTTACAAGATCGCGTCGCATTTCCTGGACGCCTTTGGTCGTCCCAACTCCAGCAGCGATTGTCCCTGTGAGCGCGATGCCCAGTTGAGCGTTGTACAAACTCTGCACCTGATGAATTCCAAGATTCTGCAGGGGAAGCTCAGCGATCCGAAAGGCCGGGTCCGTCAACTAGCCAACAGCGACCGGAGCCAATCCGACCTCGTCGGTGAACTGTACCTCCTCCTGCTCAATCGCCTGCCCGCAGAACCGGAGTTTCAGGCTGCTTTGCGTGCGTTTTCTGCTCCGGGAGCCACCCGCAATACAGCGGTGGAGGATGTCTTCTGGGCGCTGCTCAACTCTCCTGAATTCGTGCTGAACCATTGAAATGAAACCGACCTCTGGAAACTGCGCTGGAATGCCCCGCCGGGATTTCATCCAACTGGGGATGGGAGGCTTGCTGGGTGCGGGCTTCGGCGACTTGTTGCGACTCGAGGCGGCCACAGCCTCGGCCGCCAAGTCGGTCCTAAAAAAAGCCATCCCGCCGGGTGCGGCTTCTGGCCAAAAACCGGTCAACTGCATCCTCATCTGGCTCGATGGCGGCCCATCCCATTACGAGAGTTTTGATCCCAAACCCGGGGCCCCCTCGGACATTCGTGGGATTTTTCAGGACATTGCCACGTCGGTGCCGGGGATCCGCTTCAGTGAGGCGGTGCCCGAGTTGGCCAAGGTGGCCGACAAAGCCACGGTGATCCGATCGGTCTGCCACAAAGACCCCAATCACGGCGGTGGCAACCATTACCTGATGACCGGTTCCCCGACGCCGGTGCCCGTGGCTTGCGGAGCCTATGTGACTTTTCATCCTTCGTTCGGGTCGGTGGTTTCCTGGCAACGTGGGCAGCGACAAGGTTTGCCGCCCTACGTGTCTATACCCTCGGTGACCCGCAGCGGCGGTCCCAATTTCTTGGGTGGCAAGCACTCGGCCTTCGTGATCGATGGCCAGCCCAACTCGGCCGACTTCAAGGTGCGCGACGTAGTGCTGCCGTCGGAGATAAGCGAGGGGCGGGCGACCAGTCGGCGTGAATTGCGCGGAGCGCTCGACTCGATGGCCCGCTATGCCGATCGCCTGGCCGACGATCCGGCAGTCACCTTCGATCAGTACCTCCAGCAAAGCGTTAATTTAGTGCTCTCGAGTCCGGCTCAGGCGGCATTTGATTTGTCGCGTGAGGACAAAAAGGTTCGAGACGAATACGGCCGAAATGACTTTGGCCAGCGACTCCTGATGGCTCGCCGATTGGTAGAGGTCGGGGTGTCTTGGGTCACCGTCAACTCCGGCGGATGGGATCACCACACCAAGCTCTTTGAAGCGTACAAGGGCGATTCGGTCCGCAACATGGACCGCGGGGTGGCCGCGCTCATTCGGGATCTGGACCAACGGGGCTTGCTCGATTCCACCATGGTGGTTTTGCTGGGCGAGTTTGGTCGCACCCCCAAGGTGAACAAGGATGCTGGGCGCGACCATTGGCCTCATGCGATGTCCATCCTCATGGCTGGCGGCGGTTGCCCTCGGGGCGCAGTGGTGGGTGCCACCGATGCCAAGGGCTACGCCGCCTCGGAGGCCGTGTATCGGCCCGAAGACTTTGCCGCCTCCCTTTATTGGAAGATGGGGATCGATCCTAACCAGGTGCTCCACACCAACACCGGCCGGCCGGTGCAGTTGGTGAACAATGGGCGCCGCATCCGTGAGATCTTTACCACGTGAGGTTTTTGGGGATGAGCAGGAGTCGATCCTGGGTGGCGAGGGTGATGGTGTTTCTGATGACCTTCGGCGGGCTTCGGGCCGCAGTCCCGGTCTTGGATCAAATCTTCCCCGCGGCGATCCAGATCGGGACCACTCAGTCGGTCACTTTGGTGGGTAAATTCGATCCCTGGCCCACCCGGCTCGATTTGGACATTCCCGGGGTGACCTGGGAACCCACCACCAACAACGGTGTCATCCGTGTCCGTGTCGCTCCGGAAGCCCCCGTCGGTCCTCGGGTGATTCGGGCCTTTTCACCGGAAGGAGTGAGTGAGCCCCGCTTTATCATCTTTTCGCAGCGGCCACAACAGGCCGAGGTGGAGCCCAACGATGCGGTGCCCTCGGCCCAGGCATTGACTCGCTTCCCGGCCGAGGTCACTGGGCGTCTCGAGAAGAACGGCGACGTGGACAGCTATGCGGTGAACCTCCGCGCCGGTCAGACCCTTGTAGCTCGGTTGGAAGCCTACACCCTCCAGTCGCCGCTAGATCCGGTGCTGCGGTTGTTGGATTCCCGCGGCGTGCAGGTGGCTTGGAATCATGATGAGGTGCGCTCACTGGACCCGCTCTTGGCGTGGCGGGCTGAAGCTAGCGAAACCTATGTGCTCCAAGTGTTTGGCTTTGCCTATCCAGCCGATTCGGATCTGCGCTTTAGCGGGAGTCCTAAGGGAGTGTACCGTCTTCATATCACCACCGATCCCGTGGCTCGGCATGCGTGGCCACTGGGGGTCAGTCGTACCACAGACACCCGGGTGAGTTGGGGTGATTGGGGGTCCTCCTCCATCTCGTCCGAAGCAATTGAGGTGCCTGCTTCGGCTGTTGCGCCGGGCGTCGTCTCTCACTCCCTTCGGATCCCCGGCCGTGCGGTGCCCTTGGAGTTGCCGGTGGGCGAGGGAAGGGAGTGGGTGGAAATTGAACCCAATGACTTGGCGGCCGCGGCGCAGGCGTTGGGGATTCCCTCGGCTGTTTCCGGCGATCTCAACCGTCCGGGCGACGAAGATCGCTACCGGATTTCGTGTCAAAAGGGAGAACTGCTTCGGTTGGAGGTTCAGGCCGCGGGGCT